>AWOE01000031.1 GCA_000494145.1 Candidatus Calditenuaceae archaeon JGI OTU-1 | reverse complement strand
TCAGACCCTTCTCGAGAGTTGCGGGGGCCTGGTGTGACGGTCTGACAGCGTGCCTCACAGAAGAACGTCCTCGAACGCTTCCGTTCAGGAAAAGTTAGGACTCCAGTTGCGGAAGTTCTGGCGTTCTTACGCATCAAAGGTGCGGGGGGTGGGATTCGAACCCACGAACCCCTACGGGACAGGGTCCTAAGCCCTGCGCCTTTGACCAGGCTTGGCTACCCCCGCTCATAATAACTGTCCTAGTTTTTGGTATAAAACTTTTAGAACACGAAGTACAATCAAATTTTTCTTCACACTCCAGTGCTGTTATAAATCATCATATCCGCAATCGGGGCTTGCTTGTGGATGGTCCCCATCATGGTCCTTCCATCCATAACGACATAATCGCTACAACAATAAAGATCTCAATTCAGATTGTTGTAAAGAACTCAATTCGGTCGGTTCTAGCTCGCTCAGGCTAATCGGTGTCTGACGCGGTTTTAGAAATCTGATCACATCTTTAACTGTGTCAACCTCCATAACTCCGGTAACTGGATAGGCTTTATCGGCGGAAATCTGTAGGTAGAATTTATAGATCCCAGGTTTAAGAACGCACCTTACTCTACGAATCGCATAAAAGCCGCGGTTTTTTCGTAGCTTGTATGTTGCAGAACCGCGATGACCGCGGTTTATTCGTAGCATGTATGTTGTAGATGACGGAATTTTTACTATTTCAGTTCCGTATTCGGAAAAGACTCTCAAATAGTAAGAGGGATCATCTTTTAGACGTATGACTTCCAAGATGTTTGCTTTGTTCCTCTGACTCGGCCCGATGTTAGTGATATGTTTAAGCGCTATATTGTGGAGTCCCCTCGACTGACAAGGTACTTCTGGTATAACCCATGGTATCGGTTCACCTTCGACCCTAACGGTTTCGTAAGGGACCAGAGGAACATCGTAAAATATTAATTGTTCCCTAGGTATCAGGTCGGCTGTTTCTAAGGGCTTCTCTTCACCATTTTCAATCTTCTTTATGGTTATAGTAGCTCGGGCATCTCTGGCAACCTCTCTTCCGGCAGCATTCTCAACCTCTGCGAAAATCCTAACAGAACTGTCGGTGACTATGTATGCACCCCACTGTATGAACCTTAGTTTTGGATTCCTGATTTTCTCATTCAATCGGTGGGCCATAAAAACACCGATCGTCGTTAATATTGGGCTTGCCGCTATTGCCAAAACCTCCCATGAAACGCCGGCAACAGCAGGCATCCAGAAGAGCGTAGAGGCAACGAATGAAAAAAGCAAAAACGCTGGAAGGATGTCAAAATTTCTCCTCACGTAAGTTATGAAGTCACTAGTTATCTGCATAACATGAGCACGTTCCACAAATAGTTAAGTCTTCAGGATGATCGATCGGATAGTTCACGCACCAAACAACTTGATGGAAAGGTTTCCGCCTATGCCGTAAGCCCCAGAGGCGGCCTTAAGGGTCGGGCTGGATTCGGGGAAGATGGTCGACTCCAAGCGTCTGTCTTCGCTCGACCCCATCCAATTCCTTAATAAACTGCTTAGATGCGCCCCGGGCGATAACACCCCGCACACCGTCAAACCCGATGTCCCGAGGCTACTGAAGCCCCATGCCCTGCTTTACGTGTCTGTAGAAGTCTTCGGTCAGCGGTGGGGTATACACCTTTGTGTCAGGCAGGTTCAGCTTGGTGCCCGTGTTGTTGACGACGGCCAGTATGGGCTCCTTGAGGCGGGGGAGAAACGTCCCGAGATCTTCCGGGCTTTTCACGGTCAGGATCTTGTACACCCTTTCGTCTCCGCCGAGCAGCATGTGGAAGCCCTCCGCTATCAGCACATCGACCTCGCCCTCAATCATCCTCACAAGCCTCTCGAAGCTCGAGTCCCAGCTCTCAACGGCGTAGAAAAGGACGGCCAACTCGTTCGGGGAGATGCTCGCGACTATCCTGGCACCCTTCCTCGAGAGCTTCCAGGTGTCCTTGCCCTCCGTGTCGATGGTGAACTCGTGGTGGATGTGCTTCGCTGCCGCAACCCTGAACCCGTCACGGACGAACCGCTCAACGAGGAACTCAGCGACCGTCGTCTTCCCCGAGTTCTTGCTGCCCATGACCGCGACAATCTTCACGTGGTGACGTGGTGTACCCCCTCTGTATTAGCCGTTTTCCGGAACCTGGGGCTCAGACCCCACTCCTGAAATCACCGGTCAGACGCGACGTTCACTCATCATCGCCTATGGGTCACAGGATCGCGGGATCAAAAACCCTGACGCCGTTGCAGGGGACTCACTTCACGGTGACGCTCTTGGCGAGGTTCCTCGGCCTGTCGATCTCGGCGCCCCTCTCGAGCGCCATGTAGTACGCGAGGAGCTGGAGCGGTATCACCTCCAACAGGACGGATGCGAACTTGGAGCTCGTCCTCGGCACCCTGACGAAGAAGTCGTAACTCGGGTGGTGCCTGTCGGAGATGCCGATGACCGTGGCTCCCCTCGCCTTGAGCTCCTGGCAGTTGGAGAGGGTGTCGACGTACGTCTCGTCGGAAGGGTTCAGCACGATCACCGGTGTTCCCTTCTCTATCAGGGCAAGGGTTCCGTGCTTCAGCTCTCCTGCGGGGAGGCCCTCGGCGTGGACGTAGGCGAGCTCCTTCACCTTCAGCGCACCCTCGAGCGCTATCGGGAAGTGGACGCCGCGTCCCACGAGGTAGATGTCCTTCGAGTCCTTCAGGTCCTTCGCGATCTCCGCGATCTGGGGCTCCTGCTCGAGGACCTCCTCCACGCACCTGCCCAGCTCCTCGGCGTCCAGCGTTACCTCCCTTCCGGATACGGCGCATGCGAGCCTGACGAGCGCTATGACCTGGGACGTGAAGCTCTTGGTCGCGGCGACCCCTATCTCGGGACCGGCCCTGATGTTGATGTGGACGTCCGAGAGCCTCTCGAGGCTCGAGCCCGGCATGTTGACGACCCCTATGACCTTGGCGCCCTTGCTCTTGGCGTCCCTGACAGCCTCGAGGACGTCAGCGGTCTCGCCGCTCTGGCTGATGGCCACCACGACCGAGTCGCCGTTCACCCATCTAGATGCGAGGGCGTACTCGCTGGCGAGGACCGGTTGGGCATCGACGTCGGCCAGCTCCGCCAGGACGTGCCTTCCGACGAGGGCTGCATGGTAGCTCGTCCCCGCAGCGACCAGGAAGACCCTTGAAGCGCCGCGCAGCAGCTTCGCAGCCTCCTCCAGCGGCCCCAGATCCTGTGTGAGCGTCCTCTGGACCGTGACCCGCTGATCGTGGATCTCCTTCAAAGTGTGGTGGACGTATCCCCTCTTTTCGACCTCCGAGACCTCTATCGCGACCTTCGCGACCTTCAGGTCCAGGTCCTCTCCGGTGATCAGCCAGGACTCGACGCTGCCGGGGCGTACGATGGCACACGACTCGTTTTCGAGGAAGATCGCGTCGTCGGTCCACTCGAGGAAGCTCAGGACGTCGCTGGCCGGTATCGAGAACCCCTTCCCCATCCCCACGACGAGCGGCGAGTTGTATCGTGCCCCGAGGATCGCATCGGAGGTCCAAGTGCTTATCGCGATGAAGGCGAAGCTCCCCTTAAGCCTCCTGACGACGGACGTGAGGGCTCCCCGAGGGTCATCGGGTCTCCGGCGCAGCTCCTCTTCGAGGAGGTGGGCGATCACCTCGCTGTCGGTCTCGCTGGAGAAGACGTGTCCCCTCTCCTCTAGCTCGGCCCTCAGCTCTTCGAAGTTCTCGATGATCCCGTTGTGGACGATCGCGACCCTGCCGTCACAGGAAGTGTGCGGGTGGGCGTTCCTGTCGGATACGCCGCCGTGAGTGGCCCATCTGGTGTGGGCGATCCCGACCGAGCTCTTGACGTCCCTGAGGGACGACGCCTCCCTCTCGAGGTTCTCGACGCTCCCCACCCTCTTGACGACCCTGATGCCGTCGGCGGTGAGGAGCGCCAGCCCAGACGAGTCATAACCCCTGTACTCGAGCCGCCTGAGGCCCTTCAGGAGGACCTCCAGCGCCTTGCCGTCGCCCGTGAACCCGATTATCCCGCACATTACGGTGACCTGATAGGAGCAATCGACCGGAACCATAAAAGCGTGCGCCGGATCGAAGTTCCGGAACCTTCCGTTCTAACGGTGGAACTGCTGGGGTCGTTAAGGTATTTCCCGAGTGAGGTGAGGTCATCCCGGGGGTTGATCACGATCGGAAGGGTCCTCGAGGACGTTCTCAGGGTGAGGGTGGAGCACCCGGGGACCTACATAGGCCACGTCAACCTCTACCTGCTCGAGCTGGAGGACGGCAAGCTCATCGTTGACACGGGCTTCAGGCAGACTGCGGAAGAGCTGGTCCGGTCTCTGAGGGACATCGCAGGAAATTCGAGGTTGAANGAGGTCGTTCTGACGCACATCCACAACGACCACACCGGAGGCGTCAGGGGTCTGAGGGAGGCCTTCGGGCCCGAGTTCAGGATGCACCAGCAGGAGATCGACGTGATCGGATTCATGCGGAGCGTAGTCGAGAGCGGCGGCGATCAGCTCAGGGCTCTGGGCCTCGACGAGCGGCTGCGGAAGGACGTCCTCGAGTTCTTCAGGTTCAACCTCCAGCACCTCTCCATCGATTACGAGCCGCTCAAGGGCGGCGAGGAATTCGAGTCGGTAGCCGGAAGGTGGAAGGTGATCCCGACGCCTGGCCACACGCCAGGACACGTGACGCTCTACGACGCCAGGAGGAAGGTGCTGGTCTCGGGGGACCACCTGCTTCCGAACGAGACCTCGAACGTCTCCTACTACCCGGTCGAGGGATACGACGCCCTCAGGTCCTACCTCCGATCGCTCGTCTCGACGGAGTCCCTGGGGCCAGAGCTCGTCCTCCCCGCGCACGGTGAACCGTTCCGCAACGTTAAGGGCAGGATCGATTACCTCTTCGCCCACCACAGGAAGAGGTTGGCGGAGGCGATGGCGGGTGCCGGGAAGGGGAACGAACTGATCGGCGTGGCCCGGAACATCTCGTGGTCGAGGGGACACTTCGATACGTTGGGGCCGATCGACAGATGGCTGGCGGTTCTGGAGACGCTTGCCCACCTCCAATTCCTGATCAACGAGGGCTTCGTCGAAGCGAGGCGGGAGGGCGAGAAGGTGACTTTCGCAGGGACAGGTAGGGACGAATCCGAGCTGGACGGAGTCCTCCAGAGGATCAGGGGCGGACGCTGAGCTCTCAGGTCTGTCCCAACTCCCTCAGCATCTGACCGATCCTCCTGATGCCCTCGACGAGCTTCTCCTCCGATGCAGCGAAGCTCACCCGAATGTGTCCCTCCCCGCCAGGACCGTATGATGAACCGGGAACCGCCACGACCCTCTTCTCCTCGAGGAGCCTGACGCAGAACCGTTCGTCGTCAGCTTTCCCCGGAAGCCTCGGGAAGGCGTAGAAGGCCCCCTTCGGGACCGAGAGCTCCAGCCCCTCCTCCCTCATCAGCTCGACGACCAGGTCCCTCCTCTTCCTGTAGAGCTCCCTCGCCCGCCTCACGTACTCGGCGTAGACGCCTGACCTCAGGACGTCGAGGACCGCATGCTGAACGAAGGTCGGTGGGCACGCGTGGGAGTAGAGCAGGAACTTCTGGATCCGCTCCGTCAGATCCGCAGGCGCTATCATGTACCCGAGCCTCCATCCGGTGATCGAGAGGCTCTTCGAGAAGCTCTGGACGACTATTATCCTGGGGTAATCGTCGATGAGGTTGGCGGCGCTGAAGAACTCGCCGTCGTACACGAACGGCTCGTAGACCTCGTCGGAGATCACGTACGCACCGGCCTCCTCAGCGACCCGGACGACAGCCCCCATCTCCTCCCGGCCGTAGACCGCACCGGTGGGGTTGGAGGGCGAGTTGACGACGAACGCCCTCGTCCTTCGGGTGACCAGCGACCTGAGCTCCGCCTCGCTGGGGACGAAGCCTCGCTCCTGACCTGTTCTGAGGAAAACCGGTCTCGCACCGAAGATCCTCGTGATGGCAGCGTAAGATGGGAAGGCCGGTGAGATCACGACGACCTCGTCATCCCGTCTGAGGACAGAAGCCATGGACGCGAACAGGGCGTTCTCGCCTCCGACCGTTACGAAGACGTTCTCCGGTCCGATCGAACTCGAGGCCGTTGAGCGCCTGCTCGCCAGCTCCTCCCTCAGCTCCCTCACTCCGGCGATCGGCCCGTACTTGTTCCGCCCCTCCCTCATGTGCCTCGCGGCCGCCTCGATCAGCTCGGAAGGAGGGTCCAGGTCCGGCTCACCTATTCCTAAGTTGATCGCGTCGGGAAAGCGGGAGGCCGCCTCGAAGAACCTCCTTATCCCCGTCAGCTCGACAGCGTCGAGGTTATCGGAGACCGACATCGTCTCTGCTCCGTCACATCTCCGTAAAAGCCCACCGCCCACGGGTATTGGCTTAATACCCTGCGAATGCCCGGTCATCCGGTGAACCCGGCGGAGGCGCTGAGGGCAGCTCTCAGCAAGTTCATCGGGAGGCCCACGGCCGACAGGGAGGCTACGGAGGAGCTGATCAGGGGGATACAGAGGGCTCTGCTCCTGGCAGACGTCAGGGTCGAGCTGGTGAAGGAGCTTTCCGACAGGATCAGGGAGAGGGCCGAGAGGGAGAAGCCGCCGCCCGGCATCTCGAGGAAGGACGTCGTGGTGAGGGCGGTCTACGAGGAGCTCGTGAAGCTTCTGGGTAGGAACAGGGCCGAGCTAGTGAAGCCGACGACAAAGCCCTACGTCGTGATGCTCGTGGGAATTCAGGGCAGCGGCAAGACGACGACGGTCGCGAAGGTCGCGAACCTCCTCAAGAGCAGGGGCTTCAGGGTCGGCGTTGTGGGAGCGGACACCTACAGACCTGCGGCCCTCGATCAGCTGAGACAGCTCCTGCTCCCTCGGGGCATACCGGTCTACGGCGAGGAGAACAGCTCCGATGCGGTCGGGATCGCCCTGAGGGGAGTCGCGCACCTCTCGTCGCAGGGTTACGACTACATCGTCATCGATACGGCCGGAAGGCACAGGGACCAGGAGTCGCTGATGGAGGAGATGAGGGAGATGGCGGAGAGGATCAGACCGAACGAGATAGGGCTGGTGATCGACGGGACCATCGGTCAAGCAGCAGGCCCTCAGGCGGAGGCCTTCCACAGGACGGTGCCGATAGGCTGGATAGCGGTGACGAAGCTCGACACCTCGGCGAAGGGCGGCGGAGCGCTCTCGGCGGTAGCTGCGACGGGTGCGCCGATCCGCTTCATAGGAACCGGAGAGAGGATAGAGGACATCGAGCTCTTCGACCCGGAGTCCTACGTCGCCCGGCTCCTCGGCATGCCGGACCTCAGATCGGTCCTCGAGCGGATCATGCTCGCGGAGATAAGGGTGTCCGAGCAGCAGGCCGAGAGGATCGCGAAGGGCACGTTCACGCTGGAGGACATGATAGCCCAGCTTAGGGAGGTGAGGAAGGCGGGGCCGCTGTCGAAGTTCCTCAGGTCCCTGCCGATACCCGGGATTCCTTCGCTGCCGGAGGAGGAGCTGGAGAAGGCGGAGGAGCTGGCGAAGAAGTTCGAGGCGATCTACAACTCCATGACGCCTGAGGAGAGGAGGGACCCGACGATAATCGACGGATCGAGGGCCCGGCGGATCGCGAGGGGCGCTGGCGTAAGGGAGGGAGACGTCAAGAGGCTCGTGAAACAATACCTCGAGGCGAGGAGGCTGATGAAGACCCTCAGGAGATCAAGGCTCCCGGGCATGGGGAGGGCGCTCCTCGAGGGGAAGGAGTGACCGGGCCGCCCCTTCGGCCCTCAACCATCTGCCCAGAGCCCTCAGCGCCTCAGCCCTCTGCCGTCTGATCCGACGCGAGCCTCTCGAGGACCTCGATGACCGCCTGCGTGCCCTGTTCTCCGTACCCCGACGCCACGAGGGACCTCACCATCTGCCACGCCAGCGAAGCGAGCGGTAGCGGGAGCGAGTGCCTCTCGGAGACCTCCATCACGATCCTCAGGTCCTTCTTCAGATGGACCGCCTTGAAGCCCGGCCTGAAGTCCCTCTCCACCATCTTCGGGCCCAGGTTGACGAGCTGCCAGGACGACGCCGCACCTGCCCCTATCACCTCGATCACCCTCTTCGGATCGAGCCCCACCCTC
Source organism: Candidatus Calditenuaceae archaeon JGI OTU-1 (assembly GCA_000494145.1). Classification (GTDB taxonomy): domain Archaea; phylum Thermoproteota; class Nitrososphaeria_A; order Caldarchaeales; family Calditenuaceae; genus Calditenuis. The sequence continues at coordinate 7,844 of AWOE01000031.1, read as the reverse complement.
TTCGCGAACAGAACGGCCTCGGCCGCTGCGAGGAGGTTCCCTGCCACGGCGATCTGGTTGCAGAGCTTCGTCAGCTGGCCGTGTCCCACCGGGCCCATGTGCTCAATCCTCGACCCCAAATGCCTTAGGATCGGCAGAACCCTCTCGAACGCTGCCCTCTCGCCTCCGACCATGAACGTGAGGGTACCGCCCTCGGCAGCCGGCGTGCTCCCCGTCACAGGTGCGTCAAGGTAGTCCACACCGATCTCCTTCAATTTCGCCGCTATCCTCACCTCGGTCTCTGGAGAAACGGTCGAGCAGTCGACGACCACCGATCCGGGCCTCAGCCCCTCGATGAGCCCGTCCTTCCCGAGGACCACCTGCTCGACCTCTGCGGAGTCCGGCAGCATCAGGAGCACGGCCTCCGACCTCTCGGCCACCTCCCTCGGCGACCCGGCAGGGACAGCACCCATCGACGCCAGCTCCTCGACAGGCCCCCTGCTCCTGTTGTGGACGGTAAGCCCGTAACCGGCTGCGAGAAGCCTCCTGGCCATAGGCCTCCCCATCAGGCCGAGACCTATGAAGCCGACCCGCTCGATCACGTAGGTCTCCCTCCGCACCGTTCACTAATGTTTTTACTGTTGGACGACGCTTGAACGGCGAGGGGTCATGGGAGACGAGTGGTGGCCTCCCTGGTGGAGGAGGAGGTTCAGGCCCTTCGAGCTGATCGACGAGATGATGAGGGAGTTCGAGCGCTGGTTCGAGGAGGAGTTCAGGCGCTTCGAGCGGGAGCTTCCGAGGGACCTAGTCCGGGAGATCAGGACTCCGACGGGCGTCAGGAGGGAGATCGGGCCCATCGTCTACGGCTACTCGATAACGATCGGACCGGACGGCAGGCCGGTCATCAGGGAGTTCGGGAACGTCAGGCCGGGAAGGAGGGGTGAGCCGCCGATGCTGACGGTGGAGAGGGAGCCTCTGGTCGACGTACTCGAGGAGGAGGACAGGATCAGGGTGATCGCCGAGGTCCCAGGAGTTCAGAAGGAGGACATCCAGCTGGACCTACAGGAGAACCGCCTGATCATCAAGGTCGACACTCCCCAGAGGAAGTACTACAAGGAGGTGGACCTTCCCGGAGAGGTCGACGCCGAGAACTCTAAGGCCAACTACAACAACGGAGTCCTTGAGGTGATACTTCCGAAGAGGGGCGGAAAGAAGCCCGCAAAGCGGATCAAGGTCGAGTAGCCCGGAACGCGAAGAATCATTCGCCCTTTTCTGAGCTCACCCTGCCGCACCGTATACGCTTTCTGCGCCGTGGTCACGGAGTCCTGAACACCTAGCCGGAGGGTCGAGATTGCTTTAAGAGGACCGGGGTTCCAAGTGATTCACCGGATGCGATTCAGCTGGATGATAGGTGGAGCGCAGGGAAGCGGGGTCGACTCGTCCGCTAACGCCTTCGCCTATGCGGTCGCCTCGGCCGGGTACAACGTCTTCGGAAAGAGGGAGTACTTCTCGAACATCAAGGGGAGGCACAGCTACTTCACGGTGGTCGCATCCGAGGGGCCCGTAAGGAGCGTGACCGACGAGGTCCACGTCCTCACCTCCTTCGACGCCGAGACCGTATTCAGGCATGCCTTCGATGTGATGAAGGGAGGGGCGCTGATCTACGACAGGTACCTCGAGGGCGAGCGGCTGAAGAACCAGTCGATGCTCGAGCCGGAGGAGATGGCGCGGATCGAGAAGCAGCTCGGGGAGATGGGCGTGGCGGACAACCTGAAGGACGTCGTGAAGGCCGTCAACGAATCGGGCGTCAAGGTCTTCCCGGTACCCTACATGGACCTGTTGAAGAGGGTCGGGGATCTGATTGGCGAACAGCAGCTGAGCGCCCTCACGCGGATGGTCAACACCCTTGCCGTGGCCGTCTCCTTCAGGCTCGTCGGCGGAGAGCTCGAGAACCTCGAGAAGGGCCTAAGCTACGCCTTCAGGGCGAAGAGGGCCATCGTGAGGAACAACATGGTGGCGGCCCAGGTCGCTTACGATTACTTCGACGAGCACTTCCAGGGAGAGTCGATCGGCATCGCGCTCAAACCCATCCCCAACGGCACCAGGAGGATCCTCGTCAACGGCACCACCATCGTCGGCCTCGGAAAGATCGTCGCCGGATGCAGGCTCCAGACCTATTACCCCATCACCCCTGCGGCCGACGAGAGCTTCTACCTCGAGGACAAGATGGAGTTCGGCATCACAGCCGATGGCGAGCTCGACTACCCCGAGCTGGCCGAGACGAGGGTGTTGAGCGAGAGGGGGAACATAGTTGTCGTCCAGACCGAGGACGAGCTGGCCGCTATTGACATGGCCATCGGCGGCGCCCTCGCCGGCGTCAGAGCGTCGACGGCCACCTCTGGTCCGGGGTTCTCGCTGATGCCCGAGGGCCTCGACTGGGCCAGCATCAACGAGGTTCCGGTGGTCATCACAATATACTCGAGGGGAGGACCAAGCACCGGCCTCCCGACCAGGCACGAGCAGTCCGACCTCCTCTTCTCGATCTTCGCGGGTCACGGCGAGGCGCCCAGGATCGTCTTAGCGTCTGGGGACATGGAGGAGGCCTTCTACGACACGGTAAAGGCCTTCAACTACGCCGAGCGTTACCAGATGCCGGTCATCCACCTCCTCGACAAATCGATCGCCAACTCGACCCAGAGCATCCCCGTCCCCGATCCGGCGAGGGCGGTCATCGACAGGGGACTCTACGTCGACGGCGACATGACGGGGAAGGAGTACAAGCGGTTCGAGATTACGGAGTCCGGAGTCTCGCCGAGGGTTCCGATCGGGACGAAGGGCGTCACTTTCTGGAACACCGGAGACGAGCACGACGAGCTCGGCCACATCTCCGAGGACCCGTACACCAGGACTGCGATGATGGAGAAGAGGATGAGGAAGCTCGAGCTCGCGGCCAAGGAGATACCGCCTGAGGAGAAGGTGAGCGTCTACGGAGACCAGTCAGCCGACGTATGGATCGTCAGCTGGGGATCGACGAAGGGCCCGATCCTCGACGCCCTCGAACTCCTCCGCGAGGAAGGGTTCGACCGCAAGCTGGCCTTCCTCCAGGTCAGGCTCCTGTGGCCGTTCCCGGCGGAGCTCGTGAGGGAGATTCTGGGCGGTGCCAGGAAGATCATAGACGTCGAGCAGAACTACATGGGACAGCTGGGGATGCTGATGAAGATGACCGCCGGGATAGAGCCGACCAACCAGATCGTGAAGTTCAACGGGAGACCGTTCACCATGACCGAGGTCCGGGACGCGATCAAGACCGTGCTGAGGACCGACGTCAAGCGCCTGGTCACCAACAGGGGCTCCTAAAAGGGCCTGTTCGCTCAGCGGCTCCAGATATCCCATCTCGCCAAAGCTCTATCAGCAAGCCGAAGCTATCGTGATCGTCGGGTGGTGGTGAGGTGTCAGCGATAGCGTCCAAAAGGTTCGCCGAGGAGTTCGCGACGCTCCTGGACAAATCGGTCACGGTCACGCTTAAGTCCGGTCAGAAGATCGCAGGAAGGGTCGTGGCCTTCAACCAGTCCGATTACAGCCTCTGGCTCTCCGACGCGGTGATAGAGGAGAGGAGGAGCGCCAGGAGGCTCTTCGTCTCCGGGAGCGAGATCGCGACGATCGAGGTGGTCGAGGAGGGTCCTGACCTGATGGGCCTCTACGAGAGGCTCAACAGGGTCTTCCCGAACATGGTGAGGTACCTGAGGGACGCAGGGGTCATAGTCGTGATGGAGCGTGTGAGGGTGACGAAGGACGGCCTCACGGAGGGGACAGGGCCCGTGGCGGAGAGGGTGAGGAGGATCTGGGAGGAGTGGAGAGCCGAGTCGCGATCGGCTGGATGACGCTTCTGCCGTTCAGACGTCGAGCCTCGCTGCGGCCCTTACGTACGACCTCATCAGCTCGTCGACCGTGACGTCTTCGAGCCCCAGGTTCGCCAGCCTGTTCAGGACCCACACGGCCCTCCGGCAGGCGTAGTAGTCGGGCGTCGAGTCGCCGACCTCGATCAGCATCCCCATGTTCTCCATCCCCATGAGACCGGCCAGGTTCATCAGGATCCCTACGGCGCCGACGATCTGGCCGCTGTAGACGTGTCCCTCGACGAGCTTGGCGAACTTCTCCAGGTTCTCCTTGTCGGTCGAGGAGCAGAAGACCTCCCTCCTCGGAGATATGCCTTCCCTCCCGCCGAGCCCTCCGACGGTGAAGACGCGCCTCGCGCCGTGCTTCCTCGCCAGCTCGATCACCGTGTAGCAGAACTCGTGCTGACCGTAGCTCGATGAGGGCTGGGAGGTGCCGTAGAGGATCAGCGTCGGCGAAGGGCTCTCGACGGCGTAGAGGTCCGCGAAGTTCAGGAGAAGCCTGCCGTCGGAGACGAAGGCCGGCGACGGGAACTCGGGCGAGTAGAGCCGGCAGATCCTCTTGGCGCGGTCACGGAGGGCATCGAGGATGTGGGCGACCGCGACCTTCGAGACCATCCCTATCCCGGGGAGGCCCTCGATGAAGGTGGCGTCCTCGAGGTAGTAGTCGCTCATCCCCTCCTCGTAGAAGACCTCGGTCCTCGGTCCCGAATCCAGCACCCTCAACCTCCTCAACCCTGCCCACGCTCCTAATCAGTCATTCCCTCCTGTCAGAACCCGGCGATCCACCTGGAGAGGCTTTCGGTCGACCGGACAACCCTCGCCCCCTCTGCGGCGAACTTGCGGAAGTACGCGTCAGCCCGCTCGGTGTAATCCACGACGCCCCGAACGACGACGGGAGACGTGCAGTCCTCGAGGAGGTGAACCCTCCTGACGTATTCTGGGTCGATTTCCCTGAAGGCCGAGATCAGGTCCTCGACGGTCCAGGCGACGCAGTGGCTCTTCGCCTGCCCCGCCACCAGCACGAGGTCGTACCTGCTAAGCTCCTCGATTAGCTCCCTGTCCACCGCGCCGAGCTGCCTGCCCTCGTGGTCGACCTTCACCTCCGGCCCGATGGCCGAGTAGTGCTCTGTGAGAGGGTGCATCCCCTTCATCCTGATGAAGGGCTGTGATCTCCTCGCTATCGAGTGGNAGAAGACCGCCTCCTCGACCNCCGGGACTATCGCATGCCCTATTCCGCCGAGCATGGCGTGGTAGGGCCAGACCGTCAGCTCGTACTTCCCCGACCTCTCGAGGCTCTCGACGTAGTGGATCAGGTACCTCTGGGCGTACTGGGGATCGATGCCGAGCGCCTTGCACGCCTCAGGGTCGACCCGCCACCTGCCCCTCCGGACGTCCTCGACCGAGACGACCGTGTAGGGTTCGGGGTGGTTGCCGTCGCTGTCGACGAGGAGGGCCTCGTGGAAGATCTGGTAGGCCTGGTGCGTGTCCATGGTCAGGTAGATCCTCGTTATGTTCTCGAGGTTCCTGTAGATGAACTGGCAGAGCCTGACGTTGTCCTCGACAGCACCGAGGCCAGAACGGCCCGCCACGAAGAGCTCGAACCCGGGGATGCAGAACGTGTTCTGGACGTCGATCAGGAGAAGGGCGACTTTCAGCTCGTCCTCGGACGCAGGCCTTATCCCGTAGCGTGAAGCCCACGACCTGGCGTCCTTGGACCTCTTGGTGTAGTCGACCTTCCAGACTTCGCCTACCGTCTCGGGCGAGAAGTGCGGCGGTATGGGGAGCTCCCTCACCATTCCCACCGTGAAGCACTCAGCACATGGATATAAGAGCACGGACCACCCCACGCGGATCGAGGTAGAGCCGATGTGGTGACGCGGCCGAGGATCTACCTTGCCGAAGAGGAAGACATACTCGCCGGGAAGGTCACCGACGTCTACTTCGTGAGGACCGCGCTGGTCACCGAGGCGACGAACGTCGCATCGAAGCGCGTCGCAGCGGACGTGCATGCCTACTCGCTCCCAAACGGATACGGGTGGGCACTTTTCGCGGGCCTCGAGGAGGCCTTGAGGATCCTCGAGGGCAGAAAGGTCGACGTCTACGCGATGGAGGAGGGCGAGCTCTTCGGGCCGATGGAGCCGGTGATGGAGATCGTCGGTCCCTACTCTGAGTTCGGCGTATACGAACCCGCGATCCTCGGCGTGCTGAGACACTCGAGCAGCGTCGCTACCAAGGCAGCCCGGATAAGGCTGGCCACCTGGAACAAAATCCTCATCTTCTTCGGCATAAGGTCCGTCCACCCGGCAGTCGCCCCTGCGGTCGACAGGGCCTCCTTCATCGGAGGATGCGATGCGGTCTCAGGCGTCTTGGGAGCCGAGATGATCGGAGAGAGGCCGGTGGGGACGATGCCCCACGCCCTCATCGTCCTCTTCGGCGAGCAGGAGAAGGCGTGGAAGTCCTTCGACGAGGTCGTTCCGCCTGAGGTGCCGAGGATAGCCCTCTGCGACACCTTCGACGACGAGAGGGTGGAGGCGTTGAGGGCGGCGAGGTCCTTGGGCGAGAGGCTCTTCGGCGTCAGGCTCGACACGCCGAGCTCGAGGAGGGGCAACATGAGACGCATAGTCCAGGAGGTCAGGTGGACGCTGGACATCAACGGCTTCAANGACGTNANGATCTTCGTCAGCGGCGGGATCGACGAGGTGGAGGCCAGGGAGCTGGCGGACCTGGTCGACGGCTTCGGCGTGGGAACCTCNATCGCCTTCCCTCCATCCATCGACCTGGCTCTCGACATCGTGGAGGTGGACGGGAGACCNGTGGCGAAGAGGGGCAAGCTCCCGGGGAGGAAGCAGGTCTACAGGTGCAGCAAGGTTCACGACCTGATAGTGCCCTTCGGCAAGGAGCTGGAGAGGTGCCCGGTCTGCGGTGAGCCCACGAGGCCTCTGCTGAAGAAGGTGATGGAGTCCGGTGAGCTTACGGTCGACCTCCCCTCGGCCCGGGAGATCAGGAGCAAGGTCCTCGAGCGCCTCGAGACCATCAGGTCGGTGCCGGACTTCGCGATCGAACCGGTGCTACACACCTGATCCCGGAAGAACTTTATGACCGAGGGAATGGAATTGCATGACGCGATGATATGGGACTCTCATCTGACCCCGGAAACGGGGCATGAAGAGCCATGGGGTAAATGAGCATTCGAGATTACCTTTCACCTGCCGAGCTTCTGTGACCTTCCCTTCAGTTCCACATACCTCGTTAAATCCCTGGAACGGCCCGGCATGAGGCTTGATATATCGCCGCCCTTCGCGGAGTTGGGGCCATGTCCTTCGAGTACGAGGTGCCGGAAGGACTCCTTTACAGCAGGAACCACGAGTGGGTGCAGGTGAAGGGGAAGATCGCTACGGTCGGTGTGACCGATTACGTCCAGAGGAAGCTGAGGGAGGTGCTGTACATAGAGCTGCCGAACACCAACGTCAAGGTCGCCCGGGGCCAGCACGTGGCCACCGTCGAATCGGTCAGGGCCAGCCACGAGGTGAGGTCTCCGGTCTCTGGGAAGATCGTCGAGGTGAACGCTCGGCTCGTCGACAGCCCTGAGCTGATCAACGAGTACCCCTACGAGAGCGGGTGGATCTTCAAGGTCGAGATCTCGGACGCGAACGAGCTGAGCGACCTGATGGACGCCGACGAGTACTCAAGGTATCTGACGGAGTTGGAGCTGGAGGCGGAGGAATCAGAGTAGGGCCCTCATGACCCTGATAGGTGCCGTGAGGTGGCCCCGGAACCAGCTGACCTTGACGCTTCTAGCCACGGACATGACCTCCTCCACCTCACGGTCGGTGAGCGGGAGGTCTGCGGCCAACGCGTTCCTCTCGGCCTGCCTCGCGTCCTTCGCCCCGGGTATGGCGACCACGTTCGTTCTGTGGATCAGGACCCTCAGCGCCACCTGATCAGGAGCAGCGTTGTGCCTCGACGCGA
>AWOE01000030.1 GCA_000494145.1 Candidatus Calditenuaceae archaeon JGI OTU-1 | reverse complement strand
CGCGTCCTTCGCCCCGGGTATGGCGACCACGTTCGTTCTGTGGATCAGGACCCTCAGCGCCACCTGATCAGGAGCAGCGTTGTGCCTCGACGCGACCTCCTTGAGCTTCTCCAGCAGCGGCCTTGCCCTCCTGACGTTGTATGGGTCGAAGAGCGGGTTGATCGCCCTGACCAGGTCCCTCGGCAGGTTCTCAGGACCGTACTTTCCCGTCAGTAGTCCTTGGGCGAGGGGGCTGTAGGCTATCACAGTTATGGAATCGCCGAAACGCTCGAAGAGCCTTTCAGCGTCACGCGTCTTGAGCAGGCTGTACTCGATCTGGTTCGAGACGATCTCCTCGCGCTTGAGGGCCTGCTGTGCGCGCTCGAGCTGGGAAGGGGAGAAGTTGCTGACGCCGATGTACCTGACCATCCCTTTCCTCACGAGCTCCTCCATCGCCCTCATCGTCGTGGAGACGGGGATGATTGGGTTCGGCCAGTGGACCTGNTAGAGGTCTATCACGTCGACCCCGAGGCGCCTGAGGCTCCGCTCGCAGGCCTTNATCGTGCCNTGGTANGTCGCNTGGGTCGGCCAGACCTTGGTGGCGATCAGGACCCTGTCCCTCATACCCCGTATCGCCTTCCCGACGATCGTCTCGGAGAGGCCGCCGCCGTAGATCTCGGCGGTGTCGATCAGGTTGACGCCCAGCTCGATGGACCTCCTGATCGCCGCGATCACCTGCTCCTCGCCGTACCCCTTTCCCCACCCCCACTCCCTCGTACCTATCTGCCAAGTCCCGATGCCGATCCTCGAGACCTTCTCGGAGGTCTTCCCGAGGTTCGTGTAGAGCATCCCAAATCACCGCACATCGATCAGCTCAAAACCGTGTCCTTTTGAGAATCCTCCGCTCACCGAATCAGCGACCGAGGAACTCGGCGATCACCCTGCTGATCTCCTCGGGGTTCTCCTCGTGGACGTTGTGGCCTGAGGTCTCGTCGACGAAGACTTCGGCCCCGATCTCGCGTGCCAGCCCGAGGCTCAACTCGTAGGGGACGAGGACGTCGTGGCGNCCCAGAACGAAGAGCACAGGACACCTCACGCTTCTGAGGAGCGCCGGATTGAAACCCTGAATGATCCTGAAGGCCTCGATAAGCGTCTTGCCCGAGTTCCTGACGGATTCGTAGTAGCCGTCAACGGTCTCCTCGTCAAGGGCCTCCCTCCTGACGTAGACCCTTTCCAGTATCGACCTCACGACGCTCCTTCTGACCATGAACCTGACCATCAGGTCGCCGATAGGTCTCCTCCTAGCCAGCTTTATCGCTAGTGGCCTGCGGCCCCCCTCTGCACCGAAAAGGCTCGGGTTGACCAGCACCAGCCTTCTGACCCTTTCGGGCGCCGTAGCTGCGACGTACGCGGATATCGCCCCGCCCATCGAGTGGCCCACCAGGTTGAAAACCTCCGCTCCGATACGATCGAGGAGGCCGAGCAGCACGTCCCTGACCGGTTCGAGGTCTAGGCCGCCGGGCAACCTCTGCGACAGGCCGAAGCCGGGGAGGTCCAGCGCGATGACCCTGAAGCGCCGGGAGAGGTGTGGGATGACCCTCCTCCAGCTGAAGGACGACGAGGCCCAGCCGTGGACGAGAACGACCGCATCGCCTGCTCCGCGATCGACGTAGAAGACCTCGAGGCCCCTGACATCAGCCCTCTTCCCGGATGCGACGTGCTCAGCCCAGCTCACCAACTACCCTGCCCTCCTTCTGCGCGACGAAAAGACGTTGGCGACGGTGCCGACGATCGATGAGGTGGCGACCGAGGTGCCGGCGAAAGAGACGATCAGCAGCCCGAGGATCGCGAGGGGCGGGAGGCCTGAGATCGACGCGATGAGCTCGAGAAGCCTCCTTCCTGCAGCATCCGAAATCCTGAACGCGAGGACCGTGACGAAGGGCAAGGTCCCCAGGAGGGAGGAAGCGGCGGCGACGGCCAGGCGGCGGCAGAGGAGGCCCGCCGTCACGCCGACGGAAAGGGCGGAGAGCTGCCACGGAGCGTCGAGGTGGAAGAGCGTCAGGTATCCGACGAGCAGGGAGGCCAGAGGTCCAACGAAACTACCCATCCTCATGCCCTCGACCCACTGAAGGTCAAGGTGAAGGCCGGATTCCCCACCTCGTCCGGTTTGGCAGGCAGCTCCAGCGGGTAGAGCCTGCAGCCGTACCAATCCCCGAAGAAGTCGCTGTAATGCGGTGAGACCGGGCTCTCGGACTGGCCACCAGGATACACGCCGAAGGCGGAGACCCTGCCGTTCGAGAAGGTCGCGACCATCCTCCAGCTAGGCCCGCTCGTGACGTAGACCCTCGATCGCAAGGCCTTCAGGTCGTAAGGGAAGCCGGCGTTGAGGAGCGTCCCGGAGGAGCCGTCGTGGGGGAGCGGACCAATCGAGAGGGCGTCGAGGGAGGAGAGGTGCCCGATCCTCAGCCTGTGCACCGTTCCCCATTTCCAGCCGCCTACGTCGGAGCCGAGCGCGTCGCTGAGCCGATCGACCGCGGTCCTCAAGGCCCTCCTAGCTGCGACCGAGAGGTCGCCTCCGAACCACTTGCTCTCCGGACGCTCGTTGATCAGGTAAACCAGCGTCGACTCGGGCGGATAGAGCCTCCACTTTACTCCGCGCTCGGAGAAGGGCCGCCTGAAGGCCTCGTCGTAGAGCGCCGAGAACCAGGCCCAGATGACCGTCGGTGCCACCGAGTCCCTCGACATCAAGTAGTCCCACCGCCTCAGCTCGTCGAGCGCTCGCCTCTCGCGGTCGTCGAGGTCGCCGAACCTCTCCACGCTCGAGACGAGTCTGGGCGTCGCAGCGCGGGCGAACCACAGAACGACGTCGCACTGGTAACGGGCGAAGTCCTCGATCGAGTGGGTGGTCTTGGATTCGAGGAGCCAGTGGATCCGCTGGGCCCTGGCACCGGGATCGTACCATCCCGCGAGGACGAAGTAGGGATACCTCGGTCCGACGGTCAGCTGGTTCGGAGCTGCCGCGTACCCGCGCTCTGGGTTGACGGTCTTCGGGACCCGCTCGTAGGGGACGAAGCCCGCCCACTCGTGATCGCCCTTACCGTCCAGGACGGAGCGCGAGCCGATCACCCTCACCTCCCTCCCGTCGGGTAACCGGACGACCCTGTAAGGAAAGAGGCCCGGGACGATTATCCCGTAGTTCCCATCCCGGTCGACGAAGGCCCAGTTCTGAGAAGGCACGTCCCAGTACCTCAGCGCCTCCAGCAGGTCCCTGTATCCCCTCGCCCGCATGAGTTTGTGCGCTGCGACAGCCTCCCGTGTGACGCCGGAGCCGTCGTCGTTGAACCCGGAGTTCCCCGTCCACTTCAGGGAGACGTGAAGCCCTCCGTAGCTGAAGAGGGGGCCGTGGACGGTGAGGTTGACGACGACCCGCCGCTCGCCCTGTCCCCTTACCCTTATGACCTCCTCGACCCTCTGGAGCGGCCTCCACTCCCCCCTGAACAGGTACCGGTCCCCCTCGACCGTCTCGAGGTAGAAGTCGGTGACTCCGATCTGGGAGTTGGTGAGCCCCCAGGCCACGTGCTCGTTGAACCCTATGATGACGAAAGGAATCCCCGGCAGCGTCACGCCCCTCACGTTGTATTCCCTCGTGACCAGGTGGACCTCGTACCAGAGCGATGGGAGGTTAAGGGGGAGGTGAGGGTCGTCGGCCAGAATCGGCCCACCGGTTGCGGATCGCGAGGGGCCCACGACCCAGTTGTTGCTGCCCAGCTCCGAGGGAGCTATCCTCGCGAACTCGGCCACCCTCTCGATCAGGGACGCAAGCCTATCCGCCAGTTCCCTGTCGTTGAGGTCGATGCCTGTGGCCCACTCGGAGTGCCAGTCGAGGCCCATCAGCAGCTCGGGATCGACGTCCAGCGATTCGCCGCCNACNGANCCGTCNCCGGGGACGACCGTCACGTTCCCCGAGTAGTAGTGACGGACCGGGTAAAGCTCAGCCACGTCCTCCGGTCCGAGCTTGATCGCGAGGTACGTCAAGAGCAACGGGTACCAGAACCCCGTCAGGGTCCAGGCCATGTACTTGGCCCAGACGATGCTGTCCTCGGCGCGCCAGGGCTCCGGCTCGTAGTTGAGCAGCTTGAAGGTCATCGGGAGCCTGCCGGTGGATCGCAACTCCTCGATCGCTGCGTTCACGCCCTCTGCGTAGGCCAGGAGGAGGCTGTAGACCTCGGGACTGTTACGCTCGAGCCACGAGACGGTGTTCCTCGCGGACCTGTGGAGCCCTATCACCCGCATCAAAAGGTCGTTGTTGAAGGCGGCCTCTCCCAGGACCTCGGAGAGCCTCCCCGAGGCCAGCCTCCTCTGGACGTCCATCTGCCAGAGCCTCTCCCTCGCGTGGAGGTAGCCGAGGACCCTGAAGGCGTCCCGCTCGTCCTCTGCGAAGACGTGCGGCACTCCCCTCCCGTCGACGACCGCTGTGACCCTTCCACCGAGACCTTCGAGGACCACTTCACCGCCCTTCCAACCCGCGGCCTCTACCTCCGTCCAGACCCCTCTGACAGGGTGCATCGCCTGAAGCGGGACCGAGATCTGGAGGAGCGCCGCCAGGACGAGGGCCGAGACCGAGACGGTCACGAGCCTCCGTAACCGAGGTGACATCGGCTGTCAGTACGATAGCCGAGAGAAAAAGACTGTCCGTCCGTTCCTTTCGAGCTCAGATAGGCTGAACACCGGTGGGCTGCTGTGGGCCCGGCTGGGTTGGCGGGGACTCGGGCAGGGAGAAGAAAGCCACGATCTGCAGTATCTCTGCGATTAGAATTATGATGAATCCTACCAAGACTATCAGCAACAGCGCGCCGTAGAAGTACCATCGACCCACCGTCCCGAACATCCCTGTGCCGGTCCTTATCGCTATACGCTCGTAACCCCTCCTGAGGAACCTCGCTGCGATGATCAAAACTATCCACATCGCTATCAGACCGA
>AWOE01000029.1 GCA_000494145.1 Candidatus Calditenuaceae archaeon JGI OTU-1 | reverse complement strand
CGAGATGCCGTGCAGCGGATACAGGGCAGCCGACAGCAGGGCCAGAAGGAAGGCCGCGTAGGTGAAGGCGAAGGGCGAGATCCCTTTCCTGACGGTCCCACCGTACCTGTCGACGAAGGCCTTCTCGAAGGCGTCGGAGAGGCCCTTGCCGTAGTCGTCGTTCCTCGCTATGATCGCGACCTTCCTGATGCCCTCTCTAGCCATCAGCTGCGCGAGGACGTTGCCTTGGAAGAGGTCCGTGGGAACTACCCTGAAGACGTAATCTTCAGCCGCGAGCGCCGGGCTCGTCGAGGACGGGCTTATGACCACGATCTTGTTGGTGTTGGCGAAGTCCATGACACCCCTGACCTCTCCCGATGAGAAGGGTCCAACGATAACCCTGATGCCAGCCGCGTACATCGACTGGACCACCTTCAGCGCATCCGCAGCGGTTCCCTTCGTGTCGTCGTGGACGTACTTGAAACGGACCGGGGATCCGATGGACTTGAGGTATTCGTTGATGTGCTCTATCGCAAGTATCCCTCCGTCCCTCCTCACCGGGCCGTCAACGGCGTAGGGGCCGCTAACGGCCATCGCGAAGCCTATCGTGTACTCGATCGACGTCGGAGCCGCGGTGACCGTGACCAGCTGCGTCACCGTCTGCGTCACTACCTGCGTCACCGGCTGCGTCTGGACCGCCGTTACGGTCCTCGTCACCGTAGCCCCTTGAGAGGTAGTCGCCACGAATCCGAGAAGGCCCGCGAGAACCACTATGACCGCGATCAGGCCTGCGACGAGCGGTGTCACCCTTCCTGCCCTGCGTGGCCCTTTCAATGCAATTCTAACTTTTCGGATGCCACTATTAAGATTTCCGCCGGAATCGGTCTGCTAGTCCGACCAACAAAACTCAACCCTTCAGGAGGGCACCGACTGTAACGCCTAAGTTGTTTGCTACTTCATACCATCGCTGACGTTCTTCGTGCCGACGATGGTGATGGTGGTCGGACGTCTCCAAGATCACCTACCCTTAAGAACCTTGAAGAGCATGCTCCTGAACTTCTCTTTGTCTGCCTCATAACATACCAACGCGTTCGGCTCCTTTCCTAGAACTCCCAGATGGTCGACGACCGACATTCCCCTGGTAAGCTCGCTGGCGTTCTCGACGTCCACGTACCTCCACTCGAGGCGCTTCGCAACGCTCCTGTCGATGGCTATGGCCATCGTTATGGTGTCGGGATGGGTGCTGCCCGGAAGTCCCGTCACCTTCTTCTCGTACTCCACAACCTTCCTGTTCACCTTGACGAAGAACTCGGCCTCTTTCGTCCCCCATGTCGCAATCTCCCTGTGCAGCTCCTCCTCGACGACGCTGTACTTGACCGCGATGTCCCACCCCACCAGAACGGGTTTGATGCCGGAGTGAAGGACGACCTTCGCCGCGTCCGGATCGACCCAGAAGTTGTACTCGGCTGCAGGCGTCACGTTCCCGAAGCCGTCAGCATATCCCCCCATCACGTAGAGCTGACCTACGTTCTTCGCGAACTCCCTGTCTGCCAGTATAGCCGTCGCTATGTTGGTCAGCGGGCCCTGTGCCACGATCGTGTACTCGCCGGGGGCCGAGTTGACCAGCTCGATCAGCGCCTTCACCGCGTGCTTCTCCTCCGGCCTCTGTTTCGCTCTCGGGAAGTAGTTCTCTCCCATTCCGTCCTTGCCGTGGACGTAATCGGCGTACTTCCAGTTCCTCATGAGGAGCGGCCTCCTCGCCCCGGGGTAAACCGGCACGTGATAGGATGCGAACTGCTCGACCGTGTAGAGGGCGTTCTCGACCTGCTGGTCGAAGTCGACGTTGCCGCAAACGATCGTTATCGCATCGACCTTAACGTCTGGCCATTTCAGCGCTAGAAGGATGGAGATCGCATCGTCGCCGGCTGTGTCTGTGTCGATAATAAAGTGTTTTACCACAACTTTTGAGGAATTTTTCCTCTAAAAAAGGTTGAGGGGGAAGCGGCCTGGTCAGCTCTGCGAAGGAAGGACGTCCCCGGGTCCGAAGGCCTCGGGCAACAACTCGTTGAGCTTCTGACGTCCGTTTCACCCCCTTTCCCAAGAAATTCAGCTCGATCCCCGGACTGAATCCGTAGAGGACCTGCCCGTGGGCTCTGATCGGATAGACCGGGTTCGTGGTCTCCGACGCCTTCGCAGACGGTCTCCGCTGAATCGAGCTCGAGGGAAAAGCCCAAAAGCGCGCAGATCGCTGTCTACGCGAGATGGCTTCTCCGGGTCAGAAGGTAACGTACGTGACGCTCTTCGCCGACCCGAACATCCACCCGAAGTACGAGGAGGCCCTCGAGAGGGTGAAGGACGAGTACCTCGGGAGAAGCTACCCGATCCACATAGGAGACAGGGAGATCAGGACCGGTGAGGAGTTCGAGGACAGGAGCCCGGTAGACACGTCGATCCTCGTGGCGAGGTTCCAGAAGGCCCGCAGGGAGCACATCAGGCAGGCGATCGAGGAGGCGAACAGGGCCTTCGAGGAGTGGTCCGAGACGGACTGGAGGGAGAGGGTGAAGGTGATGGAAAGGGCGGCCCAGCTGATCGACGAGCGGAAGTTCGAGATCGCCGCCGTGATCACCTACGAGGTAGGCAAGAACAGGCTCGAGGCCCTCGCTGAGTGCTGGGAGGCGATCGACGCGATCAGGTACTACATTAGGGTCATGCAGGAGAACAACGGGTACGAGAAGGAGATGGGGCCCGGTGCGCCGGGCGAGAGGTGCAAGATGGTCGCGAAGCCGTACGGAGCTTGGGTCGTGATATCTCCCTTCAACTTCCCCTTCATGCTAGCTAACGGCATGATACAGGGAGCTCTGATCACCGGGAACACGGTCGTCTTCAAGCCCACCAGCGAGGCTCCGCTTGCAGGTTACCTGCTCTATCGGGTCTTCAGGGATGCAGGCGCCCCTCCGGGAGCGATCAACTTCCTCACAGGACCCGGCGACCTCTTCGAGGAGGAGGTGACCACGAACCCCGGCGTGGCGGGCATCGCCTTCACCGGCTCGAAGGACGTCGGGATGAGGCTCTACAGGAGGTTCCTCACCTCGCAGCCTTACCCCAAACCGGTGGTCCTCGAGATGGGCAGCAAGAACCCCACCATCGTAACGGAGAAGGCCGACATAGGGAAGGCGGTTACCGGCGTTATCAGGGCGGCCTTCGGGTACGGCGGACAGAAGTGCTCAGCGACATCGAGGCTCTACGTGCAGGAGACGATCTACGAGAGGTTCGTCGAGGAGCTCGTCCGGGAGACCTCGAGGCTTAAGATCGGCGACCCGAGGGAGAAGGACGTCTTCCTCGGACCCGTGATAAACAGGAGGGCCCTCGAGAACTTCAAGGCTTACGTGGCCGAGGCCAAGGCCGCCGGCGGTCAGGTCCTTTACGGTGGCGAGGTCCTCTCCGGAGAGCCCTTCGAGAGGGGCTTCTACGTGCAGCCCACGATAATCGCGGACCTACCGCTCGACCACAGGCTCTGGAAGGAGGAGCTCTTCCTCCCGATACTCCTCGTGGCCAAGTTCAAGACGCTGGAGGAGGCGTTGAGGATGGCCAACGACACGGACTACGGTCTCACCGCCGGGATCTTCTCGGAGGACCCGAAGGAGGTGGAGTACTTCTTCAGGAGGATCCAGTTCGGCGTCTGCTACGCCAACAGGAGGGGAGGTGCGACAACCGGTGCCTGGCCGGGCGCGCAGACCTTCGTGGGGTGGAAGGCGAGCGGGGCCACCGGAAAAGGGGTGGGAGGGCCGCACTACCTGCTGACGTTCCTGAGGGAGCAGGCCCAGACGGTCGTCGTCGAGTGACAAAAACCCTTCAAGATCTTTCTCTTTCTGGTTCCTTTCGAGTGCGAGGGAGGAGCATGGGCAAACGCGAGGCCGAGCGGAGGCTCCTGATGAGGATCGCCGGAGCGTTTGTGGAGCCGGCCGTCAGGAAAGGGATCTCGCCCTTCGCCTTCACCTACGCGGCCTTCCTTCTGGCCCTGCTGTCGGCTGCCCTGTATCCGCTGCACGGCATCTCGTCCCTCTTCGTTCCGCTCGCGGGGACTGTCTACCTGGCATCGGCGTTCCTCGACGCGATCGACGGCGAGGTGGCGAGGAGGCAGGGAAGGGCCTCGGCGAGGGGGGCCTTCGTCGACTCGGTGCTCGACAAGGCATCGGAGGTCGCCGTCTCGTTGGGGCTCGCGTTCGCGGCGGAACCGCTGATGGCCCTTCTCTTCGGGACGAGCTCTCTCCTGGTCAGCTACACCAGAGCACGGGCCGAGGCGCTGGGTGTGGAGCTGGCCGGCATCGGGATCGCCGAGAGGGCAGAGAGGACCCTCATTTTATTTGCGGGCTCGATAGCATACATCGCTTTGGGGAGGGAGGCGCTGACGGTGGCGCTGCTGCTCGCGTCGCTGCTGTCCCTCATCACCGTCCTCCAGAGGGTTGTGGAGACCTTCAGGCGGCTCGGCGCGGTTGGACCTGACGGACCTCCTCGAGGGCCTCCCTGAGGGACCTCAGGAACCTCTCGTTCTCCCTCCTCGAGCAGACGGTCACCCTGATGCAGTCCTTCAGCCTCGGGTTTCCTGGGAAGGCCCTGACGACGATGCCTCTCCTGAGGAGCCTCTCCTTCACGGCCACGGCTTCCTCCTCGCCCCGGAACCTGATCAGGAGGAAGTTGGCGCTGGACGGGAAGACCTTCAGGCCCTCGATCCGAGAGAGTTCGCCGAACAACCTCTCCCTCTCACCGACTATTTCCTCGACCACCTCCGCGACGTAGGCCCTGTTCCTGAGGGCTATCACGGCTCCGGCGACGTTGACGGTCCCGAGGCTGTTGGGAGGCCTCGCCTTGTTCAGCTCCCTCACCACCTCCTCCGTGCAGAGGACGTAGCCGACCCTGAGGCCCGCGAGGCCGAAGGCCTTCGAGAGGGTCCTGATCACGCAGAGGTTGGGGTAGTCCCTCAGCAGCCTCACGGACGTCCGGCCGGAGAACTCGAAGTAGGCCTCATCGACAACCACCAGCGCCTCCGTCTCCTCGCAGAGCCTCCTGACCGTCCGCTCGTCGACGGGGTTTCCCGTGGGGTTGTTCGGGTCGCAGATCCAGAAGACCGCGGTGTCCCTGCCGCAGCGCTCCAACAACCGCTCCGCCGTGAAGCCGAGGTCCTCATCCCTCTCCACCGGAACGAACCTAGCTCCCTGGAGCTCCGTCGAGACCCTGAAGTAGGAGTAAGTCGGGACCGGTGAGACGGCCTCGAGTCCTGCTTTCAGGAAGGCGCTGGAGATTATGTCGATCCCCTCGTCGGCGCCGTTCGTGGGGACTATCAGCTCCTGGTCCCAGTCCGTGTAATCGGCCAGAAGCTCCCTCAGCTCCCTGTAGCTCGTGTCGGGGTACTGGTTGACCTTCAGCCTGGGCAGCCTCTTCGCCAGCTCCTCCAGCACCTCCACCGGCGCATGAGGCGAGACGTTGGTGTCCATCCTGACGATCCTGCTGGGCCTCAGCCCCACGCTCCTGGCGATCTCCTCCGTCGAGGGCTCCCAAGAGTAGGGCTCGAAGGAGGTCAGGTCGTCCCGCCTTCTCATCCTCCGGCCGCCATATCCAAAACCTAAAAAGCATGTGTTAGGGGTTCCCTACTAGGGTTTGGCGAGACATCACGGTTACCGGAGCAGGACCAGGAGCCTGATGACGAGGCCGGCCGGGTCGAGGATGGGCCCGAGGCCTGACGTCTACCTAGTGGATTATCCCGCGGGCAGCAAGGTCGTCATCGATGTGGATCCCTCCGTCCAGAAGGGCATGCCCCACAAGCGTTACCAGGGCAAGGTCGGCGTCGTCCTCGGCAGGAGGGGAAGGGGTTACGAGGTCGAGGTCTACTTGGGGTCCAAGCGCAAGGTCCTCTACGTCCTCCCGGACCACCTCAAGTTACACGCCTCCTGAGGGGGTCGATGGGGTCTGCCGAGGAGGATCATCTCGATGAAGCCCGTATCGCTTCCGGAGGTCAAGGAGCTCCTGGAGAGCAGGCCCCAGTCGTCCTCTCCGGTCGCCCAGAGGATACTGAGCTACGTCTCGACTTTCTCCAAGCTCGACGCGGACTCCGCGAGGAGGCTGAAGGAGGAGCTGATGGAGAGGTTCGGGCTTGAGGAGGTCGAGGCGGTCCAAGTCGTCAACGTCTGCCCGAGAACGGTCGAGGAGGTCAGGACGGTCCTCTCGGGTTACAAGAGGTTGCTGCTGACCGTGCTGGCCGACGAGGAGAAGCTGAAGGGGATTGCCGAGACCGTGAGGAGGTACGTCGAGCCCGGCTCCGAGGGCAGCAGCTGAGTGAAGGCATGCGGGAGCAGGAACGGTTCAAACCGAAGATCTACGAGGACGAGGCCGTAGTGCTAGACGTTGTGCCGCCGAGGTGGGGTCACAGGCCAGGACACCACGCCCAATTCAACAGGGCCTATCTGCTGGGGACGGAGCACTTCACGCTCCTCGAGGCCGCCGTCTCTCCCGAGATCAACCTCGTCCCTGGAAACGTCCTTTACATAGGAAAGGACGTGCCGAGGGACGTCGTTCGGATCGTCCGACGCATCAGCTATCAGGAGCTGCCGGAGTCAGCGAAGATGGAGTTGGAGAGGGCCGTCGAGCGGATCGTCAGGGAGAAGGAGAAGAAGTTCGTCGAGTTCTTCAACACCTGCGGCCCCTTGACTCCAAGGCTCCACGCCCTAGAGGTCATACCCGGCATAGGCAAGAAGACGATGCTGAAGGTGCTGGAGGAGAGGGAGAAGAAGCCCTTCGAGAACTTCGAGGAGATCGACAAAAGGACCGGCATCCAGGACTCGAGGACCAGCGTGATCAAAAGGATCCTTCAGGAGCTCTCCGACCCCACGAACAGGTACTTCCTCTTCGTGAGGAGCCCCGCGCAGTGACGCGCATCCGAACGTCGGACCTTCAAACCGTCGGACATCGAGCACGGCTGATATACCGCTGAGGGCTGGGCAGCACAGGGCAGGATAATGCAGGAGGGAAAGGAGCTTTTGCGGATGGTCGACGTCGAGTTCTCTTATCCCGGATCGAAAACGAAGATCCTCTCGGACATCAACCTCCACGTGGACTACGCCGAGTTCGTCGGCATCGTCGGTCCCAGCGGCACGGGGAAGTCGACGCTCCTCAGGCTGATGTGCGGCCTCCTCAAACCCACCAAGGGGAAGGTATACTTCAGGGGGGAAGAGCTGAGGGGGCCCAACCAGAAGATCTCGATGATGTTCCAGTTGCCGAACCTCCTTCCGTGGCTGACGATCCTCGAGAACGTGAAGCTGCCCCTCATCTCGAGGAAGGACATGAGCGAGGAGGAGAAGGAGGAGCTGGCGATGAGGTTCCTCGACCTGGTTGGACTCTCCGGATATGCCTCCGCCTACCCGAGGGAGCTGAGCGGCGGGATGCAGCAGCGCGTCGCCCTCGCGAGGGCCCTGGTCGTCCTGCCGGACCTCCTCCTCCTCGACGAGCCCATGAGCAACCTCGACCCTCTGACGGCCCTGGCGCTGATGAGGGAGCTGGAGGAGATGTGGTTCGACTCGAGCCTTCCTCCCGCGTCGGTCGTCATGGTCTCCCACAGCATCGACGAGGTCATCCAGCTCTCCGACAGGGTGCTGGTCCTGAAGGGGAGGCCGGCGACCATCGTGGCCGAGCTCAAGGTCGAGCTCGAGAGGCCGAGGAACAGGAAGGACGAGGCATTCCTCAGGCTGGTCGACGAGGTCATGATGCTGCTGAGCTGACGGGGCCCTTCGCCCTTTTCCTCTTCAGCCTGAAGACCTCCTCCTCGCCGGAGTACTCGAGGATGCCTGTGGTCACCAGCCAGTCGATCAAAAACGTCTTGAAGGCTTCCAGCTGCTCCTCGTCCGAGCAGAGCCTCAGGTGCTCGTTGATCTCTGAGACCGTCATCGGTCCCTTCTTCTTGTCCAGCAGCTCGATCACCGATCTGAAGGGCTCTATGTTCGGCACCAGCTCCCTCAACATGCCCAGCTTCCCGGAGGAGGACCTCCTGGTGTAGGAGTCGCCCGACTTGGTGAGGACCAGGTCGCCGTCCGAGAACTCGACGAGCCCGAGGAGCCTTCCGACCTCGGCCACCCTGAGGAGCAGTCCTGGCTCCATCCCGACCTCCCTCGCCAGCTGGTTCAGGTCCATCCTGCCCTTCCAGAGCTTCAGGACCTCCAACAGCCCCGTGATCATCGAGGGCGTCACGTCCATCGGGCAGCTTTCGCCCTCCTGAGCCTCCTCCAACCCTCTATGACCGCCCTCTCCCAAATTATCAACGTTCCGGTGAGCTTTCGCAGGAGCGGCAGGGATTTGTCTTGGGAGGAGGATGTTGGGGCGTGAGCCGGGTACTGGTCGCCTGCAGGCTCGACAGGGAAGGGATGGAGCTGATGAGGTCTGAGGGGCTGGAGGTCGACTACGAGGAGAAGATAACGCAGGAGGAGTTCGACAGGAGATACGTTGAGTACGACGCGGTCGTCATCAGGAGCAACGTCAAGGCCAGGCCCGTGAACGGCAAGGGGAGGCTGAAGGTCGTAGTCAGGGCAGGCGTGGGGCTCGACAACGTGGACGTCGAGGGCTTCACGAAGCTGGGGGTGAAGGTGCTGAACACGCCGGAGGCGGTCACGAGGGCGGTGGCCGAGCTGACCGTCGGACTCTTCTTCTGCCTCGCCCGGGGGATAGTCCGCTACGCCTCGGAGCTGAAGCAGGGGAGGTGGCTGAAGTCGGAGGCCCACGGGATCGAGCTGCGCGGCAAGACCGTCGGCGTGGTCGGGTGCGGTAGGATCGGCAGGGAGGTCGCCAGGATGTGCCATTCCCTCGGGATGAAGGTGCTGGTGAACGACGTGATCGAGGTGCCGCGTGACTTCCTCGAATCGATCAACGCCAGGCAGGTGGACCTCCACACCCTCCTCCGCGAATCCGACATTGTCACCATCCACACGCCTCTCGATCCATCCACCAAGGGCATGATCGGTGAGAATGAGCTGAGGATGATGAAGAGGACCGCGTTCCTCGTGAACATGGCCCGCGGCGGCGTGGTCGACGAGGCTGCCCTGAAGAGGGCCCTGAAGGAGGGGTGGATAGCCGGCGCGGCCCTCGACGTCTTCGAGACCGAACCCCCAAACGACCTCGAGCTCCTCTCCCTTCCCAACCTCATCCCCACGCCCCACATGGGAGCCCAGACCCACGAAGCCCAGAGGGCAGCCGGAATCGAGGCGGCGAAGCTCGTGATCAGAGAACTCCTGGGAAAGACCGTGTGAGGCTCTCCGTTACTTGACCGACGGTCACACAGGAGAGCGCAGGTCTTTTATTGATTCCGTATCAGTAGACGTAGCCCAGAAGCTTGCCGCCCAGGCCCTGCCTGATTGCCTCCCTGTGCGACATGACGCCCCTGTTCGTGGTCACCACCAGAATCCCTACGTCCCTGCTCGGCAGGAACCTCTTCTCGAACTCCTCGTAGCCGTCCTTGCTGACGCTGAACCTCGGCCTTATCGGCCCGGCCTTGTTGATCCTCCCGAGTAACTGGACGATCACCTTCCCCCCGCGGCCGTCCTCGACGTACTCGATCGCTCCCACATAGCCGTGCCTCTGCAGGGTCTTCAGGATCTCCACCACCAGCTTCGAGTACTTGTGGACGCACTCCTTGTTTCTCGCCATCTCGTTGTTGTAAAGCTTCGTGAAGAGCCCCGAGACCCAGTCGAACGTCGCCATCCTGAACTCTGAAATCCCGGGCTGTTTTTAAGGGTAATCAAGGACGGATCCGGATAACAGAGGTAGCCGTCCAAGCGAAAAGCGGAAGGCGGCACCAATATTAATGGCCATGGTAAATGACTTGACCGGGATCATGGTCAACGACAAAGCAGAATCCTCCATCTATTACGTCCGCAGAACAATTGAGATCAACGGCGAGCGCTTCGAATGCCTCGAACTGTCACCAAAGACCCTTTTGGGCCGTCCCCTTAACGAGTACGAGGCCCGGTATTCCCCTAGTAGACTTTACGTCGTCGGCAATATCCCCATACCGCTACCTGTTCCGCGTGTCTCCGTGGTGGGCACACGCGAACCGTCAAATGAGGGCATCGAGTTCGCGAAGAGGCTCGCAGAGAACCTAGTGAGGGAGAAGGTGATTGTGGTGAGCGGTTTGGCGCGGGGCATCGACACGGTAGCCCACAGAACGGCGCTCGAGCGAGGGGGTGAAACGATAGCTGTTCTCGGGACCCCGATCAACGTCTTCTACCCACCGGAGAACAGGGAGCTCCAGCTGAAGCTGATGCGGGAGCACATGGTGATCAGCCAGTTCTCGCTCGGTTCACCAGTTGCAAGGAAAAACTTCGTCATCAGGAACAGAACCATGGCGCTCCTCTCCGACGCTACGGTCATCGTCGAGGCTGGGGAGAGAACGGGCGTGATCTCGCAAGCATGGGAGTCCATCAGGCTCGGCAGACCGCTCTTCGTGACGAGCGTCGTCGAATCGAGGAACTCGTCTTGGCTGCACGAGCTCAAGAGATATGGTGCGGAGGTGTTGAGCGACCCGGATTCGCTGGACGATTTGCTGGACCTACTGCCGTGGACCCGTCCTCAGGAGCTACTGGAGCAGCTATTGCGCTTGCCATAATATGTCGACGTTCGTCGTCTCACAGCCTCCCGTAACCCAATTTAGCTTCGGTTCTGTGCTCAGGTATTATCCAGAGCGTTTGCTTTCAGTGGATGAGAAACGCGGTGGAATTCCTACAGCAGCTGCTATGGCGTATCAGCTGATGCAATGGGTAAAATCGTGCAACCCAGCCCTCACACACTCCTTGTCAAACCTACTCGAAAGAGCTTTCGATGAGAAGCCGGAGCTCCTCTCGCTCTTCACAGGCAACCGAATCGTCTTAGTGCCTGTCCCACGTTCCAGACCAATAAGTCCTTCATCGGCATGGCCTGCACGATGGATTTGTGAAAAGATCCTAACGCCCGTGCTCGACAGAATGCGTGTTGCTGCAAGTCATGCCACTCTGCTCGAGAGAACAAGCCCCATACCGCCAGCTAGGACAAGGAAATCGGACGAACGGCGCCCCTCGAAACAATATGGAACATTAAGTGTCAACCGATCACAGTTGAAAAGCACTTCCCTAAGAGCGAGGCAGGGGACGTGGTGGTGCTCGTTGACGACATCGTCACGAGCGGCAGCACATGTATGGCATCCGCATGGCACGTCAAAAGTCGTCTTCCATCCGTGGAGGTGCGCGCATTCACGCTCTTCCGCACCGTGGAGACCAAGGACCCTAACGTGCTCATCGAACCGGTTGTGGGCACAATCGAATACGATGCGGAAGAGGACCGGTGTAAAAGGAACCCGTGAAGCTCAGCCTTCTCGAGGCGCAACGACCTCGAACGGCAGGTAAACGCTCTGGCCGTAGAGCTCAGCTATCTGGAGCTGACAGGTCTCGCTGTAGGTGACGACCGGTCCCCTCAAATGAGGTATCAGGAGCTCAGCTACTTTCCTCGATACCGACCTGTTCTTCTCCAGAAGCCCCCAGACGCCGCCGGCGCCGCAGCACTCCCTCCTGACCGAGGTGACCTCCGCGCCCAGGTTCTCGAGGGCTCCGACCAGCTTCTTCGTGAGGTCGAGGTGTTGGGAGAAGCAGCTCGAGTGGACCGTCACCTCCCTCTCTTTCAGGGCGAGCGCATCGCTCCTCGATTCGGAGATCTCCAGCAGCAGCTCGCAGACGTCGACGACAGCACGGGAAACCTCGTCGGCATCGGGCGTCCTCAGCAGTCTCGGGTAGACCGACCTGAGCATCAACGTCGCGGCCGGAGAGGTCGTCAGCACCCTCCTCCCCCTCTCCACCTCCTTTACCAAGGACGAGACGTTCTCCTCGGCCACCGACCTGAGGCGCTCGAGGTCGCCGTCTTCCCAGAGCAGTATCCCCGAGTCCCGCTGACTGGGGAAGGAGAGCCTGTACCCGAGCCGCCTGAGCGTCAGCATGAGTCGTTCGACCGACGAAGGTCTCACGTACCTGTAGTACGTGTCGGCGAAGTAGGCGAGCTCCGCGTCGCGGTCTCCGAGGACACCGGCCCTCCGTATGACCTCCAGCACGTCCCTACCCTCCGGCACCGGCAACCTCACGTCCCGGGCCAGGCCGATGTACCTCGCGATCAGGCGCTTGGGTGCCAGCGAGAACAGGAGGTTCCTGAGCGGCCGCGGGAGATCGTAGAGCGTGGGGAGCGTCTCCACGTAGAAGCGCGTGATCCTCTCGGTCCCCATCCTCCTCCGTCGGAGTGCAGCCCTGTAGCTCCTGATCAGGTCCGGGATCGGGATCCCAGCTGGACAGACCGCGAGGCAGCGGTTGCAGCCGTAGCAGAGGTCCATCAGCTCCGACACCTCGTCGTCGAAGAGGTCGAGGTTCGAACCTGTGAGGGCTGCCTGGATCATCACTATCCTGCCCCTCGAGGTCCTGGAGGGCTTGTAGGCCTCGGGGATCAGGCTGGTGGGGCAGACGGAGTTGCAGAACCCACACCTGATGCATCTCAGGGCCTCCGCGAGCTCGGCCCTCTCCTCAGTCGTGAGCTGCCTTTGCATCCGCACTGTGTCGCAGCGGTCCTCCGGAAATATCCATGCGTCGTGCACCATGTCGATCGCGAACCGTGAGGGCGGCGCGGAGCTGCGCAGAGACCTCGTGAAATACCGAGCGACCTCCTCCAACCCCTCGCTGGCCGGACGTTGAAATAGAACGGCGCCGCATCGACCGGAAGGAGCGAAGATGAGCGACGTGAAGTTCGAGGAGATAAGCCCAGCCGACTTCTTCTACAGGAACCGGGACCTGGCAGGCTTCTCGAACCCTGCGAGGTCGCTCTACATGTGCATAAGGGAGCTGGTGGAGAACAGCCTCGACGCGGCCGAGGTCGGGAGGATCCTGCCCAACGTCTGGATCGGTCTCGAGAGTGCAGAAGAGAACGGAGAGCGCTTCTTCACGCTGACCGTTAAGGACAACGGCATCGGCGTCGACGGCAACGTCATACCCAAGGCCTTCGGGACGATCCTCTACGGAAGCAAGTACGGCTTCAAGCAGTCTCGCGGCACCTTCGGCGTCGGAGGGACGATGGCCCTCCTGTACGGCCAGATAACCACCAACACGCCCTTCACGGTCATCTCCAGCAGGGGAGGAAAGGAGGTCCACGAGTACAAGCTGATGATAGACATCGTCGAGAACAAACCCAAGATCATCGACCACAAGGTACACCCCAACACGAAGAAGTGGAGGGGGACCGTAGTCAGGGTGACCCTCGAGGGGGACTACAGCACCAGCAGGCCGAAGATCCTGACGTACCTCGAGATGACGGCCGTCGTTAACCCCCACGCCAATTTGGTCTTCGTCGATCCGAAGGGCAGGGTCTACGTCTTCAGGAGGGTGATAGAGAAGGCTCCGGTGCCGCCGCAGGAGGGGAGGCCTCACCCGCTAGGAGTCGACGTCGAGACCGTCAACAGGCTCATCGCCAACACCAGGAGCAGGGACGTCAGGTCCTTCCTCGTCAACGAGTTCCAGCGGATCGGCCCCAAAACTGCCGAGGAGGTCCTGAAGCTCGCGGGGATAGATCCGGAGAGGAGGGTGAAGGACCTGACGCACGACGAGGTCACGAGGCTCGTGGAGGCGTTCAAGCAGTATGGGAAGTTCAGGGCGCCCGAGACCTCGACGCTGAGCCCAGTCGGGGTCGAGTTCATCGAGGCCGGTCTGAAGTCCATCTACAGGCCCGAGTTCCTCCACGTGGTCCAGAGGCCGCCCGCCAGCTACTCCGGCATACCCTTCGTGGTGGAGGCCGCTATAGCCTACGGAGGCGGCATAGAGCCTTCGGAGGAGATACAGCTGCTCAGGTTCGCCAACAAGATCCCGCTGCTCTACGACGAGAAGGCCGACGTCTCGTGGAAGGTCATCAGCGAGCGGATCGACTGGGCCTCCTACAAGGTCCAGAAGGGGATGCCGGTGCTGGTGCTGACCAGCATATGCTCCCCGAAGATACCTTACAAGACGGTGGGGAAGGAGGCGATCTCCGACAGGCCCGAGATAGAGAGGGAGCTGACAATGGCCATCAGGGAGTGCGCGAGGGCCCTGAGGCTTTACCTGAGCCAGATAGAGAAGAGGGAGGTGGCCAAGAAGAGGCTGAGCGTCTACGCCAGGTATCTGCCGATGATAGCGAAGAACGCCGCCTACGTCGCGGGGACGGAGCCTCCGGACGTTATGCCGCTCCTCAAGTCCATAGGCGTTACGGCGAAGATGGTCGACGAGGAGATGAAGGCCCTCGAGCGCGAGCTCTCCGGCGAAGCAGGATGAAGGCGAGGTAAACCGCGGCTGCGGCGATCGTCGCGTACCCCACCGCGTCTATGTACGACGTCAATACGTCTAGGATCCGCTCGCCGTAGAGCGAGAGCAGCATCGCCTCGGGGACGAACCTCCCGGCCCTGCCGATCACGGACGCCAGCACGAAGCCTTTGACGTCCCTCAGCCCGAGCGCGCCGGCACCCACCGTGAAGGCCTTGTAGGGAAGCGGTGTGAAGGCCGCGAGGCCGACGGCCAGAGCGCCGTACCGCTGGAAGTACGCCTCGAGCGGTTCCACCCTCTTCGCGCCCACCAGCCTGATCAGCAGGGGCCTGCCCAAGCTCCGGCCGAGGAAGTATCCCACGAGGCCGCCGGTCACCGAGGATGCGACGGTCACCAGTCCGTAAAGGAGGCCGTTTTGGGGGTCGAGGAGCGTCAGGGGGACGAGCAGCACGTCGGGCGGCACAGGGAAGAATATGGCCTCCGAGAAGGAGAGGACCGCGAGGCCCAACGGACCGTAATGGAGGAGGTGGTTCCTCGCGAACTCGAGGGCCCAATCCGTCAGCTGCGAGAACATGACGTCATCGCCAGTCCCCTCCCTCCGGCTTTAAGGTCATCGGAAGGACGCTGCACGAACGCCGATCCCGGTCACCGGATACCGATGCAACCGTTGATCTCCTCACGCCGGCGAGCCATCGGGCCCTCATACCTCTGCCTACGATTCCCTACGGAGACATCGAGATGCTGGATCGGGGTCGAGAGGGAAGGTCGGAAGTCCCTCAGTAGACCCGCTCCTGAGGCTGGTACTTCGTGATCACAACGGGCTTGTAGTCGAACGCGAAGCCGTCGGCGGTCCTGCGGACGAGGATGTGCTTCAGCCAGTTGGCGTCGTCCCTCTTCGGTTCATCGACCCTGTAGTGGGCTCCCCTGCTCTCGGTCCTGTGGAGGGCTGCTGCACCGATTATCTCCGAAACGGTCAGCATCGCGCTTATCTCCAGAACGTGGACGAGGTTCGTGTTGTACCTCTTGCTCTTGTCGACGACGCCCATCTCGAAGGTCGATCTGAGCTGCCTGATCTTCCTCAGCCCCTCCTCCATCGAGCCCCGCTCCCTGAAGACGTGGAAGTGCTCCTCCATCGTCTTCTGGAGCTCGGCCTTTACGTCGTAAGGATCCACCCTCGGCGCCGGCCCCAGCAGAACGTCGTAGATCCTCTTCTCCTCCTGTTGCAGCGTGACCAGCGCAGGATCCGGGTCGTCCTGACCCAGCGCGTACCTCGCCGCCTCAGCACCGGTTATCCTGCCCCAGACGAGGCACTCGGTGGTGGAGTTGGAGCCGAGGCGGTTGGCGCCGTTGATGGTGACGCATGCGGCCTCACCTGCGGCCCAGAGGCCTGGAACCTCGGTAGCGCCCGTGATGTTCACGTCTATCCCTCCCATGTAGTAGTGGGCCACGGGCCTGACGGGGATCGGTTCGCTGATCGGGTCAATCCCCCTCATCTTCAGGCAGATCTCGCGGATGCTGGTGAGCCTCTTCACGATCTTCTCGGGCTCTATCACGGTCAGGTCGAGCAGGACGTAGTCGTACCCGCTCTCCTCGTCCCTGAAGCCCCTGCCCTCCCTGATCTCGGTCATGATCGACCTGGATACGATGTCCCTCGGTGCGAGGTCCTTCATCTTCGGCGCATACCTCTCCATGAAACGCTCTCCCTTCGCGTTCCTGAGTATCCCTCCCTCCCCCCTTGAGGCCTCGGTGATCAGTATCCCAGAGGGTACGAGGCCCGTCGGGTGGAACTGGACGAACTCCATGTCCTTCAGCGGCACGCCCGCCCTGAAGGCCATCTCGAGGCCCTCAGGTGTCGAGCTGTGACCGAACGACGCGAAGGGGTAGAGCCTTCCCGCACCGCCGGTGGCGACGATGCCGGCCTTGGCCCTGAAGAACTCGAGGTCGCCGTTCTTGATGTCGTAGGCCACGACCCCCGCGAACTTGCCGCTGTCCTCCCTGACGATCGCCGTCGCGCACCTCTCGTCGTAGAACTCGATGTTGTCGTGTTTGAGGCACGTGGTGTAGAGGGTGCTCATCTCGAAGAAACCGACCCTGTCCTCCGCGAAGCAGGCCCTCGGATAGGACTGACCTCCGAAGTAACGCTGCGCTATCTTGCCGTCCTCCCTCCTCGCCCAGGGCATTCCCCAGTGCTCCAGCTGGATTATCTCCTTCGGTGCCTCCCTGACGAAGAGCTCGACAGCGTCCTGATCGGCGAGGAAGTCGCTGCCCTTCACGGTGTCCCACATATGGGATTCGAACGAGTCGCCCTCCTCCGGGTAAAGGACGGCAGCGGTACCTCCCTCGGCCGAGACGCTGTGGGACCTCATCGGCTGGGTCTTCGTGACCACCGCAACCCTCAGCTTGGGGCCGCCGACCCTGGCGGCCTCGATCGCGGCCCTGAGGCCTGCGAGGCCCGAGCCGACGATCACGACGTCCACATCAATGACCTCCAAGCCGATGCGCCTCAAGGATGACAGGTGATCCCTGAATCATAAACCTCGACGCGAAAAGGTGCGATCCGCGGAGACGTAGAGGTCCAAGAGTCCAGCTCAGACGGAGATCCAGGGCTTCCAGCCAGGCCTCGGAGCGCCCGCTGCCAGCACCGCCTTCAGGACCGTCGCCGAGAGCGCCAAGCTCATGACCGTGTGCAGCGCGTTGTAAATTGCTGTGTGCGCGAGCACCAGCAGGAGGCCCGTCGTCAGAGGGTCTAGCCGGGTGCCCATGAAGGCAGAGAGTGTGCCGACCGCGAACTCGAGGAACTCCGGGAAGAGCACGACCAGCACCACGTAGTTGATCGCCGTCATGGCCGCAATCCTGAGCACTGCGCCGAGCGTCCCGGCGATCGCGAGTCTCATCCGGCCGTACCCGTTCGCTAGCCTCGCACCTGCGCAGATCCCGAGGAAGGTCGAGACGACCGCAGCGTATTTCATCAGCGGGCCTAATGGGGAGAACTGCCCCATCAGCAGCAGCGCCATGAAGTAGACGGTCGCAGAGAGGAAGCCGGCCAGGGGACCGAACCCGAGGAGCGCCAAGAAGACCGGCACCTCCGCCAGGTCGAACCTCAGGTAAGGGATCGGCGGGTACGAGAAGCTGAGGGGCATTATCGCCATCGCGGCCGAGATCGCTGCGGTCGAGGTCCCTGCAGCCAAACTCTTGGTGTTCACACCGACGCGTCACCATGGGTTTTAAACAATCCTGCGTACTTACTCAGATCTGAGTAATTCAGGAACCTGCGGACCGAGATTTGCCGGCTTCGTCATTATATGTAACTTCTGCGGTGTTATGATGTGATCGAGAACGAGGCCATCGACCAGGTCGCGGGCGTGCTCGGTGCATTGGGCAACAGGACGAGGCTCAGGATCATCAAGCTCATCGCCGAGACCGACAGGCCCCTCCACATCAAGGCACTATCGAGGTCCCTCAAGGTCAGGTACAGCGCGATCTACCGTCACGTCGTCACGCTCCGGAAGGCTGGGATCGTCACCGTCCACGAGGTCGGCCGCTCCCGCGTCGTGGCCCTGAGAAATCAGAAGTTGTTAGATGACTTGCTTAGAATCGCAACACAATTCACGAAATGATTGTCGATAACTATGCGATTTCGTGATAATGGTATCAAGTCTTAGCCAAGGTATTGACAAGTCCTAAATATGCCATTTGAGAAGGCTGCACGAGATGGTCGGGCATAACAGCATGCCGAGGTCCTTGTGGATTGCAGGCGTCGCATCGCTGGGAGGAACGGGCGATAACTATGCGATTTCGTGATAATGTTATCAAGTCTTAGCCAAGTGATTGACAAGTCCTAAATATGCCATTTGAGAAGTCGGCACGAGATGGTCGGGCATAACAGCATGCCGAGGTCCTTGTGGATTGCAGGCGTCGCATCGCTGGGAGGAGCTGCCATCGCTGCCGGGATCGCGAGGCTGAGCACGCCCTTCCCCTTGCTGCCTTTCCTCAGGTTCGACGCGGCTGAGATCTTCGACGTCCTCTCGTTCCTCCTCTTCGGGCCTGTGGGAGGCGTCGTGACCTCCGTGGCCCACTGGTACGGCCTGGTCCTGAACGGCGGCGCCCTGGTTCCCGGGGTGAGCGAGGCGATGAAGCTGATAGCCGTCCTCTCGACGCTCCTCGGCCTCTACCTCGGCATCAGGCTCAGCAGGGGATCGATCTGGTGGGGCCTCGTCGGCGCGCTGGCCTCTAGGACGCTGGTCATGGCGCTGGTCACCTTCCTCCTGTACTACGTCCTCCTGCCCGACGTCTACCTGCCGTTCGGGAGCAGGGCCCTCCAGCGCATCGGGATAGCAGTTCAGGGCGAGCTGACCCTCGCGATGCTGATGACCACCCTCAACGGCGTCTTCAACCTCCTCCACGTCTTCGTCAGCATCGTCCCCGCCATAGGGATCTACGGAACGGTCCTCAGGGCGCTGCCTTTCCTGAGACGTTACGTGACGCCGATGCCGCTGCTCAGACGCAGCACCTGACACCTTCGCGGAGACGGTGCCGTCCGTTCACAGCCTGATCCTGATGCCTTTCTTCAGGGCCTCGGAGATCACGGTTTTCTTCTCCGCATACCTCTCGAGCTGTTCCGGCGTATAGGGGAACATCTCGACCGCGAAGGATCCGTCCCACATCCTGCTCAGCAGCTCCATGTTTTCGATGAAGCCCCTCTTGTCGAACTCCTCGGAGACGACGATCATGTCCAGGTCGCTCTTGAGCAGCGGCGTCCCGTAAGCCCTCGATCCGAAGATGTAGACCTCCACTGCCCCGAGCTCCCGCTTCAACCTCTTCAGGAACCTGACGAGCTCGCGCTTCCTCCTCTCGGAGAGCTTGACCCGCCTCAGCCGCTCGATCAGGGAAGGCCCCCCTTTCTCCTCGCCCATTCGACCATCCTCTCCGCCGCCTCCAGGCACCTTGTGGCGATTTCCTTGCTGTAGGCCTCGCTGGGGACGGTGTTGGCAGCGTTCGGGTATCTGGCGATCGTGTAGTGCGGGTTCAGGACCTTCAGCTCGTCCACGATCTCCGAGGCCCCGAGCGCCCTCCCCAACTTGATCAGGTCATGACCCCTTGGTGGAAGCCTCGCCTTCGTGACGATGTACGGGGCCTTCATCGCCTCATCCGCCGCCTGATGTGAGAGGAAGGCCGCCACACTGTACTCCTCGATCTCCAGGTTCCTCTTCGCCTGCCTGAGGTTGTGGAGGGACTCCTTCCACCAGTCCAAAGCCTCCTCTCTGACCTCCCCCGACAACTGCTGCCGTTTCTCCAACGAGGCGCAGGCGTTTATAGGCTAAATCGTGTCCTCGGACGATGTGGAGCGAACGGGGCCGTCCGCAATGGTTCCCGGCCCTGGGCCTGATTTTTGCGGTAACGGATTTTAGTTCATGCAGCACGATCCGACAGGGATGGGACGGAGGCTCAACCCCTTCGTTCCGTCTCCCCTGGACGTGGTCGTCAGGGCGCTCGGCGAGGTGGGGCTCGGGAGGGAATCGGTCCTCGTCGACCTCGGGAGCGGCGACGGAAGGGTCCCCATATCGGCCCGCCGGGTCTTCGGTGCCAGGGCTGTGGGGGTCGAGGTCAACCCGAGGCTCGTCTCGTACTCGAGGCGCCTCAGGGACTCGCTGGGCCTCAAAGGGGTCGAGTTCGTCTGTGCGGATGCGCGCTCGGTCGACCTCAGGGGTGCGAACTTCGTCTTCGCGTATCTGACCTCGGGGGCGCTGGAGGTCCTGAAGCCAGTCCTGCTGACGGCCGGTGAGGGGGCTACCGTCGTGACCCACGACTACCCGATCAGGGGCTGGAGGCCGAGCGAGGTCCTGAGCTTCCGGTCCTCGGAGACCCAGAGGCGCCACACGTTCTACGTCTACCGCCTGAGAGAACTCCTCGCAGACCGTCTCAGGTCACGTGAGTCCGTTTCAAGTCCGGGACTCGAGGTTTCGAAGCTCGTGTTTTCCGACCGGTAAGCTGTCTTTCAATTCCTTCACCGGATTCCACGGTGCATCTCTAAACGGGCAAAGAATATGCGTGGATCAGGTATTCGAGGTTGTAGCGCTCTAAGGGCCCACCTTTCCGAGCAGCTTCCCCCTCAGGAGGCTGTCGTAAACGATGACCTCGGCGCCGCTGGAGGCGTAGTACTCTGCGACGTGGGATCCTATGAATCCTGCACCGCCTGTGACTAGGACGCGCATAGCCCGTTGACGTTATCGTCGTGGACCGACTACTTAAAACCTGTCAAGAAGTGCTGAGCCGCTGGTAGATCAGCAGAGAAAGCATGAATGGGCCCGGTGGGATTCGAACCCACGACCTTCCGGTTATCAGCCGGACGCTCTGACCAGGCTGAGCTACGGGCCCCATAGGCACGATCCCTTCGGAGCTAATTAGTTTACTTAGGCCAGAGGCACAGCACACGATGGAAACGGGCTTGCTCCGTTATCGCCCCGACGTGGTTTGAACTTCTCACATCGCGGGCTCGGCAGGGAACCCTTTTTCTCTTCCTCTCCGGAGGAGTTAAGGGCGGAGGATGGAGCCGAGGGAGGAAGAGAGNGTNAGGAGGATAGCCGCTGCGATCAAATCGGGCGCGAAGCTCAGGACGGACGTCTGTCCCGTCTGCGGGAGCCCCTTGGTCGAGATCAAGGGCGAGGTCCGGTGCGTGGTCTGCGACAGGCCGGTGGTGATCGTCCGCGACGAGGCCGAGGCCGGGAGGGCCATGTACCCCTACGTNNTGAGCGCGCTGGAGGAGGTCGTCGTGGCGAAGCTGGAGGAGCTGACGCGNGTGCTCGCCGGTGCGGTGGACCCGGAGGAGGTCGGGAGGGTCTCAGAGGCGATCGACAGGCTCCTTGCGGTNCTCAGGAAGGGGATCGAGCTGGAGGACCTCGTCAGGAAAAGGGGGTCTGGGGAGAGCGCCTGAGGGTGCTCAGATCTCCAGCCAGACGCCGACGCCTTCCTTCTCCGCCTTCCTCATCACCAGCTCCCCCGTCGCCACGTCGAGTATGGAGAGNCCNGTNGAGTCGTAGANCGTGATCTCGTGCTCGGAGGTCCTTCCCGGCTTCCTCCCCGCCACGACCTCGCCGATCTCGCCCCTGATGTCCGAAAGGGTGATGATGCCCTTCCTGAGGGGGACGTTGATCTCGCCGCTGTGGGAGGCCTGCTCCAGATCGTCGACGAACACCGAGGCGGCCTTCAGGATCTCCGGATCCAGCTCCTCCTTCCCCGGAGCGTCGGCGCCTATCGCGTTGATGTGCGTCCCCGGCGATATCCAGTCCCTCATCACGATCGGAGACCTCGAGGGGGTCGTAGTGCATACCACGTCCGCTCCCCTGACGCACTCCTCGACGGTCGGAACCGTCCTCACCTCGAGGCCGAGGATCCCCGACGTCTCCTCGGCAAACCTCCTCGCGACCTCCGGCCTCCTGTCGTAGACGCGTATCTCCCTCAACCCCTTCAGGACCTCCGCCATGGCCATGGCCTGGGTCCTGGCCTGGGTTCCTGCGCCGACGATTCCGACGACGCTGGAGTCCTTTCGGGCGAGGTACTTCGTGGCCACACCGCTCCCGGCACCCGTCCTCATCGCCGTCAGCCACGTCGCGCCCATGATGCAGAGAGGCCT
>AWOE01000028.1 GCA_000494145.1 Candidatus Calditenuaceae archaeon JGI OTU-1 | reverse complement strand
GATGGACGATCGGGAGTCGAGGCTCAGGCTCCTGCTTTACAAATGGGCCCTGAAGAACGCGCTGGATTACGGTGGGAAGGCGCAGGAGAAGCCGGTGATAGCGAAGGTCGTGGCCGAAGACCCTGGAGCCAAGGCGGCGATGTCGTTCCTCCTGCAGGAGGTGAGGGCCGTCGTGGAACGCGTCAACTCGATGAGCCTCGAGGACATAGCACAGGCCCTCTCGGAGATAGACCCGTCGCTGCTGGCGGAGAGGAAGACGAAGGAGGAGAGGAGGACGCTGCCGCCACTGCCGAACGCGGTNAAGGGCGGTGTAATCACGAGGCTCCCGCCGGAGCCGAGCGGCTACATGCACATAGGNCANGCCCTGAGCGGCCTCCTCAACTACCTNTACAAGGAGATGTACGGGGGGAAGCTCTGGCTCAGGTTCGAGGACACCGACCCGAGGAAGGTCAGGCCNGAGTACTACGACNCCTACCGTGAAGGTTACAGCTGGGTCGGGATCAGGTGGGACCACGAGAAGAACAACAGCGACGACATGGAGCTCTTCTACGATTACGCGAGGAGGTTGATCGAGTCNGGGAAGGCGTACGCGTGCACCTGCGACCGGGAGAGGATGAGGAGGCTGAGGGCGGAGGGCGTGGAGTGCGAGCACAGGTCNAGGGAGGTGGNGTGGCACCTCGANATGTGGGACGGGATGCTCTCGGGGAGGTTCGGGGAGGGNGAGGTCTCGCTGAGGCTGGNGGGCGACATGAGGTCGAGCAACACGACGTTGCGTGANCCTGTGATCATGAGGGTCGTGGATTACCCGCACCCCCTGAAGGGCGACAGATACAGGGTCTGGCCGACNTACGACTTCGCCGTGAGCATCGAGGACGCGGTCTGCGGCGTGACCCACGTCCTCCGGACCTCCGAGTTCATGCTGAGGAACGAGCTCCAGGACCTGATAAGGAGCTACCTCGGCCTTCCGAACCCGACCTACGTCGAGTACGAGCGGTTCGAGTTCGAGGGGACGCCCGTCGCCAGGAGGGAGATCAGGGCCCTGATCGAGAGAGGCGTCATCAAGGGGTGGGACGACCCGAGGCTCGCGACCGTTGCGTCGATCAGGAGGAGGGGGATAGTCCCGGAAGCGCTGAGGGAGTTCGTGATGAGGTACGTCGCCCTGACCCAGAGCAGGAAGGTCTACTCCTGGGANCTNCTCTACGCCATCAACAGGAGGCTGATCGACCGTGATACGCCGCGGATGTTCTTCGTCGACGGTCCCGTCANGCTCACCCTGCTGAACCTCGAGCCCGTCGAGGTCGAGGTCCCGCTCCACCCCGAAGGGCACATGGGCTTCAGGAAACTCAGGGCATCGAGGGAGGTCTACGTGAGGAGGCAGGACGTCGCGGAGGCAGGGGCCGGCGGACGGCTCAGGTTGAAACACCTGGCCAACGTGAGGGTCCTGCGGCTCGAGGACGGCATCGCGGTCGGCGAGGTGCTGCCCGGTCCTCCGGAGCCGGGTATNAGGGTCGTCCAGTGGGTCCCCGTCGAGTCGGCCGTACCGACGCGGNTNCTNNTNCCAGGGCCGACCTTCAAACCCGACGGCTCCTTCAACGAGGAGAGCCTGAGGACCGTNGAGGGNTACNCGGAGCAGGGCGTTCTCGGCCTGAAGAAAGGGGACAGGGTCCAGTTCGAGAGGTTCGGGTACTGCGTCAAGGACTCCGAGGCCGATCCGGTCTTCGTCTTCACGCACCGGTGACGCTCCCCTTCCTGACGAACTGCTCGTGGCCGCGCGGGCAGATCACGTAGTACTTGTCGCCCCTGTCCTCGTGNTGGACCGCCTCGACCTCTATCCTGCAGATCACGCACCTGAACCTCATCACCGCATCAAGGCAACCTCTTGAAGATCAACCTGCCTTCCTCCAGGACCAGCTCGAACTCCTCG
Source organism: Candidatus Calditenuaceae archaeon JGI OTU-1 (assembly GCA_000494145.1). Lineage (GTDB taxonomy): Archaea > Thermoproteota > Nitrososphaeria_A > Caldarchaeales > Calditenuaceae > Calditenuis. The sequence continues at coordinate 21,519 of AWOE01000028.1, read as the reverse complement.
TTGACCTCGAACCTGACGCCGAGCCGCTCGTACTCCTCCTCCGTCAGGTAGAGGACGATCTTCGGGAGGAACCTGTCGCGTTGGACGGGCATGAAGCCCATCGACTGGAGCTGCGAGACCAGCGACTGGAAGAGCTGCTGGGCCATCACGAACTCCTCGGTCATCGCGCCCCGTGCAGGCTGCTGGTATGTGCCCCTCACCTCGACCAGCTCGATGATTTTCCCCGGCCTTCCCGTGTCCGGGTCCGTGTAGGCCGTTACCCTGAAGACCCTGACCCTCGTCACCTCCGTTTCACCGCCTCGCCACCTAATTTCGATACTGNTCGGGAGACCCTGTCAAATCTAAATCCCGAGGGGATGCAAGACCAGCCGTGAGCGAGAGGACCTTCGTGATGCTGAAGCCGAGCGCCGTCGAGAGGGGCCTAATGGGCGAGATCATATCGCGGTTCGAGAGGAAGGGCCTCAGGATACTCGCCATGAAGATGGTCAGGATGGGGAGGGAGGAGGCCGAGAGGCTGTACGAGGTCCACAGGGGCAAGCACTTCTACGAACAGCTTGTCTCCACCATAGCCGGGAAGCGGGTCTTGGTCATGGTCCTGGAGGGAAGGTCGGCGATCTCGGTCGTCCGGAAGCTTGTCGGCGCAACGGACCCCGTCAACGCCGAGCCGGGAACCATCCGTGGCGACCTGGGACTCGACATAACCGACAACTTGGTCCACGCCTCCGACAGCAACGAAAGTTACGAGCACGAGCACAGGATCTTCTTCCACGAGTCGGAGCTCACCGGTTGAGAGGTTCCACCCCCGATCCCCTACTATGCAAAATTTATATCTGATGATTTAATGTTAACAACAGTAACTCTGCGGGAGAGGTCCGAGGAGAGGGTGGAGAAGAGTACGGGTTTACATGGGGTCAAAGAGCACGAGGAGGACTGGATCTCGAGCCTGAGGGAGCTCGAGGTGATCAGGGACGCGATGGTCCACGTCACAAGGAACCCGATCATGGGCATAATCGACAGGTCCGTTTACCTCGACCTCATGACGAAGTACTACGAGGGGATCAGGAGGGTCCTGCTCAAGGCGCTGGAGGCCAACTACCCCAACGAGTTCTTCCAGTCGTACACCGAGACCTTCTCGGAGCCGGCGGTCACGAGGCTTGTCACCTTCCTCATGATGTCGTACGAGAGGGCCAAGCTCACGCCCAAGGAGGTGAGGTGGTGTTCCCTAGTGCTCCAGGGGAACGTCGCCGACGCGGGGCCACCGCCTACGTCGTCGGCAGCGGGGGAGTCAGCTCCGCCTGCAGGGATGGGAAAAGGCACAGGCACCGTCCACACCGGCCTCCCCGACAGGTGCCCCTCCTGCAAGGGCTGAGGGTTCTGCAACGACCAGCGCAATTACCACGGAAGGGATCGGGGGCGAGGCAGGGGAGACCCTACAGATGGTCGACGAATTCACGGAGTTCTTCAACCACCTCGTCGCCGAAAGGGACAGGCTCCCCGAGAAGGAGAGGCCGGTAATCTACATCGCGCTCCTCACCATAGCATATGCCCGGGGAAGGATCGGGAGGGACACCTTGGTCCAGATGGCTAACGAGTACCTCGAACGGGCCAAGGGGAGCGACCTCATGTGGATCGGCGAGCGGACGAGGGACGTCATGCGGAAGCTCGCTTCACATCTGAAGCGCCGGGGAGACTTACCGCGTTTGATGATACAGATCCTCGAGAGGCCCGAGATCATCAGTTCTGGCAGGGACCTCAGGATCGAGGAGCGAACCTGAGGACTAAGGTCGGGCGCCGTCCCGGTCAGGCGACCTTCGACTTGGAGCCGGCCGCGGTCCACTTCAGCTTCCTCGGGTCCTTCTTCTGCTCGACCATGTAAACCCGGCACTTCCTGCTGCAGAACCAGAGCATCGAGCCGTCCCTCTTCACGTACAGCATGCCGACGCCGTGGGGGAATTCCCTGCCGCAGAAGGCGCACCTGTGCACGGTCGGCATCTCCGATCACTTGATCTTCTCAGCTTCCCTCTCCGGGTCGAGCAGCAGGAGTATGTCGCCCACCCGCACCGGCCCCCTGACGTTTCGGGTCAGCACCCTTCCGGCGTCCTTGCCCTCGAGGATCCTGACCCGGACCTGCGTTATGTCGCCGTAGACTCCGGTCCTGCCGACGACGTACTCGACGACTGCGGGCACGGGTTCCTCGACCTTCGGTGGAGCCTTCTCCTTCGTGCTCACGTCGCCTTCCCCCTGATCTCGTTGACCTTCTTGATCAACTCCTCGAGGTAGCCCTTGGCCTCGCCCGGGTCGATGATGGCGACCGCGCTCGCCGCGACCTCGAGACCCGCTGCCTCACCGAGTCCCTTCTTGCTGGGGACGTAGACGTAGGGGACCCTCTTCTCGTCGCAGAGGATAGGAAGATAGGCGACGATCTCCGGCGGATCGACGTCCTCAGCGATCACGACGAACTTCGCCTGACCCCTCTCGACCGCCCTCGTCACCTCGTTGAGCCCCTTCTTCAGACGCCCCGAGCTCCGAACGAGCTTGACGACCTCCAGCGTAGCGTTGGCCACGTCCTTCGGCGTCTGGAACTTCACGTAGAAGGCCTGTGTGGGCATCGACCTCACCTCATCGCCGTGGAGGTTATCCTCAAGGGACTGCTTATTAGGATTGGGTCGGTTTGCGGAGACCCGTTGATATTGTCGCTGGGGGCGGGTGCCGTTCCTCAGCCGGATGGTCCATGATCCGACGCCCTGTGCCCGGAGGCCGCTCAACCTAGAACGATTCTGCTCGAGCGGAAGACGGCCACACGCAAAACTACAAGGTCCGGGCCCCACGTCTCGCATCGGATGGCCGAGCGGAGGAATGGTGGCGCGCTGCAGGCCTTTGCGTCGGACGCGGTGCCGTACATCGCTGCCGCGTCGTGGGCCCTCAGCCTCTTCCTCCACATCCCGGGACAGCCGTGGACCCTTTACTCGGACGTGGCGAGCTTCTGGTTCAGGGAGGAACACCTCAGGCTGGGCCGGATGCCCTGCATCGACTACTTCTTCGAGTACCCGCCGGTCGCGTGCTACCTCGTCCACGTCTCGAGGTTGATCGGCGGACCCGACGTCCTCCCCTACTACTTCGCCTTCGGGATCATCAGCCTGACGGCCTACGCGCTTCTGGCCTTCTCGGCCTCGAAGCTCTGTGGAAGGAGCCGATACGTGCCCGCGATCGTGCTCCTCTCGCCGAGCCTCGTGGTTTACGGCATCTACAACTTCGACCACTTCTTCGCGGCCATCCTTGGGGTGTCGCTCCTCCTGTTCATGCGCGGTAAGCGCACGGAGGGCAGCGCAGTCCTCGGCTTCGCGACGGCCGTCAAGCTGATGTCGGTTCTCCTCCTCCCGATCTACCTGATCGAGGCGAGGGGTGAGCGGCTGAGGGCGTTCGCAGCGTTCGCTGCGGGCGCGATCGTCCCTTCGCTCCCGGTCCTGATGCTGAACCCTGGATGGATCGCGGAGTTCGTGCGGTACCACTCGGGCTGGGGCCTCGAGAACGCCTGGTACGTCTGGATCTTCGGCGATCCCTTCTCGACGACGGCGAAGGTCTTCGGCATCGCGCTCTTCGTCCCGCTCCTCCTCAGGTCCTACTCCCTCCGTTCAGGCGTCGCGGAGAAGGGAGCCCTGGCCATCGGTTCCTGGCTCCTCACCAGCTACGTCTTCACACCCCAGATGGCGATCTGGATGCTGCCGTTCGTCGCGATGCTCCCCCAGACGCTGGTCCTCTGGCCCGTCTTCGAGGTGAGCAACGTCTACATCATCCTGACCTGGTTCACGACCGATAAGCCGACACACCCGTGGACGCTGCCGCAGGCCATGGCCTTGATCAGAGCAGTTGCCTTGGCCGGGATGCTCTTCGCGGTCTACAGGGGCTTCGGTAAGGGAAGTCGTGGAGAGGAGCTCAGCGGTAAGGCATGACGCCCCACCTCATCATCGGAACGAAGTTTATCATCAGCAGCGCGACGTGGAAGATCCCTCTCAGGTAGTCGTCGATCCTGAGGTTCTCGTCGGGGGCGTGGTATCTTGAGTCCCTCCTGCTGACGCCCGCGAGGACGGTCGGCTGCCCGAGGACCTCGGCGAAGAGGTAAAGGGGACCGGAGCCCTGCATCGACGGGAGGACGACCGGATCCCTCTCGAAGGCGACGCGCGCGGTTCCGGCAACCGCCTCAACGAAGGGCGACTCCGGGTCGGTGACCGCGGCAGGGTAAGAGCCGCCGAGCTGAACCACCTCTATGTCGCCGTATCCGGCTTGAGCTAAGGCCCTCCTGATCGCCTCTACGACCTTTTCAGGCCGCATCCCTGGGACGAGACGGACGTCGACCTTCGCGACGGCCTTCGAGGGCAGGACGGTCTTGGAGCCCTCGCCGGTGTATCCGGAGAGGAGGCCGCAGACGTTGACGACGGGCATCATCGTCAACCTCTTCAACGCCTCCTTCAGGTCGCCCCTCACCTCAGGGATCAGCTCGCCCGCTCCCTGCGAGACCTCCTCAGGATCCACATCGGCCCGCTCGATCAGCTGGAGGAACCTCTCGTCAAGCTGGACGTCCTCGGTCAGCTCCCTTATTCTCGGGTTGCCCCTGTCGTCGGCGATCAAGGAGAGCGCGCTGATCAGCCTCCAGGCCGGGTTAACGGCCACAGCGCCCCACGACGAGTGCAGGTCAGGCCCTTTCCTCCTGGCACGGAGCTCGAGGTAGACGATGCCCTTGGCTCCCAGCGCTATGACCGGCCTGTCCCTGTCGTCGATGTAGGACATCTCCCAGAGGCATGCGTCGGCCTCGAGCAGGTGGCGGTTCTCGTCGACGAACCGAGGGAGGTTCGGGCTTCCTATCTCCTCCTCGCCCTCAGCGACCATCTTCAGGTTCAGTGGCAGCTCGCCCGCGACCTCGTTGACGACCTCGATCGCCTTGAGTCGGGCCACGAGGTTCCCCTTGTTGTCGGCGGCACCCCTGGCGAAGATCCGGCCGTTCCTGATCGAGGGCTCGAAGGGCGGCGTCGTCCACTCCTCGACCGGGTCAGGGGGCTGGACGTCGTAGTGGTTGTAGAACATCAGGGTGCCGTGGCGCTCCTCCCTGAACTCACCGAAGACGACCGGGTTGCCGCCGGACCTGATCAGCTCCGCCCTCAGGCCGACTTCCTCCATCATCTCCCTCACGGTCGAGGCGCACTCCTCGATCCCTTCACCCGTCGCCGAGATCCCCCTCTGCTCCAGCAGCCTCCTCAGGTCGCCGACGTACTTCGACTCGTTCTCCTTGATCCTCCTCCAGATCCTCTCGACCAGCTCGTGCATCCCGCTGAAGACCGTCCGGACGCGGATAAACTTGCCGGGTCCCCGAGGCCCTATCGGGTCCACCCTTAAGCGGCACCCGACCGGATACCGCACGGTGGCCGGAGAGGGGACAGGTTACAGGAAGGTGGTCTACGACGAGAGGAGGTGGAGGACGCTGAGGGAGAAGAGGGCCGTTGCCGAGCGGATCCTCTCAGCCCTTTACGAGGCGGGGATAACCGACGCCTTCGTCTACGGCTCGGTGGCGAGAGGCGACGTGAGACCCGGTAGCGACGTCGACGCCTTCGTCCCTCACCCCGTCAACCCCGAGATCCTCCAGGCCCGAGTGGAGGAGCTGCTCGGAGGGTGGAAGAGGAGGGTCGTGGTGCAGGCCACGCCGACCTATGCGGTGAAGGGCTACATCTACCTCGACGACCTGACCTCGATCTCGTTCCCCATGGTCGAGATGACGCCCTCGGAGCTCCTCTTCTACGACGTGGCCGGAAAGGTCGACCTCGACGGGATCAGGGAGGGGATCAGGGTCCCGGGGATGAACAAGGCGCTGATCGCGATCATACCGGTCGAGGACGGTCACCTCGAGTACCCTGTCGAGCTCGACGTCGAGAAGGCGGCGAGGCTGATCGGCGTGAGCCCCTTAGCGCTGAGGGAGAGGGTGAGGGTGCTGAAGAGGAGGATGGAGCACGGCCGCACGGGCCTTTACCGGGAGGTCGAGCTCTCGGCCGACGAGACCTTCTCGGGCGTTCTGAAGGTCCTGCTGGACTCGAACCCATACCTGAAAAGGAGGGTGTGAGGTGCTGACGGCCGGTGGGAAGGTTTGAGGGTCCTCGAGGTCGACGAGGTGAGACGGCGCGTCAAGCTGATCCCCGAGTCGAGCGTTGACCTCGTGAACATCTACAGGAGCGTGAGCGCCGGCGACCAGGTCATCGCCGAGACGACGAGGGAGATCAAGAGGGAACGGGCGACAGGCGAGGTGGACAGCAGGAGGGTCAGCGTGAGGATAGGGATCGAGGTCGAGCGGAAGTCGGCGGATCCAGCAACGAAGCGGATATCGTTCCTCGGGAGGATCGTAAGCGCCGAGGGTTACGAGGACCTGCTGAAGAAGCACCACACCGTCCACGTCGAGCGAGGCAGGGAGGTCGAGGTCGTCTCGAGGGAGGGGTTCGCGAGGTTCGCGGCCATCGCAAGAAGTGCCAGGTCGGCACCGGCGAGGAGGCTCCTCGTCCTCTCGGCCGACGACGAGAGGGCCGTGCTCGTCCTGATATCCGATGAGGGGACGAGGCTGTTGAGGCAGGCCGAGTCGTTCTCCGGCGTCAAGTTCTCGGGTTACGGCGGCACCTCCTCACCCATCGAGGCCGTCAGGCAGGTCCTCGACGGCATCGACGAGACGGTGGAGAGGCACGGAGTCGGAGAGCTGGTGGTGGTCGCACCTTCGGCGCTCCTCGACTCGGTCAGCAACGAGGTGAAGCGGGCCCTCTCCGGGAGGGTCGAGGTCAGGAGGAGGACGGTCCCCGCCTCCTCTGGCGGCCTCGAGGGGTTGGCTGAGGTGCTCAGGAGGGGCGGGCTGGGAAAGGACCTGAGGCCGTTGGCCGACGCGCTGCTGGTGGAAGGCGTCCTCGATAGGGTCGCGAGGTCACCGGAGGGCTTCGGGTTCGGGCTTAAGGACGTGTTGAGGATGCTGGAGGAAGGGAGGCTCGGTTCCGTCCTCGTCGCCGAGGAGTTCCTGTGGCAGCGGATCGACGACGGCGACCTCGACAGGGTGCTGCGGGCCGCGGAGTCGGGCTCCATCGGAATCAGGGTCCTGCTGTCAGGTGGCGAGGACCACGAACGGGTCATGGGTCTCGGAGGTGTTGTGGGCATCGACAGGGCCACGGCCGCCGAGATGGGGCTCGGGAGAGAACGGGAAGGCCGTTATTAGAACGGGAGTGCGTGGAAAGACGTGCCACTGACCATCAAGATCGGCGGCCACCTCTTCGCCAAGGGCGAGGTCGACCTCCAGCAGCTGAGGTCCATCGCGAACGTGATCAGGGAGTGCCACGACGGCAACGACAGGTGGGCCGTCGTAGTCGGTGGCGGCGAGCCTGCGAGGCTCTACATCGAGGCTGCGAGGGAGCTGGGCGCCGACGAGGCGAGGTGCGACGAGATAGCCATAGCGGTGACCAGAGTTCACGCTACTCTGATGTTGCTTGCGCTCGGCGATCTTGTCTATCCGGAGGTCGTGAGGGACGTCGGAGAGCTGAGGAGGGCCCTAGCGGTCAGACCGATAGCGGTGACCGGGGGCTTCTGGCCCGGGCAGTCCACCTTCGCCGTCGCGGCCCTCTGCGCCGAGGCGACAGGATCCGACAGGCTGGTCATGGCCACCAACGTCAGGGGCCTCTACGACAGGGATCCGAGGCGGTATCCTGACGCCAAGCTGATCGAGGAGATCACCTATGACGAGCTGATGGAGTTCCTCGCCAAGACCTCACACGCTGCGGGGGAGTACAGGATGATCGACTCGGTCGGGCTCACCGTCCTGAAGAGGTCCAAGATCAGACTCCTCATCGTCGACGGCAGGTCGCCCGAATCGATACGGCGCGCGATCCTCTACAACGAGGCGGGGACGGTGGTCAGGCCCTGAGAGGATCAGGCCCGGCGTCTGGTAAGGGCTACGGCTACGAAGAGGGCCGCGTAGACCAGAACGACCGTTGAACCCACGTTCGTGTCGAGCAGCACCGAAACCGCTGTTCCCGCGAGGCACGAGAGGGACGGTATCAGGGCCGACGCGAGGAGGTAGGACCTCGGGGAGTTCGAGACGAGCAGGGCCGTGGCAGGAGGGATTATCATCGATGCGACGGCGGGTATCGCGCCGACGGTCATGAAAGCCGTGATCACCGTGACCGAGAGAAGCATCAGCATGGTGTAGTGGACGAGGGCCGTCCTCATCCCGGCGGCCTCCGACCAGAGGGGATCGGTGACGTAGGCGAGGAGCGTCCTCCTGAACGCGACGAGGAAGGCCACGACAGCCGCGGAGAAGATCACCGTGCCCAGAACGCCCTCGCTGCTCGAGGCCATCACGTCGGCGAAGAGGACGTCCTCCAGGTTAAGGACAGCACCGCCAGACCTCGAGAGCATCAGAACCGCCAGCGCAAGCATCGAGGTGAATGTCACAGCGATCACGACGTCCCCCCTCAGCCCCGTCCTCCGCTCGAGGTAGGAGACGGAGAAGGCCACGAGGAGCCCTGCCGCCAAGGCCCCGAGGTAGAAGTCGAATCCGATGAGGTAGGCGGCCGCAAGCCCCGCGATAGCGCCGTGGGCGAGGGCGTCGCCGAAGATCGCCCAGCCCCTCATCACCGCGAAGCTCCCGACCAGCGACGTGGTCACCGAGATAGCGAGGAGCGCTATCACGCCAGGAAGGAGGACCGCGAGGATCACCGGCGCGTTCCCGAGAGGCCTCTGGGAAACTCCTGAGAGGGAGGCGATTAGCTGGACGTTCCACCTGACGAGGTCCGAATAGCTCGTTATGCCCCTCTCGGGATCGAACCGCTCGAAGTAGATGGGCCCCGCAACCTCGAGCCCGAGCCTCCCGGAGTTCACCTCAACCAGCTCCATCAACGTCGAGCCCTCCTCCTCCGCCTCGTGCAGGACGACCGCGCCACTCGCCCTGACGCTTTCGAAGAAGGCCATGGTCCTGGCTGCGCTCGGCTCGTAGGTGCCGAAGTGGTCCGCGACCTTCGCGACGACCTCTAACCCGTAATCCCTGGCCAGGGCGTCGAGGGAGGGCCTTATGGTGGCCAGCCTCGGCGGTCTAGGGAGGGAGCCCAGCTCGGAGCGTATCCATGAGTCGAGGTCTCTCAATTCCCTCTTCAGCTCCGCGAGGTTCCTCTCGATCGTCCATGCCTTCTCGGGGAAGAGCTCGGAGAGGATGCGGCCCACAGCGTCGGCGAGGGCCATCCCTCCTGACGGTGAGACCCAGAAGGCTTCCCGGACCTCTCCTATCCCCATCTGGTCGATCAGCCTGAAGGTCCTGACCCCCTTCCTGATCTCGTGAGCGAGCCTGCCCACCCTTTCCTCCGAGCCGTAACCGATGTAGAGGAAGGCGTAGGCTCCTGCAACCTCAGCCGCGGTGCCCGGCGTCAGGGTGAAGGTCACGGGGCTCGTCCTCCCAAGAACGCTCCTCACTGAGACCACGTCCCTGCCCACCCTTCCTGCAATGTCAGCGAGGACCTCGGTCGTCACGAGGACCTCGGGGAACGCGTGCGGCCCCTCAGGAGCGGTGTTCGAGTATCCGCTGGGAAAGCATAACACAATTGCAGCTAACACTAGGATGCCGATGTAACGGATCAAAAATATCACCGGTCACTCCGATGACCGTCTGCGGCGGATGGGAGGTGCGGCAGCACTTCCTCGGGCCTTCCAGATGCGATGACGGTCCTGTTCAGGAGGACGACCCGATCGAAGAGCGAGAAGTCGGTGATGTGGTGTTCTGCCAACACCACGACCTTCCCCCTGTCCCTCTCGGACCTCAGCGCCCGAAGGATCATCGCCTCGCTCGCCGCATCTATCGACTCGAAGGGCTCGTCGAGCAGGTAGATCTCGGGGTTCTGGGCGAGGGCCCTGGCCATGAGCGCTCTGGCAATCTGGCCTCCGGAGAGCTGAGAGATCCTGCGGTCGATCCTGTCGGCAAGCCCCACCGCCTCGACGGCCTGCCTGATCCTGCCATCGAGACCGCCATCGGGATCGGTCGAATCGGGTAGGAGCCTGGCGCCCATCTCGACGAGGTCCCTGACCCTGAGGGGCGCGAGCGTGTTCAGGCTCCTCGCCTGCGGGACGTAGGCCATCCTCCTCCTGACGCTGCGGTCCTTCACCGGGTCTGACCCGAGCACCTCCACCTTTCCAGAAATCGGTCTCACGACGCCGAGAACGGCCTTGATCAACGTCGACTTCCCGGCGCCGTTCGGCCCCATCAGCAGGACCATCTCGCCCCTGTCGAATTCGAGAGTGACGTCCCGGAGTGCCGGTTCAGAACCGTTATAAGTCACCGTGAGCCCCGAGACCCTGATCACCATTCCGGAAAGTTAACCTCAGTGAACAATATTAACCGTGCTCAACTTTCCAAAATCGGCGGCCCCCTTCCGAATGGCCAGTCCGTCCTCCACCCCATTTGCGGGATTCCGGGCCAGTTCAGCGACCCTGCCGAGGCATTTCGCGAGGAACGGAAGGGTGGGCGCCCCCTTCGGCGGATCGGAGGAGGGCGGGCGAGGAGGCCTCCTTACCTGTCCTTCGACCCGCAACAGATATCCCGACGGCCGGCGACCTACCGGATGGCGGCGATGATCGGTCAGGATTACTTCGAACGGTGAGAGCATGGCATTTGACTGAGCCGCCGGCATACAGATAATACTCGCCTGTAACTGAATCCTTGGGTTGGACGGGACTCGGTTGTTAACGGCACTGCTCGTTTTGACGGGGCTTATGGGCGCAGTTACGGCTTATGCCCAGGGACCGGTGCCGGGGACGAGCTTCGCGACGGCACCAGAGTTGAAGCCGGGAACCTACACCTTCCACCTCCAGCCGGGAGACCTTCACTTCTTCAGGGTCACGCTCAAACAGGGTCAGACGCTCTTCGTCACCCTCAGGATGGCAGCGGACGTGGACTTCGACATCGCCGTGCTCTCTCCGGAGAGGGACCTCCTCGAGTCGGGCGTGAGGCCGACGGGCTTTTACGAGAGGATCAGCCTGAAGGCACCCGTCACCGGCAGCTACTACATCGTCGTCTATCCCTTCGGGACGTCCTCGGGTTCATACACGCTGGAGCTGAGCGTCGTCGACGAGCCGAGGGTCACAGCTACCGTCACGGTCACCGAGTTCAGGTACCTCACTGTGGCGGTTCCGGCGGTGACGGTCACGAGGGAGGTGGTGACGGTTAGGACCGTCGCCCAGCAGGTCGTCGAGGATCGGGGGCCTCTGCTGAACCTCTTCGGGATGCTCTCGATAGCAGCGGGACTGGTGGTCGCGTCGGTCGTCGTCAGCAGCTCCCTCGTCAGATCGAGGGCCCCTCCACAGCAGGGTGAGGGAGGGGAGGTCAGGCCACGGGGTGAGGAAGGAGGTGCGTGAGGTGTCGGTGAAGGTAACGGCCGCTCTGGTGGTCTTCGCGGTCTTCGTCGGAGCGATCGCCGGATACGTAGTGGGGTTGAACGAGGGCTCGAGACCTGTGTCGGCGCTGACGGAGGAGAACAGGCAGCTCGCGGAGGAGCTGGCGTCGCTGACAAGGAGCGTCGCCGACCTTAGGTCGGAGAATGACGAGCTCTCGAAGCGCTACGATGCCCTTCGTGAGAGCATCTCGGAGCTCGAGCGGTCAGTCAACTCCCTAACGCAGGAGAACTCGGAGCTGCGCAACTCTCTCTCGGACCTGAGAAGCAGGGTCGAGAAGGCGAGGGCGGTTATCCAGAAGCTCGAGAAGGCCGTTCCGGTCTACAACCAGATCTCGGGAAGGGACACGATCGTGAGCATACTGCTCAGGGACCTGCAGCTCAGGCAGTTCGAGAACCTCACCCTCTTCAGGCAGCAGCTGGTCCAGTACTGGGAGGGCATCAAGTCCTCGGTCGCCGAGTACGATCCCGCCCTAACGCCGTCGGTCGACAGGGTGATCAACAGCATCGACGGCGTCATCGATTACATCGAGTGGCTGCTTCAGGCACCTGGAGAGGGTGCGAGCGCCGACGAGGTGCTCAATTGGATCCAGAGATATCCCCAGTCCTTCGACGCCTACACGAACAACGTGCTGAGGTTCCTCGACGAGTTCATGGTCTCGGTCTCCTCCCAGATCGTCTCGCTGAGGGACGTCTCGCCCTGAGCATTCCCGCCGTGACGTCTATATCGGGGCAAGGCACCCTATTCCCCGGTAGCCCGGTCGTCTAGCGGTCAAACGCTGGCCAGACGCGGACCAAGGATTCCGGGCTTTGGATCCCTCGCGGAGGGGATACCCGGAGACGCCGGTTCGAATCCGGCCCGGGCTACACTTTCACCTTCAGAGGTAGGGAGATTGGAGAACTCAGTTCAGCTGGCAGAGCTCGCAGTTCTCGACGTCGAACCCTGGTTCGAGGAGCTGGTGGAGCTCGCAGAGGACCCTGTCCTTCCTTATCCTGATCAGCGCCTCCTGTATCGTTTTCGCGACGGTCTGCGGATCCTGCGACCTGTAAGCCACGTCGGCCACGTCGCTCGCATACCTCGCCAGCAGCGACACCATTTCGGGTCTCAGGCCCTTCGCCCTGACGGCCCTCACGTAGTTGCTGACGCTCGCCTGCGTTATCCCCAGGAGCCTGGCCACCTTCTCCTGGGTCATGTGGTATTCGTTGAGGAGGCGCCTCACGATCAGCGCCCTCAGCAACGGCAGCAGCCACCTCGCCTCTATCTCGCTCGGCAGCAGCATCCCACAGGAATCCCCCATAACCCTGTTATGAATGTTTGCGGTCAGCACGGTTTGGGCGGCTGTCCGACTTCAGACCCTGACCGGCTCGAGGCCGAGCGAATCGGCGACCCTGAGCACAACCTGCCTGTAAGCCCCCGGGACGCCCTTCCAGTCGATCACCAGGGTCCTGCATCCGTCGACGGTCCTCCTCACTGCCTCGGCCAGCAGCTGAAGCCCCTCTGGCATCGCATACTTCGGCAGTATGTGCCCGAAGTCGTGGAGATTCTCCGACATGGACCGCGTGAAAGCCGGCGCGTAGTGTCCTCCCCCGACCCCGACGGCGGCCTTCTTCGAGGGACTGGACCTCGTGACCGCTGCGATGCAGGCCTCGGCGACTGCGGCCGCGCCGACACCGCTCGACCTGGCGGCCTCGTCCCCGCCGAACTCGACGTAGACCAGGGGGACCTCGGAGAACGGACCGTGGTGCGTCGCCTCCAGACCTACCCACCATCCCTCGAGGGATCTCTCCGACCCGACCTCTTCCCTGAGCTTGTCGAAGGCCGTCCGTATCGCACCGGCCATCGTGGCCGACAGGGCCCGCGGCAGGCCGCCGTAACTCGGATCGGAGGTCCAGTTCCCCGTGGCGTGGACGGTTAGCGCGTTGACGCCCTGCTCGGACCGGTGCGTCGAGGCCACAACGATCAGCTCATCGGCCACCTCCCTGAGCTCGTTCGGGCTGAGGTAAAGGTGATCACCCTCGACAACCACGGCCTCCACCTCGCCCCTTCTGAGGAACTCCCTCCCGCCCTCCTCCAACCTCTCGAAGCCGAGGACCTCCACCAAGTAGCTCCGGACCAGCATCGAGGAGCTGTCGGCCCTCGAGATCAGGATCCTCCGCATGCCCTCCTTTAAGCCGGACCACCTGTTCATAAAACGCGAGAACACAATCCGCACCATCGGAGAGGTGTGAAAAACCTTAAATGAGTTATGCGACGGGCCGGGTCGAGATGGCAACGACGCTGGAGCTCAGGCAGCAGGAGAAGGCGCTCAAGAAGGTGGTTACGATCACCCGGAGCATATGCCCCGAGTGCAACAGGATCCTCCCGGCCGAGGTCTTCGAGGAGAACAACAAGATCTTCATCAGGAAGGTATGTCCGGTCCACGGCGAGTTCGACGAGCTCTACTTCGGCGACGCGGGAATGTACTACAAGTTCGCCCGTTACCTCAAGGACGGAAAGGGAACCGGGAACCCCGACGTCGAGATGCCGAGGTGTGCGTGCCCTGCGAACTGCGGCCTCTGCAGCAGCCACCTGAGCCACACCGGCCTCGCGAACCTCGTAATCACCAACCGCTGCGACCTCCACTGCTGGTACTGCTTCTTCTACGCCGAGAAGGCCGGCTACATCTACGAGCCGACCCTCGAGCAGATAAGGGAGATGGCCCTTAACCTCAGGGCCGAGAGGCCGGTCCCGGGCAACTCGATCCAGATCACCGGCGGAGAGCCGACCCTCCGCGACGACCTGCCGGAGATCATCAAGATACTGAAGGAGGTGGGCGTCGATCACATACAGCTGAACACCAACGGCATCCGGCTCAGCCGGGACTTCGAGTACTTCAAGCGACTGAAGGAGGCGGGGGTCAGCAACCTCTACATGAGCTTCGACGGCGTCACGCCTAGGACCAACCCGAAGAACCACTGGGAGGTGCCAGGGGTGCTTGAGAACGCGAGGAAGCTGGGAGTTGGGATCGTGCTCGTACCGACCGTCATCAAGAGCGTCAACGACCACGAGCTCGGCGACATCATCCGGTTCGGCTTCAAGAACATCGACGTGATCAGGGCGGTCAACTTCCAGCCCGTCTCCCTCACCGGAAGGATGCCGAAGAAGGAGAGGGAGAAGTACAGGATCACGATACCCGACTGCATCATCAGGATCGAGGAGCAGACCAACGGCGAGATCCCGAGGGACGCGTGGTTCCCTGTCCCTGCTTGCACACCCCTCACCGGATTCCTCGAGGCGCTGACGAGGAGGGCACATTACGAGCTGAGCATCCACTTCGCCTGCGGCGCAGGAACCTACGTCTTCAAGGACGGCGACAGGATGGTCCCGATAACCGAGTTCGTCGACGTCGAGGGCCTGATCAAGTACCTCCAGGACAAGGCCGAGGAGATCGAGGCCGGAAGGAACCGGGTCTGGGTGGGGTTGAAGGTCCTATGGAACATCGGGAAGTTCATCAACGAGAAGAAGCAGCCTGCAGGGATGAACCTCAAGAGGATGCTCTTCGACATACTGGTGAAGCACGACTACAAGAGCGTCGGCGACTGGCACAGAAAGTCCCTCTTCCTCGGGATGATGCACTTCCAGGACAAGTACAACCACGACGAGGAGCGGCTGAGGCGCTGCGACATCCACTACCTGACGCCCGACGGCAGGATCATACCGTTCTGCGCCTTCAACGTCATCCCCGAGTGGTACAGGGACAGGATCCAGGCCGTCTACGGGATCTCGATCGAGGAGTGGGAGAGGAGAACGGGAAGGAAGCTCAGCGACGATTTCTACAAGCGGAAGTTACCGACAAAGCAGACTGCGGTGCCGATGGCATCGACCAAGACAGCAGGCTTCGGCGGAGTCCCGAAGCAGCTACCAGTTATGCAGGGAGGGTAGCTTGAAAAGCATTCTAAAACATGTCGCTCACAATAACTTAAATGCCTGTTCATGACCTAAACCAGGTGATGCAACCTTCTAACACTAATTGGTATGGTTATGATGAATCTCCCGAAATTTCAACCCTCTCGTCATCTGAGGGCAGTTCGTTACCTGAGAGGATTGCCATGAGTTTCTCGAACTCCTTAAGGTCTTCCTCCGACAGGCCAAAGAGCTCCGCCACGGCAAGATCGATCTTCTTCTCTACGGCCTCCAGCTCTTTTAAGGGATTTATAATTTTGTTGTCATTTGGATTTACCTCGGCGTAGATATGCCTAGCAAGCTCATGAGCCTTCATAGAGAATCTGGCGATTTTACAATGTATTTCATTGGTTGGATCAAATTTGGGTATAGCGATATGCTCCTCCAGACTACTCACGACGGCATATTGAGAAACAACTCCAACTATAGTTGAGTTGAGAACACCTGAAAGGTAGTATGCTTCATCCCTGTTGTATAAAGGTACAATAACGATAGTATGGTCAGGTATTACTGGTTTGATACCGTTGGCTTTGATAAACTCTATTACAGCAGTATGAAACCCACCAGTTTTCATCCTAGCGGAGACTTCCTTCCACACAACCTTGTATGGAGCAAAAGTGTACGTTCCTATATCATATACTGTGTAGAATGGGTTGTTTTTACCCCAGAGTTTATGGATAGACCTTTTCTCAAGCTCTTTCTTGAAGTTGTTGAAATACTCATAGGTGTTTGGAAACGTCGTTTTAATTATTGTTTCTCTTAACGGTTTGGCTGTTTTTGGATCGTGTGGAAGTATGATATATCTATCCTGAAAGTCGATAAACCATTTCTTTACGTCTCTTCCCCTTACAAGCGGATATACTAGGTCAGGCTCTACAGCGGTTTCTACTTGCTTTACGCTCTTCTTCTGACCGGGCTCGGGCGGGTTTGTTATAATAAGCCGGCCGTCGGGTGTTCTACCAATGACTTTAACGTAGTAAACTTGGTTGAGCGCCACGTATACTCCCGCATGTGCTGTATAGTACTGCGGGATTTTGTCGTCTTGCTCGTTAAAGGCGACTTGCGACTCCTCCGATTTTAACTGTTGTTTACTGCGACGTGAAACCGTAGCAGGGATGAGGAGTTTTCTCACAACCTCAACTGCCTTGGGCGTCAATTGCATCCACGTCGTCTCTGGTCTCCCGGGTTCTAACGGCAACATGATTAAGTCATATCTCCTAGTCTCCCTCAGGACTTCTTCTAGGGACCTGTCGGTTGGAATGGGTCTCTTGCTCGGGTTCACCCAAACCACGTGTCTGACCCCTTTATCATTTTCGACTTTAGCCCTTGCCAAGTCCCTCTCATCGACCTTCTTAATAACCACTGCCGCAGTCCTGTTCACAGCACCCTCAAATGGGTAGAGTGTGACCAAGTCATGCACAACCCGAATCCTAGTCCTATTGAACAGAAATCTCCTGAATCCCGCACCAGCCTGCGTCTTAAAGACAGTAAACGGGATAAGAAAACCAAGCACACCTCCCTCCTTCAAATACTTGTCAAAACATCTTGCCACGAACAGCATTGCCAAATCCCTCTTGACCTTGCCCAACCCAGTCTTCCCAGCTATCTCGGCGAGACCGTAGTTTTTCCACAGAGACATGCTCATTTTCCTGTAAGATTCGGGAAGATTCTCCCAATTGACCCAGGGCGGGTTACCAACAACGTAGTCAAAAACACCTTTGACCATCGGCGCGAAAGCGTTCCTAATTATCGCAACCCAGACTCTGTTCTTGCCTTCCTGCTCAAGCTTCAACAAATCCAGGTAAAGTTTGGAAATGAAGGATAATTCGTCCGCTTCCAGCTTGAAAACAAATTCAACTCGTTTTCTAAATTCCTCCACACTATACTTATTTTCAAGACATCTGGAGACCTCACTTAAGACACCTGCCAACAACCCCCTTTCAACGATGGAAGTGGGTACGCAGAACTCCCCGCCACTTGTCCGCAAAATGTAAACTCTGCTCGTGAGTCTTGTGCTACTCTCCACCATTATCGAGTCTGAAAGGTAGACCGGCAACTCGACAGTACCTTTCACATGGGCGAGTAGATCAGCGATAGCCAGCAAGTAGTTCGTCCTGGCTGTGAGAACAGCTAAGGGGTTCAGGTCATAACCTACCACATTATTCAGAAGATGACTTAAGAGGACATCCGTCAGATAACGCTCTTCTGCATATCTCCTGAGCCTGCTCACATAAAGAACTAGAAACGTCCCAGACCCACAGGCCGGGTCCAAAACCCTAATCATCAGAGGCTTAAGCGGGTCCTCTTCACCCATCTTCAAAATGTTTTCATAACTCAGTCCAACCTCGTCAAGCAGGAAGTTGGCAAGCCAATCCGGCGTATAGTACTCGCCAAGACGGTGTCTCAACTCCCTCGGAATAAGGTTTTGGTAAAGCCTCTTAAGCAAGTCCCTAGCGAACTCAGGCTCCAGCTGCGGCGTAGCTATCTCGTATTTAGCAAGTCCCCTAGACAAATCAGCCACAACATCGGCAAGCTCGTCGTCGAGCTCATCCAAGTACCATGAGAAATAATCCCCCTCGAGGAAGTTCTCGATGTTTAGAAGCTTCCTGAATATCCCACCGCTCTCAAGCTCAGCCAAAGCCTTTCTAAGACCCTCAACCCCCTCCCTCGAAAAAGCATCATCCAGCTCCGCGATGTAAGATCTATAAAACTTCCCGCCACCATAGAGATAAACGATCTCCGCCGCCATCAGCTTCATCAAAAGCGCATAATAGGTGTGGGAAGAAAATATTAAAGCGTCAAAGTTCACCTTACCGGTTAGGCCTAGCTCGCGAGCAAACTGAGGGAGCTCTTCAAGCTCCTCTGGCCTATATCCGGTTGCCTGCTTGAACAGTCTTCTCCAGTCGTCAAAGAGCAGACCGGTCCTAGGACTTCTTGAACTCAACAGCTTTCTGTACAACACATTAATGAACCGCTTAGTGAGCTGCGACTTCAAACCGAAGTCTTTATTTAGGATATCAGCGTCGAGCGGCTTTCGCTCAAGACCTCTTAACGCCTCCACAAGCTTAACGATAACCTCCCGTCTAATGTCGTAGGGCCCCCTCATTACCCATGTATCGGTCCTTGGATCGTATCGGACAAATGCCAACCTATCCGAAATTATAACGCCGAGATACCGACTCCACCCGGCCTTATCCTGTGACACGGCCTTGATATATTCGATGACCTGTTGCTTTGCCCGCTGAATGTCTGATGCGCTAGCCAATTTTCCGGGCGCTTTATACTCAATTATTACATGCCCGTAAAGAGTATCGGCCCTACCCGAAATGAGTGTATACTCGTGTTTCAAATTCCCAACTGCCGTAATTCCTAAAGGAGTCAGAACCTTATCCACAAGGCACTTCGAAACCCAAAACCTTACATCCTCCTCACTAGTAGCCCTAATCACAGCATTCTTTAAACAAACGACAACCTCGTCGATGTCTAATTCAACACGTTGACCCATAGCCAAACCACCTTATTGTAGTTATAGAACACATTTATAGGCTTTTTCGCAATATGCTGCGCTACTTCTACAAGCGAAAATTACCCATCAGGCACAACGAATAACCGATTCTGCGTAAACCCCGTCAGGTGTAGAACAGCTTGACCTCCTCGGAGAGCTGCGAGGTGACGATCAGCTTGGCCACGTTCGGCTTCGGCTTCCTGATCACGGGGTAACCGCAGTTGGGGCACCTGAGCTGTGCGGCCCTCGGCGCTATGTCCTTCTCGAACAGATGTCCGCACCTGACGCACTGGTAGAAAATTTGCTGCTGCGCCATCCCCGCTCGTTGTCGTGGCGGGCACATATCAACGTTTTTGACATGCCGGTGCNGGTGCTCGGGCCGGAGGACGAGGGAAGGGGATTGGGTCGGATGAGGGCGAAGGCGAGGGCGTACACGATGCAGGCGCTGGTGAAGTACCACGGGCTGAAGGACTGGCGGCTCAGGATACCCTACCACGACAGCATCTCGGTCAACACCGACGTGGCCTACGTTGTGGCGGAGGTGAGCTTCGGCGACTCGGAGGAAGACGTGGTGATGGCGAACGGCACACCCCTGACCGGAAGGGCGAGGGAGAGGGTAGTTGCTGTGCTGGACAGGGTCAGGGAGCTGGCGGGGATCGAGGAGCGGGCTGTGGTGAGGACCGAGAACCACCCGAGGGTTGGGGCGAAGGGCCTCGGCTTCTCATCGGCCGCAGGCGCCTCGATAGCGCTGGCCGCCTACGCGGCAGCAGGTCTCGACAAGGTCTACGGAAGGGACTTGACGCTGGTCTCGAGGATAGCGAGGCTCCTCGCAGGATCGGCATGCAGGTCAGTGGTGGGGAAGTACGCCAGGTGGTATGCGGGGACGGGCGATCACGACAGCTACGCGGTGAGTTTCGCGGACGAGAGGAACCTTCCACTCCGATTCGCGATCGTCCCCCTCGGAATGGAGGCCACGACAGAGGAGGCCCACAGGGAGGCCGAGTCGTCTCCGTACTTCCTGAGGAGGATAGAGGTAGCCAACGAGAGGTGCGACAGGGTGGAGAGGGCGATCAAGGAGGGAGACTTCAGGACCTTCGGCGCAGAGGTAGAACGCGACTCGCTGGAGCTCCACGCCATCACGATGACCGGTAACTCGGGCATGGTCCTGATGAGCCCCGACACGCTCCGGGTGATCGAGCTCGTGAAGCAGATGAGGAGATCCGGCATCGAGGCCTACTTCTCGATGCAGACCGGACCTACCGTCTACGTCAACACGCTCCCCGAGCACATCGACGAGGTTGCTCAGAGGCTGAGAGAGGCCGGGTATGAGGTGATGGTCTCGGGGGTAGGAGGGAGTGCTGAGCTGATCTCTTCCTGAAGGCACCGTTATAAGACGGGAGGTCCGCGATGTGGGCGTGAGATTCGGGATCATCCTCCCCAACTTCGGCAACCACCTCAGCAGAGATAATCTGGTGACGTCGGCGGTGGAGGCCGAGAGGCTCGGCTACGACTCGGTCTGGACGTCGGACCACACGACCATCGGCGCCGCGCACGCTTACCCCTACGGCAGGATACTCGAGTCGCTGACGACGCTCAGCTACATCGCCGCCAAGACGGAGACGATAGGTCTGGGGACCTCGGTGGTCGTGATGCCGCTGAGGCCGACGCTGCTCACCGCGAAGCAGCTCGCAACGATCGATTTCCTTTCCGGTGGCAGGCTGACGGTAGGGGTAGGTGCGGGATGGGAGCCGACCGAGTTCGAGGCCTTAGGCGTCGACTTCCGGAAGAGGGGCGAGCTCCTAGAGGAGCAGGTGAGGCTCCTGAGGGTCCTCTGGTCCAGCGAGAGGCCTGTCTTCGAGGGGAAATACCACAGGTTGAAGGACGTCGTATTCAGCCCGCTTCCCGTTCAGAGCGGAGGGCCGAAGATCCTCATCGGAGGTAACACGGAGAAGGCCGTGAGGAGAGCGCTGGCGCTCGGCGACGGTTGGCACTTCGGCGGAATCCCCTTCGACGAGCTGGAGGAGAGGATGGCTCTGATCAGATCGTCGGGGAGGAGCGGCTTCATCGTCAGCGGCAGACTCGGGGTCAAGCTCGATCCAAGATCGAAGACCGAAGTGAGGATATCGGACCCGGCGGTGAGGAGGTACATCGTGGTGGCCGGAGGGCCGTCGGAGGTGGCCGAGGGCCTCTCGAGGTACGCGAGGATGGGCGTGGAGCACGTAGCCATCTACTTCGGCGACCGCCCGCTCGAGACGCTGCTGGCTAAGATGAGGGAATTCGTCAGGGACGTCGTGCCGTCGGTCGGGTAGCGCGGCGACCCGCGACCAACGCCTTCGCCTGGCGCCTCCCGATCAGGGCTCCAACAGGACCTACGCGCTTAACGTAAAAATAAGACCGATGGGAGAAATGAACGTGGATTTCTCCGAGCCTCAGGAGCACAGACTCTTCAGGGAATCGGTGAGGGAGTTCTGCAAGAAGAACGTCGAGCCCATCTGGATCGAAGTCGACGAGAAGGGCGTTATACCTGCGGACCTGATCGAGAGGATGGCCGAGGCCGGGATCTACGGCCTCACGATATCCGAGGAGCACGGCGGTCAGGGAGGGACCTTCACGGAGGCGGCGATCGC
>AWOE01000027.1 GCA_000494145.1 Candidatus Calditenuaceae archaeon JGI OTU-1 | reverse complement strand
AGACAGATCCATTACCACGCATCGAACTTCATGGTCCTGCTGGCGGTCTTCCACCTCTACTACCAGTACTTCTCAGGCAGGTACAAGATCAAGAACGAGGTCCTCTGGGTNACCGGNATCATACTGGGCATCCTGACGGTCCTCGAGGCCTACACCGGATACAACCTGATCCTGAACCAGAGGGCGATGCTCGCCATCAACATCGGCATGGGCCTGACCTTCTCCGCACCGGTCCTCGGACCTTCCATCGCGCCGATCCTCATGGGAGGGGGATACTTCGACCTGATAGTCCGGTTCTACGCCCTCCACGTCTTCATTATACCGCTGCTGATGATGCTGCTTCTTGCCGTCCACATTCCTAGGGCCCTGATCATAGACATGCCGATGATTCTGGGCGTCATCGGCGCGATCTTCGTGGTTGCAGGCATGTTCCCCGCCGAGCTCGGCCTCAGGTTCGACCCTACGGTCGGAGCGGTTGAGGTCCCCGAGTGGTACCTGACCTCGATCTACGCCTTCCTCAGGACCGGGTCCGAGAGGTTCTGGGCAGGGGCCCTGTTGCCGTTGCTCTTCGNGATCTTCTTCCTGATCGTCCCCTTCGTCGACAAGTCGAAGAGGCTCTCGTGGAGGGACAGACCGTTCTTCACAGCGATGGGCATAGCCTCGATACTGATGATCATCGTGACCACGGTCTGGGGCTTCTACGTCGACTTCTCGAAGCTCACAGTCTTCGAGCAGCTCTACGTCGAGCCCGTCATCTACTACGGCTCGTTCGGGATCATGACGATGGTCAGCTTCTTCATCACGTATCGGTTCCTGACGAAGCCCCGAGGAAGACCCGCACCCACCAAGCCGCTCGTCCTCTCGCCGAGGGCAGGGACAGCCGGTGTGGTGGTGACTCTATTGCTCGTGCTGGCTTTCAGCTGGCTCGCGGTCCTCACNTACCTCGAGAACCTCCCGAACATCTCGATGTTCAACATGGGCATGTCCATGATAATGCTGGGGCTGATGCTCCACATCTACAGGCACACGGCCTTCNCCACCGCAAGGACCTGATNTTCAGAAGAGCCTGATCAGCTCCGCCTTCGCCTCCTTGCCCGATATCTCGAGGAGCGCAGCATTACCGCCCCTCGCAGGCCCCGCGTTCACCACAACGGTCCTCCCCAACCTCGATATGCTCCTCGCCTCGTGGATGTGACCGCACAGGACCGCGATCGGCTCCTCCCTGAGGCAGTATTCCCTGACCGTGACGCTCCCCACGTGCCTACCTCCCAGAGCGTCGGCTCCCGATCCGTGGGGAGGTGTGTGCGAGACGAGCAGGTCGACCTTTCCGAGGGAACCGATGACCGCCTTCATCTCCTCTTCGGTCAGGTCTATCCAGCTCCTCGGACCTCCGGCCAACCCTCCGCCTACTCCTCCGATCCTTAACCCTCCGATCGAGACGGTGCGGCCGTGGACGTTCGTCACCCCCTCGAGGCCGACGTCGTTGCTCAGCAGCTCCGGCGGGTCGCAGTTCCCGGGGACGTAGAGGACCTGGACNCCCGANGAGGAGAGNGTNCTNAGGATCTCCGCAACCTCTCCGACNGTGCCGAAGGTCGTCACGTCGCCCGCCAGGACGATNAGATCCACCCTCTCCCTNCTCGCCAGCTCAGCAGCTGAAGCGGCGGCCTTCTTGCTTCCGTGTACGTCGCTGACCTGCAGGATTCTCATCGGATCCCCCGTCGCAAAGCCCATCGATAAAGTTGGGCTGTCATGCGGGCAAGCCGAGGGACCTGAGGAGCTGGATGTGGAGGTCGGACCTGACGGGGTAGTAGGTGAAGAACCAGAAGGACGTGACCGCCAACAGGAGGTAAAGCACCTTCCTCTCGAACCTGCCTTGAACGAGCAGCCGGACCGCTCCGATCGCGAGGAACGGCAAGACCTGGAAGAANTAGAACGGGTAGACCCATCTGTGCAGCATGTATGCCAGCGGGAAGTAGACCAGGTAGTTCNTNNCGAACCAGCAGGCCAGCAGCAGGTCCAACCGGCGCTCCTCCGAAGCCGTTTCCTCCCGACCGGAGAGCTGCCTCCAGGCCGCAGCGATGCCCCTGACCAGGAAGTAAACCATNACGACCCAGNTGGTCCACCAGAGGGGNGCGGCCATTCCGTAGTAAGCNANCGGCCTGTAGGAGGTGCCGTCGACGGAGACCGTGACGACGTAGAAGCCCATCGGCTGGAAGGTAACTCCGGGCAGGGTCCAGCTGAGCGGGAGGTCCACCGTCACGGTCGAGCCGTCCTGGTTGACGTGGACGCAGGCGAAGGGCGTGATGCCGCCGATGCAGTTGAAGGTCAGCGAAGAATGGTAACTCAAAATGAAGTCCAGGTGGGCGAAAGGGCTGGGGAAGGCCTGGTACGCNACGTCGTAGACGGCGAGGCCCGAGAGCATGACCGCGGCGCTGACCACCAGAAGAACGTAGGCCTTCAGCACGCCGTTGTANAGCCTCTCCATCGNGTCCGATCCCTTNGCNGACCTAAGNATGTCGTAGAGCAGCAGGGCTCCGACCCCGAAGACGGCCGAGGCCTTCGTCAGCAGAGCCAGACCCATCGANAGCCCTGCCAGCAGCCTNCGCTCCCTCAGNANNAGGTANGCGCTGAGGAGGAGGAAGAGGTTCGNCGGNGGGTCGAGGACNNCGATCGAGCTGAGGTTGAAGGACGTCACGTCGGCNGCGNAGAGGANGGCCGCTGCGAGCCCAGCCCACCCGGATCCCAGGACGAGCGCCGCGAGCCGGTAAAGGACGTAGACGCTCAACGTGCCGGTTACCACGGAGCTGATCCGCCAGCCGTA
>AWOE01000026.1 GCA_000494145.1 Candidatus Calditenuaceae archaeon JGI OTU-1 | reverse complement strand
CTCGCCAGCTCAGCAGCTGAAGCGGCGGCCTTCTTGCTTCCGTGTACGTCGCTGACCTGCAGGATTCTCATCGGATCCCCCGTCGCAAAGCCCATCGATAAAGTTGGGCTGTCATGCGGGCAAGCCGAGGGACCTGAGGAGCTGGATGTGGAGGTCGGACCTGACGGGGTAGTAGGTGAAGAACCAGAAGGACGTGACCGCCAACAGGAGGTAAAGCACCTTCCTCTCGAACCTGCCTTGAACGAGCAGCCGGACCGCTCCGATCGCGAGGAACGGCAAGACCTGGAAGAANTAGAACGGGTAGACCCATCTGTGCAGCATGTATGCCAGCGGGAAGTAGACCAGGTAGTTCNTNNCGAACCAGCAGGCCAGCAGCAGGTCCAACCGGCGCTCCTCCGAAGCCGTTTCCTCCCGACCGGAGAGCTGCCTCCAGGCCGCAGCGATGCCCCTGACCAGGAAGTAAACCATNACGACCCAGNTGGTCCACCAGAGGGGNGCGGCCATTCCGTAGTAAGCNANCGGCCTGTAGGAGGTGCCGTCGACGGAGACCGTGACGACGTAGAAGCCCATCGGCTGGAAGGTAACTCCGGGCAGGGTCCAGCTGAGCGGGAGGTCCACCGTCACGGTCGAGCCGTCCTGGTTGACGTGGACGCAGGCGAAGGGCGTGATGCCGCCGATGCAGTTGAAGGTCAGCGAAGAATGGTAACTCAAAATGAAGTCCAGGTGGGCGAAAGGGCTGGGGAAGGCCTGGTACGCNACGTCGTAGACGGCGAGGCCCGAGAGCATGACCGCGGCGCTGACCACCAGAAGAACGTAGGCCTTCAGCACGCCGTTGTACAGCCTCTCCATCGGGTCCGATCCCTTCGCTGACCTAAGGATGTCGTAGAGCAGCAGGGCTCCGACCCCGAAGACGGCCGAGGCCTTCGTCAGCAGAGCCAGACCCATCGANAGCCCTGCCAGCAGCCTNCGCTCCCTCAGNANNAGGTANGCGCTGAGGAGGAGGAAGAGGTTCGNCGGNGGGTCGAGGACNNCGATCGAGCTGAGGTTGAAGGACGTCACGTCGGCNGCGNAGAGGANGGCCGCTGCGAGCCCAGCCCACCCGGATCCCAGGACGAGCGCCGCGAGCCGGTAAAGGACGTAGACGCTCAACGTGCCGGTTACCACGGAGCTGATCCGCCAGCCGTAGGGGTTGTCGCCGAGCAGGGTCATCCCCAACATCATCAGCCACTTCGAGAGCGGCGGGTGCTCGTTGTTGGCGGGCCTCCCGGCCATCATCTCCCTCACCGCTGGAACGTAGTGGGCCTCGTCGAAGACGAACGTGCACTTCTCCTTCGTCGCCTTACACGCCTCGAGGTCCTCCGGCCAAGGGGTGCCGATGATGGTGAGGTGGAGGAGGAGGAAGAAGAGGGTCATCGCGATGGCGATCAGATGGGGGTCCGCCGATCGGAGCAGGTCGATCGGGCTTCTTGCCACGCGCCACCGATGCAGGCCCTCGATTTACATTCTTCTCTGAGCGCTGGGAGCAGAAGACGCTTCCGACGACGGTTCCGACGAAACGCGATTGGCGAACCTCCCTAACCTAACCTCCCTAGATGGAGGCAGACCTGTGGGTTGCGGCGGAAGTGCCAAAAAAAAGAGGGGGTTAGGAGTGCTGCCGGTCGTCCTTCACCCCTCGACGATTATCTTGCCGAACATCTCCCTGTCGAGGTGCGACTCGGGGAAAGTCAGCGTCAGCTCAGCGCAGACGTAGTAGTAGGTCCCAGGACGGTCGAAGGTGACCGTTACGGTCACGCTCTCGCCGGGTTCCAGCTCGAGCTCGTGTTCCATCTTCCCGTCTACCATCAGCTCGATCGCGCTGTATTTGTGGTGCAGCATCTCCACTTCCTCCGACTCCATTATGGCTTCCTGATCCAGACCCTTTTCCCTCAACTCGTTGACGGTTTTGCGAAGCGCCTCCCTGAAGCCGTCCAGGTCCTTGACGATCATGAACTCGTGGTCAGTCCCTCCCCTGTTGGTCAGGACGAACCTGACGGTCTCGCCGACCCTGGCCCTGATTTCAGGACCGCCTGAAGGGCCGTTGAAGCCGAACTCCCACATCTCAAGCTTCACCTCTCTGGGTCCTTGGGGCGCTAGGAGAAAGAACGCTCCGACCGCAGCGACGACTACCACGACGGCCGCGATAGAACCCACTAATACGCTCCTTCTGGGCATTTCCTCAACATTTGAAGGGTCTGCTATGACTACCTATAAGTGTTCAGGTAACGAGGCCCCGATTCGGACTCCTGTCGCCAAAGCATTTGAGGGGACTGCCGCGTACGCCGGCGGTGAGGTGCGAGCTCTACTTCGACGGAGCCTCGATCGGCAACCCGGGACCGGCGGGCTACGGTTACGTGATCCGGTGCGGTGACTCGGTGTACAGGGGATCCGGACACGTCGGCGAGGCCACCAACAACGTCGCCGAGTACACAGGCCTCATCGAGGGGCTCAGGAAATGCCTCGAGCTGGGGTGCAAGGTGCTAGTGGTCTTCTCGGACAGCGAGCTGGTCGTCAGGCAGCTCAGGGGCGAGTACAGGGTCAGGAGCCTTAGGATCCTTCCCCTCTACAGGGCCGCGGTGGAGCTGATGGGGAGGTTCGAATCGGTGGAGGTCCGGCACGTGAGGAGGGAGATGAACGCGGAGGCCGACAGGCTGGCGAGGGAGGCCGCCGAGTCGGGAACTGTCCGCACCGGGAGCCGTGAGACAGGGAGAGGTAGATGAGCATGCGGGCTTCTGCACCCCTCTGAGATGGTGAAGTACATAGTGGGAGCTACAGCGGTGAGGATGGTCAGGACAGGCCTCGAGGCCTACAGGGGGTTCCTGTTGGCCTTCTCGGAGCGGTTCATGGGAGGGCACAACGTCCCTAGGGAGGACAAGGAGGCGGTCCACCTCGAGGTGAGCTGGGTCGAGGAAGTCCTGGCGAACCTGCCGAGGGACAAGGAGCTGGTGCTGGAGGACCCTGATCCGGTCGAGCTCGAGAGGTTGAAGGTCGGGCTTGAGGTCTTCAGGCTTCTGGCCGAGTACTCGAGGTCGAGGCTCGGTTCCGTCAGACCCGGTGCGCCCTTGAAAGACCTGAGCGGAGCTCTGAAGAGGGTAACCGAGGAGCTGGATTCGCCGAGGTTCGCGCCGGAGCGGCGTCAGGAGGCCTGACTCCAGACCCTATCGAACTCCCGGGAGTAAAGGGCAGCGACGCCTTGGTCGTAGATCACAATGAGGTTCTCGTCGTTCCTGTCCTCGGCGGCCGCAGACCAGTTGTAGCTGCCGGTCACCACCACACGGCCGTCTACGACCATGAATTTGTGGTGCATTAAATCGGAGTTCCCGTCGAGCCTGACCGCTACGCCGGCGCTCCTCAGCCTCTCGTATTCGGAGCCGCTCACGTTGGCCTGTCCTCTCTCGATCACAACCCTTACCTCTACGCCCCTCTGATGGGCCCTTATCAGGGCGCTGGCCAGAGAATCGCTCGTGAACGAGTAAACGGCCACGAGGACGCTCTGCTGGGCCGAGTCGATCAGCGAGATGATGATGGACGCGCAGTTCATAGTCCTTGAGAAGCAGACATCGCCGATCTGGCTGACGGTCTGCGTGAGGGTCGTCTGGACCGTGAGCGTTCTAACGGATACCGTGCTGAACGTCTTCGTGACGGTCTCGGTCAGAGTCACAGTCCTGCCCAACACCATGGTGGTGGTAACGTAGGTCCTCAGGGTCTCGGTGACGGTTCTGGCTGGCTGCGCAACGGTGGTGGTCACGAGGGTCCTGAAGGTCTCGGTGACGGTCACCGTGCTCCTCCCAGAGACTCCTACCACGACCCCAGCGACGAAACCTAGGACGAGGACCGCGACCATCAGGGCCGCCGAGACGCCAGTCGACCGCCTCACGGCACGCGTTCGCCCTCTGCGTATTTCAACGTTGCCGCTGCGGATGACACCTTATTATCGGTAAGAATTTGTGGGAGACGAAGGTTCGTTCTCCGTGCAGCCTGCGAGGCGCGTCGAGGTCCCCCGGGGACACACGCTGCTGATGAAGGGCCCCGCGTCGGCGAGGTGCGTTTCGGGGAGGGTCGAGGTCTTCGGCTACAGGCCGCCGGCGAACGAGCTCATAGTGGCAAGGCCCTGGAAGACGCTGCCGATTCACGCGCTGGAGGACTCGGTCCTCGAGGTGAGCGCGGGACCGGGGAGCTCGACGGAGGTCCTGGACTTCGACGCGATACCGCAGGAGTGGCGCGAACTCCCCCTCAGGTTCAGGAGCGACTTCAGGGTAGCCGTCCTCGGACGCGTGGACTCGGGGAAGACGTCGCTGCTGCTGCTCACGATGAACGAAAGGATAGGTGAAGGGCCCATCGCCGTCGCCGACCTGGACGTCGGCCAGCCCGAGGTCTGTCCTCCCACCACCTTCGCCCTTGCGGAGGTCTCTTCACCGACCTACAGGCTCAGCTCCGTGAAGGCCTCGGCGGTCTACCCTTTCGGCTTCACTACTCCGTCGTACGCGACGGGCAGGTCTCTCGAGCTGATCAGGAGGCACCTCAGCCACCTCGCGGAGAGGGGCAGGGTTCTGATCAACCTCGACGGGTGGATCGACGGGCCCCAGGCCGTTGGGCACAAGGCCTCGATAGTGAGGGCGCTGAGGCCGACCGATGTGGTGGCCATAGAGACGGAGGTCGAGGGGGAGCTGCTCGAGGCGTGCAGGGAGGTGGGGGCCGAGGTCCATCACGTGGCGAGGCCTCCGACCGTTCCGAGAAGGGACAGGGAGGAGAGGAAGAGGGCGAGGGAGATGGGGTACTCCTCGGCCCTGAGGGACGCGTCGCTGAGGCAGACGGTCAAGTCCTGGCTGACCTACTACCACGTCCTCTCGGACCAACCGGTCGCCGACCCCGAACGATACCTGCTGGAGGTGGTGAGGGACCTGGAAGCGAAGAGCATCGACATCGGCCTCGAGGTCCCCGAGGACTTCGGCGCGGAGCCGGATCTCGGAAGGGCTGGCGCGGGCCTGCTCTCCTACCTGCTCGACGATGGCGGGTCCGTGCTGGGCCTCTCGCTCCTCCTGGGTTTCTCGAGGGAGAGGAACCTCGTCAGGGTCCTCACGAATCACCAGGGACCGATAAGGTACCTGAGGATGGGCGCGCTGGTCCTGTCTCAACGCTTCGAGGAGATACACGTCGTCGATCCGTCCTCGCTCAGCTACGGTCGCTGAGGCCCTGGCCCTCCTCCATTATCTCCATCGGCTCCTGCTCGAACCTCCTCAGGACCTCGTCGAGCCTCCAAGCCGCCAGACCCTTCACCTCCCTCCCTGAGACCGAGGCTATGACGTAGGTGAACTCGGGGAAGGCGTGCTCGAGGTCGTAGGAGCTCGGTATAGCAGGGTAGTCCGGGTGGCTGTGGAAGACGCCGATGACGATCCGGCCCCTCTGGGCCTCCTCCCGCTCGACCGCCATGTACTCCAGCGGATCTATAGAGTACCTGGTCCTCCGGGTGCCGTTGAAGGCGTTCCTCATCGGCACCACCTTCTCGACGACCCTGACGCCGTCCACGACCCTCCCCACAAGGAGGCCGCAGCCCTCCTCTGGATAAGCCCTGATGAGATGATCCAGCATCCTATCGAGGAGGCTCCTCGGTATCCGGATCATCCGATCGGAGCACGTGGTCGCATTCTTTAAAGGATAAGGTCACCCTACTGCGCTCGCATCCTCTGTCAGGCTCCGCACGGGATATGCCGGAAGATCACCGAAGGGACGTGCCGAAGTTTTCGCAGACCGCAGCAAGCTTTCAACCAACACTTATAACCCGCTGGCTCGATGTGACGATGGAGCATGATCCAAGGTCTCGAGTGGATCATCGTACTGGTCGTGGTGTTGGTCCTCTTCCTGTGGGGGCCCGAGAAGCTGCCCAAGCTCGCGAGGGCGGTGGGCCAGGCGAAGAGGGAGTTCGAGAAGGCCAGCAGAGAGGTGCAGGAGGAGCTGACGAGGCCCTCAACTGGCACCCAGTCCCAGCCCACTGGCTCAACTGATATCATCCAGATCGCGAGGTCCCTTGGCATAGAGACCGAGGGCAAGACGAGGGAGCAGTTAGCCGAGGAGATCGCGGCCAGACTGAAGAAGGCCTGAGGACGATGCTCTCACCGCTGGAGCTCCTCGCGATCGTCGCTATCGTAGTCCTTGTCTGGATCCTCCTGAAGCCCGATGTCGTTGTCCGCTGGGGCCGGAGTCTGGGGAGGCTTGTTGCCGAGGTCAGGAGGGGCGAGGAGGAGGACGAGCTCATCAGGGTCGCGAGGGAGTTGGGGATCGAGACGGAGGGTAGGAGCAGGGACGAGATCGCCAGGGAGGTGGAGAGGAGGCTCAGGTCTGAGGGTTGATGGGGGGCCGAAGTCAAAAAATACCCAGGGTTTTGTGGTTCTCAGCCGTTCGTCATCATCCGGACGACGGAGCAGTTGGCTTCTCCGCCGGAGTCTTCTCAGCCGGTGGCTTGGCCGCCTTCTTCACGGCCTTCTTGGCCGTCTTCTTCGCCGTCTTTTTCGCAGCCTTCTTCCCTCCCTTCTTAGCGCCCTTCTTGGCAGCCTTCTTTGCAGGCATCGTGTTTCACTCAATTTCTATTTTGAAAAAGGTTGGTATAAGAATTTTATGCTATGCGTGGTGAAAGTGGAATGGGGTTCGCGGTGATGGTGCTCGCTGCGGGCGGGTCTACGAGGATGGGGGGAAGGTTCAAGCTGCTCGAGGACCTCGGGGGGAGGGCCCTCGTCGCATGGTCCGTGGAGGCGGCGATCGGGTCGGGGTGCAGGCCGGTTGTCGTGGTCCTCGGGAACAGGGCTGAGGAGGTCAGGAGGGCCCTTCCCGTAGGAGTGGAGGTGGTGGTCAACGGCCGGTGGCAGGAGGGGATGTCCAGCAGCATAAGGGAAGGCGTCAGGGCCCTGCCGCGGGGGTGCGAGGGCGTCGTCATCTGCCTCGGCGACATGCCCTTCGTCACATCCCGGACCATCGACCTCCTCGCGTCGCTGGCGTCGGAGCGCGGGATCGCCTACTGCAGGGCAGGTGCGGAGATCAGGAGCCCCTCGGCCTTCAGGTCCGAGTTCTTCGGGGACTTACTGGCCCTCAGGGGGGACGCGGGGGCTAAGGAGGTGATCAGGAGGAGCGCTGAAAGGGCCGCAGGGCTGGACGTGGACCCTGTCGAGCTATTGGACGTGGACACGGAGGAGGACCTCGAGCTCGCGAGGAGGATCGCCTCCGGGAGGGCGAAGGGACTGAAAGGGTAAAGCCCAAAAAAGGATGACGGATTTTCAGGGACCTGCGCGGTTCAGGTCTTCCTTCTCCAGGCCAGCACGTATCCCAGTCCGCCGGCGAGGACGCCGATCCCCAGCAGTATGATGAAGATGCCTATCCACAGCGGATATCCTCCCGGTATCGCGTAGAAGACCCTCTCGTGGACCTCCATCGCCGTCCAGCCCATCCCTCCGACGGCAGTGGGCAGCATCGCAGCGCCTCCGAGGTANCCGCCGATCATCATCATCCAGGTGGCGCCGATCACGCCGACGTTCATCAAGATCAGGTGGAGCCAGGCGAGGATGTTGAGCGACCCGGTGTAGGGCTTGCCGAGGTTCACCTCGATGTGGTGGTAGAAGAGCGCCGTCACCGCCACGCCTATCACTCCGACGATAAGGTACGTGGTGTACCCGACCGTGAACCAAGTCCCCGCGCTCCCCGCAGCGATCACCCTCGAGACCTCGGGCTTCAGCCAGGCGAACTGCCCGAGCACGAAGTAGGCCGTCAGTGCCACGGCCAGCGCTCCCTGAACGATCGCCGCCATGATGAACCGGTTCGCCCAGGTTGAGACGCGTCCCGACATTACCGCCACCCCGCATTTCTCTATTCGGATACCCGGTATTTAGTTATCACCAACGTAGCAAANTGATTTCAATTGTATGCAAAATGCTGAAGGTTTAGCCTCCTCCGAAGAGGAGCCCCATTCCCGAAAGGGACCGCTCGTCTTCCTCTTTTAAGGCCTTGACGACCTCCTCGAGCTCCTCACCGGAGACGATGCGGCCGTCGTCGCCCACGAGCTCCTTCGCCCTCGCCTCCTGCTCCTCGGTCCCCATCACCCGGATGTAGAAGCCGCTTTTGCCGACCAAGAAGGAGGCGTCCCTGGAGATCACGCTGGCCCTCGATGCCAGATCGTCGGAGAGGATCCTGTTGAGGACGGCGTCGTGCTTCTCGCCCGGAACCCAGATCACGAGCACACAGAGGTTACCAGCGCGCGGCTAATGTGTCTTTGGTCGCCTCGCCGAGGGAGCCGGCGGCCGCAGCTGGGCATCGGTCCGGTCACCTGAGCGACTTCCTTGCCCTGTTGAGGATCCTCGTCTCCAGGGACCAGAGGTTCGAGAAGGCGGCTCCGGCCCTCTGGTCGAACGTGCTCATCCCCGAGTAGGTGATGAGCTCCTCCGAGTAGGCCGCGTACTCGCTCCTCCTCCCCATCACCCTCAGAGACCCCTTCTCCATCCTCAGCCTCACCTCCCCCGTCACAACCTTCTGCGTCTCCTCGATGAAGGCGTCGAGGGCCCTCCTCAGCGGGTCGTGCCAGAGCCCCGCGTAGACGAGCCAGGTCCACTCCTCCTCCACGGCCCTCTTGAAGGCCAGGGTCCTCCTTCCCAGCACCAGCTTCTCGAGGTCCTTGTGGGCCCTGATCAGGACCGTCGCGGCCGGCGCCTCGTAGACCTCCCTCGACTTCAGGCCTATCACCCTGTCCTCCATGTGGTCGATGAGGCCGACTCCGTGCCTCCCTGCCCTGTAATTCAGCTGCATCACCATCTCCTCCAGCGGCATCCTCTCGCCGTTGATCGAGACCGGTGCACCCCTCTCGAACTCGACCGTGATCTCCTCGCCTTCGGGCCACTCGTGAGGAGGCCGGATGAACTTGAAGGCCTCCCAGTCAACAGGGTGCCAGGGGTCCTCCAGGTCGCCGGCCTCGATGGACCTCCCCCAAAGGTTCTCGTCGATGCTGTACCTGCTCTTCTTCAGGTCTATCCTCAGCCCCCTCGACCGGGCGTACTCGATCTCCTGGTCCCTGCTCATCCCCCACTCCCTGACAGGCGCTATGATCTTCATCTCGGGGACGAGGACCGCGAAGGTCGCGTCGAACCTGAGCTGGTCGTTGCCCTTGCCGGTGCATCCGTGGGCCACCGCGTCGCACCCCTCCTTGCTCGCCACCTTCGCGACCTCCTCAGCGATGAGGTACCTGCTCAGCGACGTCGAGACGGGGTACTCGCCCTCGTAGAGCGCGTTAGCCTTGATGGCGGGCTTGACGAACTCCTCCGCGAACCTCGACTTGCCGTCGATGAGGTAGTGCTTGACCGCTCCTGCCTCGAAGGCCCTCCTCTCAACCTCCTCGAAGTCCTCGGGCTGGCCAACGTCGACCGTGACCGTGATCACCTCAGCCCCGTACTTCTCCTGAAGCCACTTGATCGAGACCGTCGTGTCGAGACCTCCGCTGTAGGCTAGAGCCACCCGCACGGATGGAGACGTGAAGGAGCGCTCTTATAGGTTCATGTCGCTTTCCACGACCCTCCCCTGAGCGGCCCTCAAACCTCGACGACCTCAGCCTCCATCCGGTCGGTCTCGAGGAGAGCGAAGGTGGACCTGCCCGTCAGGCCTCCGTAGATCTCGCCCGGGTTCAGGACGAGGGCCTCTCCTACCCTGCGGATGTCCAGCCTGTGGGTGTGACCGTAGAGCACGGCGTCCCACCTCCCGGACCCCGCAAGGGCCTCGACGACCCTGATCAGCGTCTCCGCCGAGCCGAAGCCGTGGATCAGCAGAAGCCTTCTCCCTCCGAGCTCTAACTCGTGGGGCCAGTGCTGAAGCTCTACGTCGGAGGCCGATGCTGTGCGGTGGAGGGCCAGCGGATCGCCGTCGTTGTTCCCGAGGACAGCGACGACCCTCGGAGCGGATCCATACAGCTCTCTCAGCGTGAAGGGGCTTGTGAAGTCTCCGAGGTGGATCACCGCCTCCACGCATCTCTCCTTCGCGATCGAGAGGGCAGCCCTGAGCTTCTGCAGGTTGTCGTGGGTGTCCGAAAGGACGGCGACCCTCACGACGTTCGTGACGAAGCGCCCCGGCAAAAGTCTTGTTACGGTTAAAGCGCCCTCACGAAGAGGTCTATCGCGAGCACCAGAAGCATCGTCGCAAGCCCGGCGGCCAGGATTCTCTTGACGGCGAAGATCGGGTTCAGCCTCATCGCCCTCTCCAGCACGAGACCTACGACGGTGAGGGACGTCACCGATACGGCGACGGAGGCCCATGTCCCGAGAAGCGGATCGGACCCCGTGAGCAGCGACGCGAGGAAGGGAACTCCCACTATGCCGACGCCCGCCGCAGCCGAGAGGCCGTTGAAGGTCCCCACCAGGACAGGAGCCCTCTGGGCCGCCCTCTGGTAGAGCGTTCCCCTGAGGTCCGCGAGGATCGCCTCCTCGAGCCTCCTGAGCCGGTACTCCTGCTCGATCCTCTCGGCCATCCAAGCCCCCGTGAACCCGGAGATCGCCGAGCCGACGGCCACCGAGAGGACCGTGAGCAGCGAGGCCTGGTAGCTGAAGTTGCCCGAAAGGAAGAGCCCCAGCACGAGCCCGGTACCTATGGTGACGCCGTCGAAGAAGTTCATCACTGCCACACGCCTCGCGAAGTCGGCGGCCCTCGCCATCTCGAGGACGGCCCGGATCCTCCTGAGCGTCCCCATCACCTCCGCTCGGGCCTCCTGACCTCGGCGACGACCGCATCGACCGAGTGGACGACGCCTCCCAGTTTCCTGATCGTCTCAGCGATCGTCTCGACCTCCAGGTCCCTGCCCTCGACCACGACCTTGATCGTCTCCGTCTCGGCGTCCACCTCAACCACCGAAGAGTCGACGCGCTCCACACCCTTGATTCTGGCGAGCGCTACCGCGAACTCCACTATGCTGGGCTGGTGGGGTTTCAGGACGTCGAGGACCAGCCTCGTTATGGTGGCCCTGTCAACCGCTCTTTCGCCCACCTTCGAACCCTCACCGGGATGGTTCTGTCGGACCCCGGATATAAGCCAAGCTACGTTTTAAAGGGGAGTAAGAGGATGAATGGGGCCGGTGAGGCGGTTCAGGACGCCGGTCGTGGTGGAGGGCAGGAAGGCGGGCGAGTGGTACTGGGGTGCCGTCTGCGACTCGTGCCTCCTCGAGATCGACCCTTCGCACGCCACCAGCAAGTGCCCCCACTGCGGTGCCACCTTCCACTCCTTCTGTTACACCGCCATCCTCTCGAGCAAGGGGAGGTGCCCGAAGTGCAAGATGGAGCTGGGCTGACGGTTGGTTGGTCCGAAAGGCCGCCTTCAAGCTTTATCAGAGCCGGATACCTCTGCTATGCGGTCGGGCATGTCCTCATCGGAGGGGGACGAGGTCTGGCTCCAGCTGGACTACATAGAGACGCCCAGCGGACCGGTTCCGACCTTCGAGTCGGTGAAAAGGGCCTTCGACGTGGTGCGGGAGTGGTTCGAGGACGCAGAGAGGTACCTCGAGGAGGACGACCGGAGGATCGAGGAGCTGAGGCGCCGGATCGAGGGGCTCCAGACCTCGCGGGGGCCGGGACCGGGTATGGCTGAGGACGAGGAGTTCAAGCAGAGGGTCCTCCAGGCGATCGACGAGATCAGGGAGCGTCTCGAGAGGATAGAGGACGAGCTGACCGAGGTGAGCGAGGCGGCACAGCTGCTCTTCGAGATCGTCGAGAAGCTCGAGAGGTCGGAGGCCAAACGGTGATCTCAGCCGGACCTCCCTAACCCTCCTTCAGCTCTCCCTCGCCGACCTCGAACCTTCCGTACCTGAGCGCCATCTTCTGCGACTCCAGCTTGCGTATCTCCGACTCGAGCTGCTCCCTCTTCCTCTCGAGCCGGCGGATGTCCTCCATGAGGTCCTCGAACTGCTTCCTGTAGGACTCGAGGACGGCCTTCTCCTCCTCCAGCTTCCGGATCTCCTCCTTCTTCACCTCCTCGAGCCTCGCGAGCCTCAGAAGCCTCGCCTCCCTGACCCTGAACCGCCGGTCGAGGTCGTTGAAGGCCGTTTCGACCTTCTTGGCCGCCGACTCGAGGAGTCTGAAGTAACGGTCCTCCATCTCCTTTATCTGCCGCTCGAGCAGCGCCTTCCTCTCCTCAAGCTCCTGAATCCTGCCGTAGACCTGCTTTATCTCCTGCTCCTTCTCCTCGAGCTCGGCCCTCAGCTGGATCGTCTCCTCCCTCAGCTCCTCGACCCGCCTCCTCTCCTCCGCCAGCTTCTGGCGTTCCTCCTCGAGCAGAGACTTCGCCTTCATCAAGTCCTCGATCGTGTCGTACTGGAGCTTCAGGTACTCGACGAACCGGTCCTGATCGGCCTTGTAGGCCTCTATGACGCCCCTGATCTTGGCCAGCTCGTCCAGTGCCTCCATCAGCCTCTCCGCCACCGTCTCCGCGTGGGCCTTGAAGGCCGCCTCCATGCCCTCCATCATCACCTCCTTCGTCCCCTCGGCCATCGCCTGCCAGACCGTCTCGCCTATCTTCCCGACCCCTTGGTTCAGGTTTTCTATCGTCTCCTGAAGGTTCTTCACCTTCTCCGACAGTTCCTGTTGAAGCGAATCGAGCCTCTCCCTCAGCTCGAGGAGCGCGCTGGTCAGCTCCTCCTGCTTCTTCCCTCCTCCCAGCGGACTCAAGCTAATTCATTTCAAAACGCATATCATAAATATTTTTCCCGGGCAACAACTTCGGCTGGTCAGCCCCTCCACCTCCTCAACTCAGCGACCGCGTTCAACCCCCTCGATCGCAGCTCAAGGACGAGCTCCTCGAGGATCCTCCGGACCGTGTAGGGGCCCCGATAGATCATGGCGGTGTAGATCTGGACCGTGTCGGCACCGGAGAGGGCCTCCAGGGCGTCGCGGCCTGTGAAGATGCCTCCCACCGCGTTGAGCTCGAACTCCCAGCCGAACCTCTCCCTCAACGCCCGAACGGCCTTGAGCATCAGAGGGAACAACGGTCTGCCGCTGAGTCCTCCCCTTCCCGTGGAGAGGCGTCCTTCCTCGACCGGGACCGTGTTGACCGCCGTGACGCCGGTGAACCCGGCGTCCAGCCAGACCCCGACCGCCTTGAGGACCGAGTCCCAGAGTCCTTCGACCGGAGGATGGACCTTCAGGTACGTCGGCTTCGTCATGAGGGGTCTCAGAGCGTCGACCAGGTCCCTGAACTTCGTTCCGGCGAGGTAGCTCCTGAGCTCCGGCGTGTTGGGCGAAGAGATGTTGACCTCAACGCCGTCACCCACCTGCTGAGCCAGCCGGTAACACTCGACCATCTCGTCTATCTCGACGGCTCCGATGCTGACCACCAGCGGAACTTTCCTGTCCTTCAGCGCCGACAGCCTCCTGACCGCCTCTCTTATCCCAGGGTTCGGGAAGCCCATCGCGTTGACCAGCGCCCGTTCATCCGGCAACCTCACGATCCTCGGCCTCGGGTTACCCCTCCTCGGCTTCGCGGTGAAGGTCCCGACCGTGATGTACCCGAAGCCCAGCTTGGCCAGATGGCGAGCGTGCCCTCCGGTCTTGTCGAACCCTGCCGCGAGGCCTATGGGATTCCTCAGCCTGCCCAGCGACGTCTCTACCTCGAGCGAGGGGTCCTCGAGGGAGAGGTCCGGCACCAACTTGAGCGCCCTCAGGCCGAGCGAGTGGGCCGTCTCCGGAGGCATCAGCCGCAGGGCCCTGAAGGCCGCGTCGACCAGCAACCCCGAATACCATCTGGTCCGCGAATATCAGCCTCTCAGGCCTCGCCGTCGCCTCAAAACAGGTTTTTGAGCTGAGCCTTCAGGTTCCGGGCAGAAGATGTGGCTGCTTCCGGTGCCCGACCAGCTGGAGGTGCTGATCTTAGGGGCCCTGGCTACGCTCGTCACCGGCTCCCTCTCCGGGAGGGCCTTGAGCAGGTACTCGTCCTCGGTGATCTCCACCGCCGCCTTCGCGGCCTCCTTCTACATCACGCTCGTCCAGTTCCTCAACGGCTACAGCACGACCTTCGGTCCGGAAGAGGGCATTCCAGGCTCGGTCATCGTGATCGACCAGTTCTCGAACTTCCTCTCTCTCGTGGTCCTCGCTATCTTCGTCTTCTCCTCGATTTACTCAGCAGGTTACATAGGCGAGCGGCACACCGAGTACTTCTCGCTGCTGCTCGTCCTCGCAATAGGGATGCTGGGCGTCTTCTACGCCGGCGACGCGATCTCCTTCTTCATTTACTGGGAGGTGATGAGCCTCGGCTCCTACCTTCTCGTCGCGTTCAACTACAGGGAGTGGGAGGCGGTCGAGGCGTCACTGAAGTACCTCATCATGAGCTCGACGGGTTCGGCCGCGCTCCTCTTCGGCATCTCCCTCCTCTACGGCCTATCGGGTGACCTCACCTTCGCAGGGATGAGGGGCGTCCTCGCATCAGAGGCGGTATCGAGGGAGACCTGGTCGGTCGCGGCCTTCGCGTTCGTGATCGGAGGGCTTGCCGTCAACGCGGCCGTGGCACCTTTCCACTTCTGGCTCCCCGACGCCCACCCGGCCGCTCCCTCGCCGGTCAGCGCCCTCCTTTCCGGCGTGGTCATCAAGACCGGGGTCTACGGGATGCTGAGGTTTCTCCTCAACGTCTTCCCCCTCGAGCAGTACGGCTGGCAGTTGGGGCTGCTGATGCTGGGGCTGGTGACGATGAGCGTGGGGAACCTCATGGCTGCCCTCCAGGACGACATCAAGAGGTTGCTGGCTTTCAGCAGCATCGCCAACATCGGGTACATCGTCTTCGGCCTCTCGCTCGGAAACCAGCTCGGCCTCGTCGGGAGCATCTTGCACGTTCTCAATCACGCGGTGGCCAAGGCCCTGCTCTTCCTCTCCGCCGGTTCCTTCATCCACACGTTCCACACGAGGAGCCTCGACGAGCTCTCCGGTGCCGGGAAGTCGCTTCCGGTCACGGGCATAACCTACACGATCGGTGCGCTGAGCCTCGCCGGCCTTCCGGGACTGAACGCCTTCGTCAGCGAGTACATCATCATAGCAGGTGCGCTGGCCTCTCCTTTCTGGCCCTTCGCCGTGGTCATGGTGTTGAACGTGCTGATAGGTGCGATGTATCACCTCAGGGTCATCCAGACCATCTTCCTGAAGCCGCCTCAGGTGGCCAACCCCAGAACCGCGAGGGAGCCGGGCTTCTCGATGCTCCTCCCGATGGTGCTGCTGGCCGTGGCCGCCGTCGTGATAGGGATCTATCCGTCTCCGTTCCTCGCCGCAGCCGAGGCGGCGCTGAGGGCCCTGCCGCTGGTCAGGTGAACGATCTATCCCCGCATGGCCCCGAAAATCTCACGATAGTCTCGCTTCCGGTGGAGGTGCTTCCGTTAACCGGCTACGAGGGGACGAGGGCAGGCGATGTCGCTGAAGAGGGAGATGGGTTATATGCGGAGCTCTGAGACCGGATTAATGGGGGTGCTCGGATCGGCGTTGAGGCTGAAGCCGCCGGTCGCTATGAGGGTGCAGGACCTGCTGAACCTGGCGAGGCTGACGCTGGTCGGAACGGAGCAGCAGACCCTCTTCTGGCACTTCGTCCACGGGCGCACCAAGATCCTCGGGACGATGTACTCGATACCTTACTGGAAGAGCAGCCTGCCGATATTCTTCTACACGACGTTGTCGGAGGGCGAGCCGGTTGAGGCCTACGTCGCGTACCGCTTCATCGACCGGGAGGAGGTCTTCTTCACGAAGCAGAACGACGACCCCAAATTCCATTACGCGCCGGTTGTCGACTTGGACCAGCCACCGAGGTTCCTCGTGGAAGCCATCTCGGGCAAGGCGAGGCCCCACGTCGAGATGCCTGTGCTGACGAGGACCTCAAACCTGCCATCGCTCCTTAGGCTCCTCATGGTAGCCTCCTACGACGGCCAGCAGCCTCCCATACTGAGGTTCGACGTGAACGGAAAGGCCGTATTGGGCGTGCTCATGCCCTTCTTCGACTACTACGAGGCCAGCGCGCTTCCGGTCTTCATCTACGTCGAGCTCGAGGGCGCACCCCACGCCGGCTTCATCAGGTACATGGCGTCGGAGGGAGGCGAGGACACCGAGTTCACCGACAGGGTGACCGACATGAAGTTCTTCTACGCGCGGACCGTCTCGGTCGAGGACAGGCCCTTCTGGTTCTCGGAGGCTGAGGAGCCGAGGAGAAGGAGGAAGAAGTCCGTCGAGCAGGAATCTGGTGCCCGGCGCGCCTGAACTGTCCTGTGATCCGATCGCAGCACGGCGAAAACTCTAATTTCTCGGAGAACGGAGGCGTCTCCGGATGTCGGGAAGGAGGAGGAGAAGGGAGGCTCCCATGCCGGCGACTGGGGCAGGGCTCCTCAGGTTCTTCGAGGAAGAGGGA
Organism: Candidatus Calditenuaceae archaeon JGI OTU-1; assembly: GCA_000494145.1. GTDB lineage: Archaea > Thermoproteota > Nitrososphaeria_A > Caldarchaeales > Calditenuaceae > Calditenuis. The sequence goes on along the minus strand of AWOE01000026.1, from coordinate 5,060 downwards.
AAGGGCCTCAAGCTGAGGCCGGAGGTCGTCCTGATAGCTGGGGCCGCTCTGATCGTGGGCGTGGTCATCCTGACCAAATTCTTCCCTGTGTAGGTGGTTGGGTTGCTTTCGATCGACACGAGGCTCAGGGTTAGGGGCTTCAGGTCGGAGGTCGTCAGGTCGCCGGTGATAGTCGAGGCTGTGGGGATCAGCAGGTCCATCAGGGAAAGGGCCTCGAGGAGCCTTGAGGAGCTCGGCTCGGCCAGCAGGCGGATCAGGGAGTCGGAGGACCACAAGCTCGAGGTTCTGGTGCGCGAGCCCTCGGAGGCGATTAAGGACGTGATAAAGGACGTCAAGAGGAAGGCCTTCTGAAGGTCTCCGAGCATGAGCACCCACTGCCTCAGGTAGGAACCTTGAGCTCCGTGCAGGTCTTCGCCAAGGCGACGCAGCTGGCCGTCGCTCTAGCTTTACCGGTTCTGCTGTTCGTATTCCTCAATCAACACTTACAGGGCATAGGGAGGGTTTGGATCGTCGTCTGGCTGGGACTGACCCTGCTCTGGAACGCGCTGCTGATAGCGCTGGCATTGAAGGGGAAGTTCCCGCGCTGAGAAAGGTAGCGTGTTCAGAAGGGCCTGGGCCGGAGGACGACCTTCTTCCCCTCCCTGCGGAGGGTGATGGACTTGTGCTTGCCGATGTTCTCACGGAGCTGAGAAGGGACGTAGACCCGTCCGTACCTGTCTATCGGGACCACCCACCTCTCCCCTCCCAGCTCTATCACCGCCTCGACGGCGCCCTCCGCCATCTTCTTGGGGACCTTTACGCGCCAGTACTTACGGACGGACCTGTCGATCTGCACGACCTCCGAGGGGCTCTGAGACTCCATGCGCATAACCTGATATGCCTCACTTAATAACTTAGAAGCTTCATCGCTTCTATTGGAGGTCGCTATCGGACCCTAGAGGCGACGAAGTAGATGCCCGTTATGACGAGAGAGGCTCCGGCGACCAGCTCAGGGCGGGGCATCTCCTGAAGGAAGGCCGCGGCGAGGGCCGAAGCCACCACCGGCTCGAGGAGGGCCAGGGTCGAGGCCTGATGGGGCGTCAATCCCCTCAGCGAGGAGAACTGGAGGGTGTGACCGAGCGTCGTCGGAAGGAGGGCCTGCCCCAACAAAGGGGCCAGCTCGGCCGAGGTGGGGAGCCTCATCACCTCACCGGTCGCCGGCGAGGAGGCCGCGATCGTCAGGGCGGCCGTTCCGTAGACGTAGGGCAGCAGGACCAGCGGGTTCCCGGACTGCCTGACGGGCCTGGCGACGACGAGGTAGAGGGCCCACATGGCGGCTGAGAGCATCGCGAGGAAGTCCCCGATCAGGTTACCGGGGGAGAGGGCGAGCTGGGAGCCGGAGATGACGGTGACGCCGGCGATGGCGAGGGCCGTCCCGAGCAGCGCGGTCCGGTCAGGGACCTGCCTCCAGAGGGCGTACGAGATGGCTATGGCCCAGATGGGCGTGGTGTTGACGAGGACCGCCGCGTTGAGGACGGCGGTGAGCTTGACGGCTGCGGTGAAGAGCAAGACGTGGAGCCCCAGCAGCGCCCCCATGGCGATGAGCCTCCTCGCTCCCACGTTCGACGGCAGGGGCACGTTCCCCTTCAGCAGGGCATGCCCTACGACGAGGAAGACGGCGGAGAGGCCGAGCCTGAAGAACGAGATCGACGTGGCCGAAAGGTCGGGCATCAGCCTGACGAAGACGGCGGAGGTCCCGAAGAAGGCCCCGGCGAGCGCTCCCTCGATCAGGTGGAGGTTCAGCCTCAAGTCCTCCTTTCCTCAGGAGACCACGCCGATCCCGTAGGTGGTGATGATGCCTCTGCCCCTCGCGAACCTTTCCATCGCGAAGTGGTCGGGCTCGAAGAACTCGGGCCTCTTCCCCAGGGCCAGGTCCCTTACCGACATCCCTATGGCGGGTGCCAGCTTGAAGCCGTGGCCGCTGAGACCGAAGGCCCATATCAGGTTGGAGACCTCGGGGTCCCTGCAGATCACAGGATGCCAGTCGGGCGTCACGTCGTAAAGCCCCGTCCATCCCCTAGGCTGATGGGGCGACCTCTCGAAGGCGGGGAACCTGCGGGAGATCCTCTCGTGGTAGGCCATGTACGTCTCCCTCGAGATCGGCCTACCTCCCTCGTCCTGAGAGGCGAGCGCCGTCGGCGGGGGCTCGATCGATCCGACGTAGGTCTCGGCTTCACCGTGGGGCCTCATGTAGAAGTCCATGCCGAGGTCCGCGAAGACCGGATGCTCCCCCCTGAAGTCCTCGGGGCGCGTGAAGACGCCAATCTCCTCCCTCAGCACCTTCATCGGTACGGTCCTCCCGAAGGTCGAGGCCAGCTGCTGGGTCCAGACGCCTGTGGCCAGGATGAGCGTTCCCGGCACGTACTCGCCCTTCTCCGTCAGGACCCTCTTCACCTCACCTCCCTCGACGACCACCTTCGTCACCCTCTCGCCCTCGACGACGCGGGCTCCGTTCTCCGCAGCGGCCCTCGCGAAGGACAGCGCGGTCTCGGTGGGGTCAGCGAAGCCCGAACCTGGCTCGTAGGCGGCGGCCGCGATCCCCTCCACGTCGACCCACGGCATCAGATCCTTCAGCTCCTCCGGTGAGACCGCCCAGGTCTCGACGCCCATAGACCGGAGCATCGAGACGTTCCTCTCAAGGCCCTCCCTCAACCCCTCCGGGACCGCGAGAACGAATCCGACCCTCCTGAAGCCGCAGCTCCCTCCGACCAGGTCCTCGAAGCGCTCGAAGACGCGGTAGCTCTCCAGCGCCATCCTAGCGACCTCCGGCGTGCTGTAGTGGAGCCTGATGATCGCGGTCGAGTAGCCCGTCTGCCCCGAACCCACCCTGTTGGCCTCGAGCAGAAGGACCTCCTTTCCTGCCACGAGCGAGAGGTAGTAGGCGATGGCGGTGCCGGTCGAACCCCCGCCCACCACGAGGAACTCAGCGTGCTCGGCCATCGGAGTCCCATCATAACCCACGGGTATTTGGGCTTGGGCTCGCTTTCAGGACCTCGCCTTCGATTTGACGGCCTCCACGATCCTCCTCACCTTCATCCTTCCCAGCGGGTAGACCGGCTTCTCGGGCAGAATCCCCTGAGGCCTCGCGATCAAGATGAGGATCAGGACGATCCCCATCAGCAGCCGGTCGAGCCAGATCACGCTGAAGGGCAACACGGGCTCCAGAAGGCCCTTGTACTGGTCGATCAGCATCCTCGCGGTTATGTAGACGGCGGTCCCGAGCAGAACGCCCACCTCGTTCCCGGCCCCTCCGAGTATCACCATCACCCAAGGCAGGAAGGTCCAGGTGGCCCTGTCGTACGCCGTCGCGATGACGCCCCCTGCGTAGAAAGCCCAGAGGGAGCCGCCTATTGCGGCGATCGCCGAGCTCACCATCAGCACGTTCCTCCTCAGCGCCACCGTGTCCTTCCCCAGCACCTCCGCCGCCACCTCCTGGTCCCTCATCGCCCTCAGGGCCCTGCCCAGCGGCGACCTCGATACGAGACGGACGTAGAGGACCACGAACCCCGCAACGATCGCGATTATCAGGGTCGCCGTGAGGTACCTGAACTCGCCTCCCACCCATCCGAACGGGTCGACGACGCTGACGCCGAGCGTCCCGCCCACGATGTCCCTCGTGTAGTACCCGATCGCCGTGAGGAACTCGCCGAAGGCCAGCAATGTCATCGCTAGGTAGTCCTCCTTCAGCCTGAGCGCCGGATACGAGGCGACGAGCCCGAGGGCCGCTCCCACAGCCGCAGCCAGCAATAGCGTGAGGACCAGCGTCCCGAACGAGAGCACGGGGTTGGCCGCAAGGACCTTGTTGACGCACGTCACGATCACCACGTTGTCCTCGATGTATTCCGTCTGGTTGAGGATGGAGGGCTTCTGGGGCGAGAGGCCCCTGATGCACTCCGCAACTACAGGGTCCGTTATCCCTGCCACGCCGCCGTAGACGTTGAACAGTTGCCCCAGGAGCCTGCCGGGGACCGAACCGGCGACGAAGGCACCTGCCGCGACGCTGAGGACCTTCCCGAAGTTCGGAATCCCCGTCTTGCCGTACTCGAGCTCGAGCGAGAGGTTGACGATGAGGTAGATCGCCAGGAAGGCGAGGAGGTTCACGAGGAAGATGTAGGCGGACCCCAGGGCCTCATATTCGATCAAGGCGTCACACCCCCTCTCCTGAACCTCGAGACGACTGCGGACAGACGCAGGCCTGAGAGACCCCGGGGGAAGACGAGGAGCGTGACGGCCATTATCAGCAACGGGAAGACGATCCTGTAGGGCAGTATCCATCCCCCCACGATCCTCGAGAGCTGGAAGATTCCGTAGACCTCGACGAGCCCTATCATGTAGCCGCCGAGGACGGCGCCGTAGATGCTCGAGAGGCCCCCGAGTATGCTCGAGGCGAAGATGCTGACGAGCATCCTCGAGCCGAAGGCCGGGTCCTGCTGGAAGTGGAGCCCCAGGAGGACGCCCGAGACGCCGGCGAGACCTCCGGCGAGGAACCAGGAGAAGAGGTAGACCAGCTTGACGTTGACGCCGAGTGTGCCAGCCAGCATCGGGTTCTCTATCGCGGCCCTCATCGCGACGCCGAACCTCGTCCTGTGGAGCAGCAGCACAAGGGCCGTCAACGTTACCGCCACGAAGACCACCGAGGCAAGGAAGACACCGGGGCCCACGCCCTCGATCTGGACGTCGAACCTCCGCAGCAGCACGTCCCTCGACTGGATCCTGAAGGTCCTGGTTANCAGGTCGGCGTAGATGTTGAGCGAGGCGATCAGGATCAGCTCGAAGGCGATCGTCGCTATCATCTGGTGGAGGAGGCCNGCGCCCCTGTTGATGAGCGGCCTCAGAGCCAGCAGGTAGAACGCTGCCGATGCACCNCCTGTGATCAGGAAGGCGACCGGTATCGAGTAGTAGGCGTTAAGCTTCAGGACCGAGGTGAAGGTCAGGAGCGTGTAGGAACCTATTGTTGCGAGGCTTCCGTGGGCGAAGTTCGGCACCTTCGTGGTCAGATAGGTGAGGGTGAGGCCCAAGCT
>AWOE01000025.1 GCA_000494145.1 Candidatus Calditenuaceae archaeon JGI OTU-1 | reverse complement strand
AAGTCCCTCTTCGGCGAGTTCGGGCTCCTCCTCTCCGACCTCAGGCTGCTGAGGGAGGACAGAGGCCTGTTCGTTGTGAGGTGCTCGCTCGGTCAGGTGTGGAAGGTCGTCCTCGCTGCGACGGTGCTGGACGAGGTCGACGGCCGGAAGGTTGCGCTCGACGTCNTCAGGATCTCAGGCACCCTCAGGAAGATCAGGGGGGCGCTCTCNAACGTTCACNCCTGAGCCCTCCCGCACTTGGGACAGAAGACCTCGCTGTACGGCATGGTCTCGCCGCAGAACTTGCACCTCTTCGTCATCTCCGTTTCCTGCCTCATCCTCTCCCTCTCGAAGCGTTTGGCGATGAGAACCGCTGCCTCCGTCAGCACCACCATCGGCAGGAAGAGGACCGTGTTNGCCACCAGCCANCCGTCAGGAGTGATGAAGGCTATTATGATGTAGAGTATGCCGTAGACGTAGAGCCTNTTCCTGGTGACGATCGAGGTGCTAAGGATCCCAAGCCTCACGAGGAGCGCGAATACCGCGGGAACCGTGAAGAGGAAACCCATCAGCACCACCGTCGAGAAGACCATCAGGTANTATTCGCTTGCGATGATCGTGAACTCGGCGCCTATCACCTCGGCGAAGAAGGCCATGAACCTGATTACCAAGGGCATCACGAGGAAGTAGCAGAAGAGCGCACCGGCGGTGAAGAGCCCTACGAAGGCCGCCATGAACCCCCAGACGAGCCTCCTCTCGTGGGGGTAGAGGGCAGGGTTGACGTAGGCGTAGAGCTCATACCCGATGATAGGCGATATCGTGGCGAGGGCCATGAGGGACGAAGCGACGAAGTAGACNTCCAGCGGTGAAGTCACGGTCCCCGAGATGATCCTCACCCTCCCTTCTGCCAGCTCCAGCGTCCTCTCGAGTACAAAGTTGATCATCGGCCTGTAGGTGCCCGCCACCAGCTCGCCGGGGTTCGGCGAGAGGAGGTCCCTTGGGAAGGCCATCCAGAAGATGAGGGCGAGGACGAAGGAGATCAGTATGACCTTCAGCCTGTTCCTGAGCTCTATGATGTGCTCGACGAACGTCATCTCCTTCTCCGACATTCCAGATGCTCATCGGGTTCCCCCTCTCAAAAAGTATCATCCGGTGGTGAACGGACGGGCCGGAGTCGTTCGTTGNGNAGGTGTGGCTACGCAGTCGTCCGTTCGGANCAGCAGCGTTACCCTCTGATGTCGTGCGCGTAGTCCCAGAGCTCGAGGTATNTNCTCTCTACCTTTCCCTCTTTCACCAGCCTCTCGACCTCNTCCCTGTCGCTCCCCAAGANCAGCTGGATCAGCCTNGAGACCTCCTCNGGNCCGGCCTCNGCCAGNGCGAAGAGTATCCGGGCGTTGTGCTGGACGAACCTCGGACAGAGGAGCAGNGCCTTCAGGAACTCCATCACCTGAGGAGCCCTCGACCTGTCGAACCTCGGCGCGTTNGCCACTATCTCNGCCNTCNCCCTCTCCGNAGTGGTCCCGAGGACCTCCGCGACCTCCCTGGCGGCGTCNTCGGCGCTGAGCTCCCTGAAGGGGCCGCTGGCNTAGGCCCTCGAGACGANCTCCCTCACCCTCTCGACGAGCTCCGCGTCGGCCCNNCCGGTTATGCNCCTGACGATCCTCTCCGCAGCGANNCTGTCCTGCTCCCTGAAGAAGAGCCTCGTCCACTCGTAGTGGAGNTTCCAGANCTTCTCGAAGAGCTCCTCGTCGAAGACCGTCCCCGCNNTGACAGGCTCCACNTTTCTCGACAGGACGACGCCGTTCTCCGTCACCTCGGGCCCNAGGAGGTNNCCGTCCNTNGTGATCCGGGCCTTCAGGTGNAGCANCGTCCAGAGCCAGGCGGTGTAGATCCTGTANGTNGCCAGGTCGTTCATGAACCTCTGGTTCAGCTCGTAGTCGTCGATCGCAGCGGCGAGGTTGCCGTTGAGGATCTGGAAGGCGTAGTTGGCGGCCATGTAGAAGGCGTGCTGGATGTGCTCGACCGTCACGTGTCCCTCCGGTATGCCGTAGAGGGCCTCCCANAGCCCGCCCTTCCCCCATATTCTCTCGGAGAAGAGGTCCTCCGGCCTCTCNAGGGCCCTGAGAGGTATGACCCANGGCCTGATCCTTCCGTCCCNGGTCAGGAGGCCCAGCTCGTAGAACCTCTTCCTCTCTTCCTCGGTCAGACCGCTCTCCGGGCTCGGGAGCCTCGTGCCGTCGACCTCCACGTANCTCACCGGCGCGTCGATCATCGCCTGGAGCTGACTGAGGTCTGCCCTGAGGGGTTCGTTNCCNGCGGCCACGTACTGCTCCTCCTTCGTGGCGACCCAGCTCTGCCTGAAGAGGTCGTAGAGCCTCCCCCTCACCTTTCCCGAGAGGACNTCGTCGAGCGGTATCTCGGCGCCNGGCGGGACGTCGTCCTCNGCNANGAAGATCAGGCCCGTCAGCCTCTCCCTCAGCTTGTCGAGCCTTATCCCCCTGATCGCCCTGAGGTTGTACCGGTACCTCCTGTAGTAGTCGGTCTGNGGGTAGAGCATNACGGCCGCCATNCCGCCGACCGGTGCGGTGTGGGCCTCGCCTTCCCTCAGCCCCGCCAGCAGCATCATCAGGGCGTTGTACCTCTGGTACGCCATCATGTTCGGCGAGGTCATCGTCACGTTCTGCGGGTCNGGGTAGTTCCGCTCGTCCTTCCACATCTCTATCAGNGAGCCGAGGTAGTCCCANCGGCCGTTGCTCGACTTGACCAGCCTCTCCCTCCAGATCCAAAGTATCACNGGNAGGTANAGACCGGCCACGCCCTCCTCGTAGAGCATCGCGATCTTGATCTCGCCTGTCCTGAGGCCCATGAGCGACTCGAGGCCCCTCATCAGCCTCTCGACGACCAGCGCCTCTTCAGGCGTCATCACCTTCGGGACGTAGAAGTANATNCCNGAGNNNGCGGCCCTGAGNGACTCGTAGTTGTTCAGCGCGTAGATCACGGAGGAGACCACGATGGCCGGTGCGGGCCTGCCGTCGACGAGGACGTAGTGGTCCAGGAGGTGAATGCCGGGGATCCTGTGGAAGACNGCCGGCCACTCGGACCTCGGCTTCCTCAGCTCGTAGACCTTCCCTCCCTCGTAGTAGGGCCTCGGGACCTTCCCCTCGAGGACCCTCTTCACGTTCAGCCTGCCGCTCCAGACAGGAGGCGCCCTCAAGTTGGAGCCGTAGGGAACGTACCATGCGGGCGACGCGTCCTCCTCGTCCTCGAAGGCGGTGACGACGTCGGCGTTGAGCTGGTGGATGGCCCTGCTCAGGGGATGCCAGGGACCCGTCAGCTCGAGGCCTGCCCTCTTGACCGGGTTGATCTCCTCGGGAACCGGGACCCTCTCGTTCAGCNTCCAGCNNAGCGGCGTGTCCCTGTCGTGCAGNTTGTCGAGCATTCCCTGGACGATCTCCCTGAAGGTCCTCGTGTTCCCGTCGGCGTCGGTGAACCTCTCNTCCCAGTCAGGGAAGCGCCACTTCTCCCTCACGGGCTTCCGCTCGTCGAGGAGCCTCCTCCTCTTCGANACCGCTGCGTCGATCGCAGGCCTCAGCTCGACCGTCAGCGCGCCTATGACNTCCTCCACCACGAGCCTCCGGCCGTTGACGTATTTCTCGCCCAGCAGCTCCCCGAACTCCGACCTGTCCACGNGGATCTCCGCTCTCATCGCCTGTCGGCGCAATACGGGAAGAGNGGTATATTGGGCTGGCTCCCCCTTAACAGGGCTCGATCGTGCTGGGAGGCTTGCTGCTGACGGCGTAGCAGACCATCGTCACTCCGGGGACCTCGTTCGTAATCCTGCGCGATATCCTGTCGAGGAGGTCATGCGGGGCCCTGAACCAGTCGGCCGTCATCCCGTCCTCGCTGGTGACGATCCTCACGATCACGACCCTCCCTTCCTCCCTCTCGTCGCCCTTGACCCCAACCCATCTGTCGTCTCCCACCACCGCGAANGCCTGCCAGACGGAGTCGTAGAGCCCTGCCCTCTCGAGCTCCTCCTCGACGATNGCCGANGCNGCCCTGCAGACCTCGAGCTTCTCCTCGGTGACCTCGCCGACGATCCTGACCGANAGCCCTGGGCCCGGGAAGGGATGCCTTCTCACGATCCNTTCNGGGACGCCGAGGGCCCTCGCGACCTCCCTCACCTCGTCCTTGTAGAGGTCCTTCAGGGGCTCTATGAGGTCCAGGCCCAGATCCCTCGGGAGGCCTCCGACGTTGTGGTGCGACTTTATCACGCTCGTCACGGAACCCGTTGCACCGCTCTCCACCCTGTCGGGATAGATGGTCCCCTGGGCGAGGTACCTGGCGTTNGGTATGNTCCTCGCGACCTCCTTGAAGACCTCCGCGAAGAGCCTTCCGACGACCTTCCTCTTCTCCTCCGGATCGGCCACGCCCCTGAGCGCCTCGAGGAACCTCGACCTCGCNTCGACGAAGTGGACGTTCCTGATCCCGAGCCCCCTCAGAACGCCGAGGACCTCCTCGACCTCTCCCTTCCTCATCAGGCCGTGATCGACGAAGACCACGTGGAGGTCGTCGCCCACGACCCTGTGGAGTATCAGGGCCGTCGTCACCGAGTCGACTCCACCGCTGACGCCGCAGATCACGCCCTCGCCAGGCCTGACCGTTCTCCTTATCTCCTCCATNATCTCNTGGACCCTGTCGACCGGGTTCCACCTCTCCTTCAGGCCCGCCGCCCTCCTGAGGAAGTTCTCGAGGATCGNCCTCCCGTTCTCGGTGTGCCTCACCTCCGGATGGAACTGGACCGAGTAGATCCTTCTCTCAGGGTCCTCCATCGCCGCGATCGCTCNGGTCTCCGAGACGGCCGTGACCNTGAAGCCCGGTGGTGGTTNAAGGACGACGTCGCCGTGGCTCATCCAGACCACCTGCCTCCTCTCGAGCCCNGAGAAGAGCACCGACTCCGCTACGACCTCGACCTCGGTCCTGCCGTACTCCCTGACCTTTGACCGCTCNACGTGCCCTCCCATCAGCTTCNCTATCAGCTGGTGCCCGTAGCATATCCCCAGCACGGTGATCCCCGANTCGATCACGCTCCTGTCGACCGTCGGCGCGTCCTCNTCGCTCACCGAGCGCGGGCCGCCCGAGAGGATCAGCGCCGAGTACTCCCTNAGGTCGACCTCGCCGAGNCGCNTNACGTCGACGATCTCCGAGTAGACCCCGAGCTCCCTGCACCTCCTCGCTATCAGGTGGACGTACTGCCCTCCGAAGTCGACGATCAGGACCCTCTCCTTCATCCGCTCCCACAGCTCTTCCCGAGGACATAAGGGAGAGGTNCCGCCCCCGTTTCTTCACCTCGAGCCCTCCTGCGCCTCGGCTCCCGACGCTAGGTCGGAATCGCGNTTCCGAGGCCCGAGTTCACGGTTACCCTGGAAGCCGTAGCGTTAAGAGNTATCTCGGGGCGCAACGGGATCTGTGCGAGTTGCGCGGAATACTCCTCAGGGAGATCGGCGGGAGGCCCGAGCTGGCAGATCTGCCGGAACCGGCCGAGATACCACCCAGGACCGCTCTCCTCCGCATAGAGGCCGCTGGACTCTGCTACAGGGATCTGCTGGTCGCGCTCGGCAAGTTCCCCAGGGCAAGGACCCCGCTCGTCCTCGGTCACGAGTTCTCGGGGAGGGTCGTGAGGGTCGGAGATGGCGTCGAGGGGGTGAGGGAGGGAGAGCTGGTGNCGGGCCTTCCCCACACGATATGCGGGTCCTGCGAGTTCTGCCTGACGGCGCGGGAGAACCTCTGCCTCAACAAGAAGTGGTACGGAGAGGAGGCTCAGGGAGTCTTCGCCGATTACGCCCTAGTCGATGCCAGCACGCTCGTCAGGGTCCCCGACGGAGTANCGCCTTCNGGNGCGGCCATCTCGAGCTGCGTNGTCGGCATGCTGATCAACGCGATCAGGGACGTNGGNAGGGCGAGGGCCGGTGAGGTCGTCGTGGTGACCGGNGCNGGAGGAGGTGTGGGGATACATGCCGTCCAGGTGGCCAAGGCCCTCGGGTGCAGGGTGATCGGCGTCACCAGGACCGAGGAGAAGGCCGAGGTCGTAAGGAAGGCGGGCGCCGACTCGGTCGTCGTCGGGTCTGCGTTCGCGGAGGAGGTGAAGAGGGCCCACGGCGGTGCCGATCTGGTNNTGGAGGCGGTCGGCGAGCCCACCATGGCCGAGAGCATCAGGTCGCTGAAATGGGCCGGTAGGCTGGTGCTCGTGGGAAACGTCACGGCCGGCACTTTCCCCCTTCCGCTCGGGGTCGTGATATTGAAGGGGCTGAGCGTCCTCGGCTCGGTGGGCTCAACCGTCAGGACGATGAGGGAGGCGCTGGAGATGATGGCTAAAGGCTCTGTGAAGCCTGTCGTGAGGGAGATCCGTCTGGAGGAGCACGAGGAGGCCTTCACCTCGCTGAGGGAGGGAAGGGCGGTGGGAAGGTTAGTCTTCAGGACGGCGACCTGACCAGGTCGTACAGCAGGTCCAGAGGCGCATCGGTCTTGATCGCTCCGCGGTCGTAGTGGGCGACGGAGGCCCTGTAACCCATCTCCCTCAGCCTCGCGACGATGACCTTCGGGCTCGAAGGGGAGCACCTCGCCCTCCTCGAGAGCTCGGATACCGGATAGCTGTAGGGGATCTCGCTGGGCTCCTGGGAGATGTGGNCCAGCAGGTCCTTCGCCTCCTCGAAGGTCTCGTCCTCGATCAGCTCGGAGCTGAGGACCCTCGANACGAGCTCGCTGTCCTGAAGAGGCCCGAGCCATATCGGCCCGAGCAGAGAGGCCTGGGAACCGCAGCGACCGCACCNNTCGGAGGACCCCAGCAGCTGCTCCACCCTCTCAACGTTCAGGCACGAGTTGCAGTACTTCAGGTAGCCCAGCTGGCTCACCGACCTGTAGGCGCCNATCTTCCCCCTCCTCACGGTCAGGAAGACCCTNGCGAAGTGGCGGTGGATCANAGCGANGACGGGGACCGCGGACCTCGAGAGCCGGGAGGCGGCCATNACGGCCACGGCGGTCAGAGCCCTCAGGGCCACCTCCTTCCTGAAGACGGTCCTNGTGAGCCTGANCCCGTACCTCCACAGNGCGGTCCTAGGGGAGGCACCGGAGAGGGCCGCGAGGTCCGTGGCGGAGACGCCGAGCAAGCCTCCAGGGAGCAGGGCCCTCAGCGAGCCCTCGAGGAACCTCACGGGCGAGCCGGAAGGGTCGAGGTCGACGTAGTGCACCTTCTGGCGTTCGGCTGCTATCGTCGAGAGGAAGACGTTCGCGTCCATGTGGTGGGCCCTGAGCCTTCCCTCGAGCCCGTTGAGCCGCGCGTTGACGGATATCAGCCTCGCCGAGTTCTCGTTGATGTCGCACGCCCTCCCCTCCGAGAAGACGCCCGACTCGAGGAGGAGCCTTACCGACCTGGCCCCGAGGCCTGCGAGGGGCTCAGCGAAGGTCTTGCCGTCACCGGAGAAGAAGGCCGACGTCACGAGGACCGCTATGTCCCTCGATATCTTGGAGGCCGGATTGTAGAACGCCGGAAGCTTGGACGGGTCCACCTCGCCGACGCCCTTCGGCACCAGAAGCCTCGCCCTCCCCTCCACGACCTCCTTGACCTCGAACCCCAGCTCGAGCACGCAGCCTCACCCCAAGAGGTGAGAGGCCACCTTCTCCGCAACCTGCCGTGACGTGCCGAACCTCACCACCTCGATCAGCGTAGCTGCGGACCTNAGCCTCTCGATCAGCGGATGCCTCGCCCTGTANTGGACCGTGAAGGCGGAGGCCCTGACGGATCCGATGACGTTCTCGACGGCCCTCACGAACCTCTCCGAGAGGAGCTCCATGGGCCCGACCTCGTCGACGAGCAGCACCTTCCCCTCTCCTGCTGCCGATTCGAGCNTTGGNAGGCCGACGCGCTCGAGGTTCTCGGGGAAGACCGCGTAAGGACCGATCCTGTAGCGGCTGACGCCTCCCCTCAACGCCAGCCANGCGGTCTCGCCGGCCGGGATCGTCACGATCTCGAAGCCCTTCCTCACCCTCCCCTCCCTGACCTCCCTCGTGTAGAATCCGCCGACCTCGACCCCTTTCGACGCGAGGATCTCGGCGACCTTGNCGACGGCGGTGGTCTTGCCGGAGCCCGGCGGACCCGTGATGACGGCCAGCNTCATGCGAACATCACTTGAAGTCGTCNAGCGTCAGCGCCTCCCTGAACGACCTCCAGGACCTCCTGACGTGCGGGTTCACCTCACCCCGGGCTGCCACTTCCTTCAGGAACTTCCTCGTCCTCGGATCGCTCGGATACCCGGAACCCGCACCGATCGACGAGACGGACCTGTCCCTGAGGACCTTCGCGATTATCGAGGCCGCCGAGACCACCTCGTACCTCGCATCGGCCCTGACCTCGCAGACGACCCTGACGCCCCTCAGGTTGCCAAGCAGCTCGAAGACCCTCTTCGGATTTCTGTAGGGCGAGTCGATGTAGACGAGGTCAGGCCTCATCTCCTCTATCAGCTCCCTGAAGACCTCCACCTCAAGGGCGCTCAGGCCCTTTCCTCCGCTCGACCTCACGGACGCGTCGATCTCCGAGGGCTGGACCTCCCTGTGAGCGTGCCTCGCGTCGAGCCTCAGCAGCTGCTCGTAGATCCTCTCCCGAGCGGCCCTGGTCAGAGCCTTCGAGTCCCTGACGCCGATCCTCCTGAGCTCCCTGACCCTGACACCCTCGATCGCGAAGATCGCCACGACCATCGGCCCTATCGCAGCGCCCCTTCCGGCCTCGTCGATCCCCGCCACGATCATGGGCCCTTCCTCAATCGATCCGGGCGACGACCAGGACGTGGTCCCTCTCGTAAGGCTCCAGNTCCACCCTCTCCTCCACCCTCAGCCCCTCCCTNTCCATCAGNTCGATCTCCCTCCTGTAGACCCTCTCGGGGTCCTCGACGCTGTCGATGCTCCTCGCCTTGATGGCGACCATGACGTGCCCACCTTTTCCCAGGAAGAGCCTGGCGTTGTCGACGACGATCCTCGCCTGATCCGGTTGGGCCACATCGGAGTAGAGCACGTCGACCCTGCCGATCAGATGGGCGTACCTCTCGGGGAGCCTCGCGTCGCCGAGGATCGGGATGACGTTCCTCCTCCTCTTCGCCACCCTCTCCATGAACTGGGCCAGCACGCGGGGCGAGTACTCGACCGCGTACACTACTCCGTCCTTACCGACGATGTCGGAGACGTGGCTGACGGTCGTCCCNGAGGCGGCGCCGAGGTAGAGGACCCTGCTGCCGCTTNTGATCGGCATCGTCCCGAGGCCCCTGAGGATGGCCGCCGAGAGCTTGCTCCTGAAAGGCACCCACTCCCTGTACTCGGCNTCGCCGATCTGGAAGAGCTGCTCGCCGTAGACGGAGTANCCCCTGTCGAGGTTGGCGGTGCAGAGGACCCTCCTCACCTCGTCGAAGACGAAGAAGACGCCCTCGAACCTCTCGNGCCTCTCGACCTTCATCGCCTCCCCCTCCTCTCCCTCCTCTGGGGACGCTGGGGCTGCCTCACNACCTCCTTCCTCGCCGGAGGCTTCGGGTACTTCTCCTTGATCTCCCTGACCCTCCTCTCCAGCTCCTCCCTCAGCAGAGCCGATCTGTCCTCGCCCGAGAAGTAGTCGATCTTGGCCGCTATCGCGATCTTCGTCGCGAGGGCCCTCGCTATCTTCCCCCTCTGCCACTTCGGCGACCCGTGGATGTACGGGTGCTGGAAGATGACGCCGTGCTTGGGCGCTCCCCTACCGGTCCTGAGGAACCTGAAGAGGGCCTTCTCCGCGCCGAGGACCTGTATCAGGCTCGCAGGGGCCCTCGCAAGCCTGTCGAGTCCTCCTATCAGCGTGATGAGCCTCGCACCNACNGTCGGACCGGCGATCGCCGTGACGTTAGGCGCCTCGACCGCCATCAGCTGCCTGATGTACCGCTGTATCCCGTCCCTGTACTCCGTGAGGAACTTGATCACCCCTGCCAGCTCGAGGATCCTCTCCATGTCCTCCTCCGCCACCTCGACCCCGAGGCTCCTCCCTGCCGCCTCCACCACCCTCTCCGCCGTCTTCCTGTCGAGGACCTTCTGGAGCGCGCTGCGGTCGATCCTGCTCCTGTCTCCTATCGCC
>AWOE01000024.1 GCA_000494145.1 Candidatus Calditenuaceae archaeon JGI OTU-1 | reverse complement strand
GTGGCTCCCGTGTCGACGAGGGCCTCCACCTCGGCGCTCCTGCTCCCTGACTCGTCGCCGACCCTCGCCCTCACCCAGACGTGTCCCAACGTCAGGTCCACCGTTAAAGAGCTGATTCCCGATTCCTATAACGGTGTCGGATCCGCTAGGTCCTCCACAGCACTTCACGGTCGAAGTCTCAACATCGGGGTCATCGGAGACCGCCAAAACGCGGTTAGNTGCGACCGCCGTCAGCGCTTCTGGAGCTCCGCGAGCCTCTCCGGCAGGAAGTCCTTCACGATGAACTCGAGCCCGTACTTCGAGAAGGCCTCGAGCTCAGCCTTCCGCTTCAGCTTCTCGAAGTACTTCACCTCCCTCCTCCATGGGTCGTTCTGGTACCTCGGGTCGGCCAGAAGCTCGTAGAGCCTCTTCTCGTCCATCTCGGTGAACTTCATCGTCGGCAGCTTGTACCTCGTTATGTCGGTGGCGTAGACCCCAGCCCANACCGCATCGGGGACGTTGATCTGCTTGATGTGGGCCGAGAGCGCGGAGCCGTGTATCAGGACCGAGGCTATGTGGACACCGTAAGGGTCGGCGTCGGTGAAGACGTAGACGGGCAGGTTCAGCTCCTCCCTCAGGCGCCTGATCAGCTTCCTGCAGTTCCTCGGCGACTGCCCCGCCGTGTGGATCAGGAGCGCCTTGAACTTCCTGTCGGCCCCCTCCTCGACGAACCTGCTGAAGACAGCNCCCTTCTCGATCACGAAGACCTGCTCCGCNCCGCACCTCACGAACTCGGCCGTCGTCAGCGCAGGCCCTATCGCGTAACCGTCGGGGTGNGAGGAGAGGTCTATCCGCCTGCCCCTGAAGCCCGGGATCGTGTACTCTATCACCAGGTCCCCGTATATCGACGCCCTCTCCTCGGGGAAGATGTTGAAGTCCTCCCTCGGGTGGCCGAGCAGGCTCTCCAGCTCCATGATGATGTCGTCGCTCTCCGACTGGTCCTCGAAGTCGATCTGCTCGCCGAGCGCCACGTAGTAAGTGTCCCTTAGGGTCGAGGTCTTCCCNGCCTCCAGCAGCTGCTTCGCGAACTTCGCCAGCCAGACCAGTTGNGCGAAGGGCCTCACGTGCCTGATGTTGCTGAGCGTCCTGACCGACTTCTTCGGACCGAGGACGTACTGGCGGAGCTCCTCGTCGTAGACGATGTTCTTGGTGGTCCTGAGCGGGAGCTCAACCGACGGCCACCTCCTCCTCTTCAGGTCCTCGACGACCCTCCTCCCGAGCTCCTGGAGCTTCGCCGTCACCTCCTTCTTCACGAGGTCCGCCTGGTAGACCAGCTCGCCGGCCTTCTTCCTCGTCCCTCTTCCGGACATGCCCCTACCTCCCGGAACTTCCGAGCTAATGAACGTCGGAGGACGGCCGGAAAGGAGAGGCGCTGAGAATCGGATTTCTCCGCGAAGTTCTCTTGATCATTTTATACAGCAGAGATGCAGGTCCGGTGGGGGATATGACTGAAGAGGGCGTCGACGAGCGGGAACTTCTCTGGCTTCTCCGGAGCAAGGTCCGGCGCATGATCATCGAGGCCGTAGGAGACTCGGGCCGGATAGGCGCTGTGGCCCTCAGGGACAAGCTCGGCATCAGCACAGGTTCCCTTTACTACAACCTGAGGCAGCTGAGGCACCTTGTCACNCAAGACGAGAGGAGGAACTACGTCCTCACCGAGCTCGGCGAGCGGGTTTACAAGCTCCTGAAGACGAGGGGCGACATATCGATCTCCGACCTCGCCGGCAAGAAGAGTCGTGTCGTCGAGGCGCTCTCTCAGGTCTTCGTCCCCTACTGGCTCGTCGTCCCCCTCGTTGAGAGGGTGAGGANGGGTGCGGTGGTGGCCGCGCTCTCGCTGCTGATGCTNACNGCNCTCCTCCTNAACCAGAAGATGGACCTGATTGTGCTCCACGTCTACCGGTTCGAGGTCTTCTCGATCCCGGAGTTCCTGCGTTACATGGGCATCACGTTCGCCACCATCTACCTCTACTTCGGCCTCATGACGACCCTTTACGACCTGCTGGCAAGGGGCGAGGAGGCGGAGGTCAAAGGGGNCCTCGGATTCCTGANGTCGACGNTCACGTTCTCAGGCCAGTGGAGGCAGGCCCTCGTCCTCATCCCCCTCGGNCTGCTGCCGATGTCGGTCTACCCGGCCGCCGCCTTCGTCGACAAGGTGATCGGCGCGGGGCACTTCGAGTCGAGGTTCATCGTTCCGAACAGCGTCGTGGCGAACGTGGTGCTGGTCGTCGCGCAGATGGCATGCTTCCTGCTCTTCTCCGCCTCCCTCTCGTACGTCAGGAGGCTGAGGTGGTACGTCGCNGCNCTGATANCGTTCTCCGCGATCTACCTCTCGATAGTGGTCCAGTACCTGATACTTGCGACGAGGGGAGGTTAGATAGGCTCCGAGAGGTTCGTCGTCACATACCTCATCTAGCTTCCGATCCTGAATTACCGAGGCCCGGTTCCACCGGCTCGAAGACCACCTTCTTNCCCACCCTTGTCTTGCGGGCCAGCCCGAGCTGGGTGAGGTGGTTGAGGTAAACCGATTCNAGGGATCTGGCACGGCCGGTCTTCGCCGAGACCTCCTCCGCGGTCGCCCTCCCCAGCTCCTGGAGCGCGCTCAGCGTCCTCCTCAGCGCATCTGACACCTTGGTCGCCCTCGGGACCANAACAACGCCCTTCNCAGCCTCGCGCTCACCCCGGGCTNTGGCCAACATCACCTCCCTGTTCACCTCGATCAGCTCCTGCACGACCTTCTCTATCCTGCTCACGATCCCCTCCATCGTCTTCCTCAGCTCCTCCCCTATCGGCTCGTTGAGGGTGAGCTTCCCCGAGAACTCCAGCGTCCTTGGACGCGGCGGACCCGAGATCTCCCTCCTCGCAAGGATGTAGGCGTAGAGNGGTTTGAACCTCGTGTTCTCCTGCCTGAAGGTGTGACCGCACCTGACACAGCTCAGCATCATCTCCGAGGCGTTGAAGGTCGTGCCGCAGACCTTGCAGAGCATCCCGGTCTCGGTGCTGGCTATACGCGACGACTTGCACTTCGGGCAGACGTCATTGACTTCCACGTCGAGGAACCCGCACCTCGGACACGCCCTCACCACGTCGAGCAGGACGCGCTTCAGGATGCCGGCCTGGTGTAGGCGCGTGAGGATTTCCTCGGTCTGCCTTCCCTTAGTTCCGAAGGCCGCATCCGCATCGGGGTACGAGACCCCTGTCTCGGTCTGAGGATCGAACATGGGCTTGATGAACGTGATCCCTGCCGATATCAGATCCGCTAGCCCCGTTAGCGCCGTCTCCGCCTCCAATTCCCAAACCATCGCTTCCGATCCAGGATAAAACGGTGCCATGCGATCGGGGCCGGATTTTTTCCGAATTGGCATAGAAGACGGTNATTCCCATGCCGAGCTGGAGAAACTCACGACGCCTTTGCCAAAGGCTCCATCGACCTCAGTCGGTGGACGGCATATGCCATGACCAGAATGTAAGCGAAGGTGCTGGCGATCGCCGGCTCAGGTCCCAAGCTCTCCCAGAGCACGCCGGAGACGTAGGTGAGCA
>AWOE01000023.1 GCA_000494145.1 Candidatus Calditenuaceae archaeon JGI OTU-1 | reverse complement strand
AGGGATCTGGCACGGCCGGTCTTCGCCGAGACCTCCTCCGCGGTCGCCCTCCCCAGCTCCTGGAGCGCGCTCAGCGTCCTCCTCAGCGCATCTGACACCTTGGTCGCCCTCGGGACCANAACAACGCCCTTCNCAGCCTCGCGCTCACCCCGGGCTNTGGCCAACATCACCTCCCTGTTCACCTCGATCAGCTCCTGCACGACCTTCTCTATCCTGCTCACGATCCCCTCCATCGTCTTCCTCAGCTCCTCCCCTATCGGCTCGTTGAGGGTGAGCTTCCCCGAGAACTCCAGCGTCCTTGGACGCGGCGGACCCGAGATCTCCCTCCTCGCAAGGATGTAGGCGTAGAGNGGTTTGAACCTCGTGTTCTCCTGCCTGAAGGTGTGACCGCACCTGACACAGCTCAGCATCATCTCCGAGGCGTTGAAGGTCGTGCCGCAGACCTTGCAGAGCATCCCGGTCTCGGTGCTGGCTATACGCGACGACTTGCACTTCGGGCAGACGTCATTGACTTCCACGTCGAGGAACCCGCACCTCGGACACGCCCTCACCACGTCGAGCAGGACGCGCTTCAGGATGCCGGCCTGGTGTAGGCGCGTGAGGATTTCCTCGGTCTGCCTTCCCTTAGTTCCGAAGGCCGCATCCGCATCGGGGTACGAGACCCCTGTCTCGGTCTGAGGATCGAACATGGGCTTGATGAACGTGATCCCTGCCGATATCAGATCCGCTAGCCCCGTTAGCGCCGTCTCCGCCTCCAATTCCCAAACCATCGCTTCCGATCCAGGATAAAACGGTGCCATGCGATCGGGGCCGGATTTTTTCCGAATTGGCATAGAAGACGGTNATTCCCATGCCGAGCTGGAGAAACTCACGACGCCTTTGCCAAAGGCTCCATCGACCTCAGTCGGTGGACGGCATATGCCATGACCAGAATGTAAGCGAAGGTGCTGGCGATCGCCGGCTCAGGTCCCAAGCTCTCCCAGAGCACGCCGGAGACGTAGGTGAGCANCACTATCGCGAGGTTGTGCGAGAACTGCTGGACGCTCCAGATCCTNCCCCTGACCGATGCGGGGACAGAGGCCGAGGTCCTCGCGTCGACNAAGGGCTGGAGGAAGATCGCCAGNCCGGAACCGACGATCAACGCCGCGAAGATGCCGTACTGCGTTGGCTGGACGATCAGCANCAATCCGGCCAGCGACCTGAGGAAGAGCTCGATCGCCACGAAGCGCGCCCAGCTATTNCCCTCGATCAGCCTCCCTCCNAGAGGGACGAGGGCCGCGAAGAGCAGGGACTCCACCGCGAACATGAACGTGAGGTCTGATTCGCCGAGCCCTGCCCTATCCCTCGCCAGAAGGGGCAGGTAGATCGCTGTGAGGACCGTCGCGTGTGCGAGGCTCAAGCTCCTGAGCAGGACGAGGGTCGGAACGGGTTCGTTCCTCGCCGCNCTCACCCAACCGGCCAGCTCCTCCGATNCGCTGCNNCTCTCCCTCNTGCCCCGCGTCTCCCTCAACCCCATCCTGAGGGCCGCCGTCGCAAGCATCGTCGCCGATGTCGCAAGGAACANANNCNTGTAACCGTACTGTTCTGCGAGGTATCCGGCCGCGACGTATCCGAGGACCGTCGCTGCGTTGTANACGGCGAAGTAGAGTCCGTAGAACCTGCCGTACTTCTCGGCGCTCGTCAGCTCCGCCATGTACGCGAAGATCGCCGGCCCCGCGATGGCCGTGGGGAGGAAGGCCAGCGCCAGCGGCAGGATCGTCATTTCCCAGGTCGTCGCGTAGGANAGCAGGACGTATGCNAGGCTNATGATCAGCGGCGAGAGCACGAGGACCGNNTTCCTCCCAAGCATGTCTGTCAGGAGCCCTCCNAGCGGAAGGAGCGCCAGCACCGAGGCCCTCGAGNCCGCGAGCACCGTGCCGAGCTGTTCAACGGTGGCACCGATCGACCTGAGGTAGTACGGAAGGAGCGGTTGGAGGCCTGTCGTNAGGCTGTTCCCGAGTCCGATGCTGAGGAGGTAGAGCGTCGCCTCNAGNGATCGGTCGTCGGCATTTCGCTTCAACGCCCGGCCCTAGGGCACAGTGCGTCGTCGATGCTGATATTTTCCTTTGCTTCTCGGGAAATTCCGGAGTCTTGGGAGAACTCGATCGGCCGTTGGCCTCCTGTTGCGGATGGGTTTCATGGCCAATCTCCCGGACTCAGGTAAGAAGAAATGGCGATGGATTGAATCGACTCTTCGAGCCTTGTATACTTTTATACTTTTCTTTGGTGAGCCAGTGTTCCGAGGAACAAAAATATTAAGCGCCTTCAACAGTTTTTCCGATTCGCCAACCCAATCGATTTCATATCAGCCATTTGGAAAATATAGTTAAATAGTGGTCCAATCCTACTCACTTGGAATGTCATCGGGACCTCGAGCAGGTTCGGATCCATTCTGATTAACGTTTTTCTTCCCAAGTATTAATCTAAATAGCAAATAGCTCTATAGCAACGTCGTTACTCATTAACCAAGTGTTGCCGTGGAGAAGCTCTGCCGAGATCAAATACGCATCCGCCTCGCGCAACACCATCAGTTCGCCTTCCAAATTGCCCATATTTCCTAGTTTCTGGGCGACTGCAGACATGTCCGACGTGGGCACGAAATGCATTGTTACTGAACCGTCATCAAGCACGTTATACGATTGGCACGAAGCAGGCGGTCTTGCCAGATCTCTAACCAGCTGCCGCAGCTCGTGAGGGCTGTTGGGGGGTTCCGTCAGCATCCAGAACTTACCCGCACCCCTCTCAAGGGTCTGCGTCGGCACGTAGCTCACCATCCAGCCTGCCACGAGCCCCTTCCTCGCAACGTGCTCGTTGAAGTGGTACGATACGACGCGTGGGTGGATGCCGAGATCTCCGGCGATGTCCGTTATGTCCTTCAGCGCGTCATACTGGAGCTGCTGCAGGATCTTCAGGTCGAGCGAGTCAACTATGTACTGTGCCCTCTCCGCCTCGTCTATCTCGTTGACCAGGACCTCATCAAATTCTTCCTCGCCGTCGTTGACAGGATAATCGGACCATCTGCCTTTCTCGAAGTCGAAGTACCTGTAGGAGGCGTGCGGGTGGCCGTAAGCCCTGACCTTCCTGAACCAGTAGTCCTCGAGCACACCGGCATCAGCAAGCACCTCGAAGAGGTTCAGGTACTCCTTCTCGAATCTGTAGGGCGGTGTGACGATGACGACGAACTCGTTCCTCATCAGGACCTTACCCCAGTACATCAGGTACGTCTTCTCGCCGAGCCAGCGCAGCAGGTCCTTTGCTCTGTCAGCGAACTGCCTCGAGAACCTAAGGTATCCGAAGTACCGGGCGAGTCCAAGCTTGTAGTAGTTGGGCAGCATCCTGATAACGAATCCGTACCGCGGCAACATGTTCAGCAGTCTCACCCTGACCGTCTCCCTCGGGATTCCTGTCTGCCTCGCGATCAGAGAGATGTTCCTCGGCCCGAACTTCTTCACCGCGTTCAGGATCAGCGCGATCTCCTTCTGCAGGTCGATGTCCCTCCTCAACTTCCTTTTTTGATCAATCTGCTGAGTTAACTGATCAATCGTCATTTCTCGTGGAGAATAATTTTTGTGGCTTCTATTTATACCTGTCTCTGAAACTGTCGATCGTGATTAT
>AWOE01000022.1 GCA_000494145.1 Candidatus Calditenuaceae archaeon JGI OTU-1 | reverse complement strand
CGGCCTCGGCCTCGTCGCGGACGATCACCACCGGCCTGTCGCAGACCACGCACCGGACCTCGCCCTTGATCTCGACCAAGGGGCTCCCGCAGACGGGACAGACGTCCGTCCTGAGCTTCGCGCCCGATTTGATCGCAGCGGCTATCCTCCTTACTCTCTCTTCCTCCCTCGGCTCCATCCTCCGCCCTTAACTCCTCCGGAGAGGAAGAGAAAAAGGGTTCCCTGCCGAGCCCGCGATGTGAGAAGTTCAAACCACGTCGGGGCGATAACGGAGCAAGCCCGTTTCCATCGTGTGCTGTGCCTCTGGCCTAAGTAAACTAATTAGCTCCGAAGGGATCGTGCCTATGGGGCCCGTAGCTCAGCCTGGTCAGAGCGTCCGGCTGATAACCGGAAGGTCGTGGGTTCGAATCCCACCGGGCCCATCCATACGTTCCATAGTTAGGGAAGTCCATGCAATTACCGGTCGCGACCGACCGCGAGATGGCGGAGGCCCTCCAAGCATACCTGAATCCTCATCGGCTTGGCAAGGGTCAGGCGAGTCCGACGGTCCACGTCCCGACTGGGCTCTGGAAGCCGGACGGGACACCGAACGCGGTGTTCAGCGACGAGCCGGGGACTTGATCGTCGACGAGCAGCACGGCGCACCATTCCCGAGAAGCTGGTGGACTACATGGGACCCTGTGAACCCCGCACCTCCGGTAACTACTACACGTCCCTTCAAACTCAAGTACCTCGTCTAATAGTCGCTGACATGTTATACATTCACCTGACAAACTCTAGGGTTTGATTTGTCATCGTCGAGTAGTACGTTCAACAATACTTAAATATCACAAATATCACACGTTTAGAGCAGCGAAACATGAGGGCGGCAGTCTTAGAGGATATCGGAAAGCCTCTAAAATACGTGACTGACTTCCCGGAACCTGAAGCGGAAAAGGACATGGTTCTGGTGAAGCTTGCGGCTTCTGGCATATGCTGGACCGACCTTGCGTTTGCTAGGGGATACTGGAAAAGAAGGAGCGAAATAATTAGACGCAGTGGCGTAAAGATTCTTGGACATGAGGGCGTGGGAAGGGTAAAGGAGTTGGGGAACAATTGTGAGGGCATTGTAGTAGAGGGACAACGGGTCGGAGTCCCACTGGTCAACTCCACTTGTGGGGTATGCGATGCATGCCTTTCAGGATTTGAGAGCGAGTGCGAACGGCGGATTGCGACCGGTGAGCAGATCAACGGCACCTTCGCTGAGTATGCAGTTATTAGGGAAAAATACGCGATACCGATACCAGACTCAGTGAGTGATGAGGAGGCAGGGCCTATGCTCGATGCCGGGGTGACAGCGTATTCAGCGGTGAAGAGAATATCTGGTTCTTGGAATATCCCCTGGAAGACTGGTTGCCGTGATAGGGGCTGCCGGTGGTGTGGGTCACTACGCGGTACAAATCGCGAAAGCCTTCGGATATAGAGTTCTAGCCATAGACGTTGGTGAGGAGCGGAAGGAATTCGCCGCGGAATTAGGGGCGGATTACTCGGCAGACGCCAGAGAGGACTCAGACATAATCGTCTCCAAATTTGGGAGGGTGTCAGCCGCAATCGTCTGCGCCACAAGGATGCAGGCCTACGCCACAGCATTTAAGATAATAGCCAAGACAGGGGTGGTCACCGTTATAGGAGCTCCCAGCGAGGCTGAGGGACATTTATCTGTGACACCGGAGGAACTCATAGGATTGGGGGCAAGCGTTGTACCAATCTCGGTGGGAACTAGATTGGATCAACGAGAGTTGCTGAATCTGGCTGCACAGAAAAAGGTGCGGACATATTTTAAGCTGTATGGACTTGAACAAGTAAACGAGGCTCTTGATGATCTTGACTCAACAAAAATTTTAGGACGAGCTGTGCTCAAGATTTGAACACATAAACGGTTCAATCCATCTCTTTGTTGTTTTGGGAAGTATGCGTTGAACTTGGAGAAGCTTCCAAAAAGTCTAAAAGAGAAGTCGTCATCTAAGAAGCAGAGGACCACTCCCCTAGGCCTTCGACGCACCCATGTCGCGGGTTCGGGAGGCATTCCTCCAGCCTATATCCTTAGAGACGACCAGCTCTATTCCGAGTCTTTCGAGCTCCTCCGGAGAGGGCAGAGACTTTAGGGTAGGAGAGATGCTCGGATCAGGACGGTTATCGTGCACCACGGTTCACCCATCACGGCACCTCTCCCCTGCAGGCCAGCAAATGGTATCTGGTTAAGGTTGCGTCCAGATAAAGGGGGACTAACTTGAACCATGCGTCGCAAGAGCCTGCATTCTTTCACGGCTCTCCCTGCTCCCATTACCTGTAGTGAACCTCGACGATAAGGTTTTCAACCCTCGAGAAGTCTAAACTGGGCTCGTCAAGACACCGCTGTCCAGCACGACCTCGTAGGAAGCTGTGGCAGCTCTCCAGCCGATCCCCTTGTGCTGTCCAGCCCTCTCCACCACACGTACGAGACTTGGTTAGGTATGGAGTTGGATGCAACCTGGCGATCTTGAGCGCTCCCACCTGTTGAGCTCCATGAATGAGTATCTCGTTCAAAGGTTCTGCAGTGCATGCCGATGCTTCGATAATAGGCCCAATAGTCTGACAGATTAACCGTGGACGACACACCGCCGATTGCTGTTGAGATGAGTACCGAGCTCACTGCCAAAGCATGTACGTTTTACAGGTCCTGTGGACCGTTTTGAGTTCTCCTGCACACTTTTCGTCTTTTTGCTTAACAAATCTTATAAACGCCCAATTCTCAATACAGAACATGCAAGAGGATAGATTCGTCCAGATTCCCAATATGCTGGCTGTTCTTGCCCATGAAGGGGACTACAGCTACATCGACAGGATCGCAAACTCCCAGTCCAAGCCCCTCGTCCTCCACTATCTGCGCGAAGCGCTAAGGGACTTCAATTCTTTGAAGAGGAACCCTCCTCAAGAAATGAATAGGGAGGCAATTGAGCTGCTCCAAGAGATCAACCATGACTATCTCGAAAGGGAGCTGGACAGGATAATGGTCATCGACGACGCGAGGAAGCTGCGAGAGGTCGTGTCCTATCTCTGTGCAAAGGCCTTAGCAAGGGCCTCCGGCTTCATAGAACAGAGTAGGAGAGCTAGGTCCGAGCCGAAAGAGGCGGGTGAGTCCTGATGAGAGACTCGTTCGTCAGTATTAGGGGCAGAGTTGCGATAAATGTAGAAGCACTGAATATGACTGAGTCTATTGGAAACTATGTCAAACATAGAAGAGTACCGGTTATGTTAAGAGAAGATGATGGGAGCTACTCGGTTTATTTCGTTCCAGCAATCTCAGGTGAGAGTGTAGCTCACGCATTACAGGTAATTTTAGCCGAGGAATGTAGTAATGGTGGCAAGGGTAGAAAAGTCCTTCCTGTCTGTAAACTTTGCAGCAAAGGGATATTCCTAAAGAGCAGTAATTATAAAATACTTTCAGAATCCATTCCATCGGTCACTGAAGGAAAACACGATGATATAGAAGAACTAGTGATCAAGAACTGCGTTGTGGAGGACATAGGCGGCTTCCTTTATGCCGAGGAAAAGAACGTGAAGAGGACATCCAACTTCTTCACGGGGTATATGGTCCCGACGCAGGAAGCCCTGAAGAGCTCCATAGTCGAACCACAACTCCATAGCAGGTACGCGCTCGGAACTAAGTTCGTCGAGAAGGATACACGGGGTCAGATGCTATATTATGTGGAGCTGACCTCAACTGTCTACACCTTCAGTCTCGACATTGACACCAGATTCATCGGAAAGATCACCTTTAACATTGAGAGGGCTGGTGAGAGCGTTGTAAGCGAAGAGGAACGCCTAGAAAGGACCTTGGCGCTCTTAAATTCCGTCGAGAGACTCCTAGTCGAGAACAGCTTCGGTGCTAAGAGGACGCGATTTCTCCCAACGATCGATTGGGAGAGCATGGTCATAGCTGTCTCGGACAGGCCCTGGACGGTGCCGAGTCCCTTCACTAAGAGTTACATCGATAGAGCGAAGCAGAAGAAGGAGAAAATCAACAGCAACACGGACCTATATATCTTTGAGGGTGGAAGTTTCGAGGCCTTCGTGTCGGATGCATTCGCAAAGATAATGGAGAGGATCGCATCCTAAGTGAGTTGGCACTGGTGCTGATCCATGATCGGGTTTATGATCGACTTCGAATTCGTTTGGGGATTCCAATCTAAGGTCGTTGGATACTCGAAGAGCTCCCCTGCCTTCACCTACCCGCCCCCAACTACGTTCCTCGGGGCTGTGGCGGAAGTCCTTGCGAAGAAGCACTCGCTAGGAGAGCAGGAAGGAAGGTCTGTCATCAAGGCACTGAGCGACAAGTTACTAGCTATCGGAGTCAGACCCCTTAACTGCATCCCACTAAAATTCGCGGACATCAACAAGGTGATCGCCGTGAGACTAACAGGAGGGAAACAGTACCCGAGTCCCGAAGATCCGTACGGATCTTTTGACGCTCCAGCTCACGGACGCACATTTCTTTCCCTCGTCTCCGAGAATGAAGAAGGGCCGATCCTAAGGTATTTCCTGACACTCGATGACGACGAGATCAAAGTAAGAGGTGGTGGGACGGTCAGACTCGAGGAGAAAGATCTCTGGGAAATACATCGGATCGGATCTAAAGAGAGTCTTGTGGCCGTAACGGAAGTCAAAAGCTTTACCCCCAAGGTCAAGGACGGAAGAGTGACTACGTACTATTCATTTCCCCTATTGGAGGGTGGCGAGGTAAGACTTCAGAATTATGAGCCCAAATGGATCCTCGAGAAGACGATAAACCCTTTCAAACTTACCAACTATGACCCCTTAACGAGCTACGTGTTGGGACAGAACCTCATAGATATCTACTACCCTGTTATAGAGTCGCCCCAGAGACCGCCACGCTACATCGTCGAGGTGGGGGGCAGTATATGTTTCTATGAGTGGAAAGACGAGGGGGTGATTGGAATACGTCCGAACAAGTAACTATTGAGCTGAAACTGCCGCAAGACGGCTCGTTAAGGAACCTTCTATTATACGAGGGCCTCCTTTTCACCCTTCAGGAGGTGCCCCCGACCCAGTGGACAGACATTCCTCACAGGAGATTAACGATCACTAGAAGCGACCTCATCTCAGCCCTAGAGAAGTGTGAGGAAGGGGAGAAAATCAAGTCACTCAACATATCGATAGTAGGGAAAAACGATAGGGAGTCCGTGTTACGGTTGCTTAGTAGTCTCGGGATTGAGGGAAAAAAGGAGGAAAAGTTGACAAAGTACGGCGACATCATAGGAGTAATCTTAGAGAACCGTAGAAACATAAGAATAAGCCACAGGATAGAGCTCAGCGCGACGATCAAGAGAAAGAAGGTTCTCATAGGTCTCACAGATGTTGGGGAATTGGGTAGAAGTGGCATCGCGTTACAACTATTCAAGACCGAGCGCTACACAGGCTTCACGTCCACCGAGCATCCATACACGACAGAGCAGCTGACGGTCTACATGTCACCCGAGGCAACCCTCATTGCACTCCTAGGTCTATACTCGTCCTTCATCACAACGAGCGATAATATCCACTACATGCTCTTCTTCTCACCTGAAGAGGTTGACAGCATTCTCGCAGGTGACAAAAATGTCCGAACCATGTTTATTATCAAGAAACAGGCGAAGGATATTCTCGCCGATATAATTCAGAAAAAGTATAGTGAGGAGCTAATTGTCGTCGAGACCATTCTCAACACGAAAATACAGGAAGCCATGAGTCAACACAACATAAAGAGCATCTCGCTTATTCTTTTGAAACTTGCTAGGGAGGGACAGACCTACAAGATTTACCAGCAGCTCCCTCTCAATTTCTACAAAAGGGAGTCTCCCGCGATCTGGCAGCTCATAGCCAAGGTTTTGAGCCCGTCTGAGGTCATTCTCTCAAGACTCGCCAAGAATGATAACGTTGAGTACAACAACTTGCTATCCGCGATTAACGGGTTCTTCAGATACGTTGTTCTCGGGGATCGATGGGGCTTATACTTGGCCATCAGGGAGCTCCAACACGCATACATCAAGGTGAGCAGCGATGAAAAGACAAGGAATGTCGCGCAAAGATATCTCCGTCTCCTTAAGAGTCTCCAAGATTTAGCAACACAATTATAGGGTGCACGACATGCTAAGGGAGTATTACCATCGTGCCCTTCACGCTTTGGGATATAAGACCGAGAGGAAGTTCATATCAGAGGCCATAGAGAGGATCGAGACGAGTTGGGGCGAGAAGAACCTTTTCGTGATCGAGGCTCCCACAGGTTATGGGAAGACCACGATAACCGCCTCGCTGGCCTTGATGAGCAGTGAAGAGGCGGGAAAACTCATAGTAGCCTATCCTCTCCGGACACTGCTAGAGGATCAATACTCAAAACTTAGGAACGTTGTAGACGAGCAACGTCTGGGAAAACGCTACATGCATGAAGAGTCCTCGCCTTATCTAATCAAGCCGATCACGTTGACGACGGTAAATACTCTATCCTTAACAATGTTCGGACTTGCGCCGGAGGATCTGAACGTCGTAGTGAGGGGATGGGAAGAGGACCGATTCGTGAACACGAGCAGAGGCCACTACCTATTCTCATGGTCGTCTGTCATGATGTCGGACATCGTGCTGGATGAGGTCCACTTAGTAGCAGAGGAGTCCAAGTCCCTGACCTTCTTGGTCGCCATGCTCGAACACATAATATCACATGACCAAAGAGTAGTCTTCATGACTGCCACAATGCCGACAAGGTTTAAGGAACTGATACTTGGCTCTCTGAGACGCTTTAGAGATAGAGTGGAATGGATGGAGTTCAGAAGTACCGCTGTGGACGACGAGTACATAGCCTCATGCCTCGAAAAGAGGCCCGAGATACGTATTCAGCAACTTAGCAGCGACACTAAGTTCGACGTGATAAAAAGTTGGCTCGACGACACCCTAGAGAGGGGGTTTAGCCGTGTCCTTGTAGTCTTCAACACGGTTGGCGAGGCTGTATCCTTCTACAGGACTCTGGATGGCTACGAGAATAGGCTTCTTATCCACTCGCGCTTTACGGAGAGCGATAAGCTAGCGAAGCACGAGAGACTTCAAAGACTTAAGAGTGAAGGTAAGTACATCGTCGTGGCGACCCAAGTGGTCGAGGCCGGGCTAGACCTCTCCTCCAACGCGCTCATCACGGATTTGGCCCCAATGTGCTCGATTATACAGCGATTCGGAAGGTTACTCAGATACGAGGGCGAGCGGGAGGGAGTCGCCTACGTGTGGTATGAGTCCGATTTGGAGAGAGATCGGCAGCTATACAAGGTCTATGACAGGGGCCTCAGCGCAGCCACGTTGGATGCCCTGAGAGAGGCAGAACGCGGCAACGTCAGCCTCCACGTCCCCAGCGGTGAGAGAGGCTATAAGCGCCTACTCGACAAGGTGTACCAAGACGCCGACCTGCGAATAAATTATCGAGAAATCGAGGAAATGTTGTCAGTTTTCACAAACCTTGATGACATTTCGAAGGCTGTCGATCTCTTCTTCAAGATGGAGGGGAGCTTCGTGAGGGAGTCCGCGTTGGTCCCGGTCAGGTGTCCCGAGATGAAGGAGGAGGTTTCCGTGGAGATGAGGGTCTTCGAAAGACTCCTCAAAGAGGGACTTGTGAAGGGACATATAGTTGGAAATGGTGAGGAGGAGATCTGTGAGCTTCCGGACTGGCTTTCAATTGGCTCAAAAATACAGCAGAGATCGCTCGCCAGAAAGGTGATCAAACATATCCACACCGCTGGAGTCAAGGCCTTTATCGTGGAGGGGTCGTACAATTCGGAGTACGGGTTAGAAATCGAGGAGGCGTTGAAAGAACATGTGTAATGACGACATCTTGAGCTTCTATTTGGAGTCTAAACGAGATGGAATACTCATTAAGGAGTATCTTCACGAACACGTAAACTCAGCACTATCATATGCAGAAGAGGTCGAGAGTTCAAGGGCAGGTAGACTAGCGAGGCTATATGCCCGCGACGTGAACTTCGCAGAACTTCTAAGACTATCAATAGTTTTTCACGACGTGGGTAAAGCCTTTTACCAGAACATGGACCATAATATGAGAGAGAACAAGGAAACTGGGGAGCGGTATCTTAGCTTCGCGGGTCACGAATACATTTCCGCCACGATCGCAAACGAATTCATCTTTAGGCTCAGCGAACGTTGTCATTCTCCTTACTACGACACCATAACATTTTCCATCCTATACCACCACCATGCAATGGGATCTAGAGAGAAGATTGTCGAAAAGCTGCGTAAGAGACTACAGAAGATGCCCTTATCTGAGTACCAAGAATGTTTAGACAAACTCGGATATCTGCTAAATCGATTCTTAACAGGCTACAGAGATGTTATCGAGAATGTCCTCGAAAGTCTTAGAAAGTCACAAACCATGATTATAGAATCTGCTATCCATCATACAAAAATCTATGAGAGGATTGTCCATGCTAATATACCGAGCTACAAAAAGCTAGCATTCCTTCTTCTAGATAGTCTCATAGTCTGTGATTACCTCGCAGCGTCAAAAAGTAGAGGAGGATGCTCTCGATTTCAAAAGACGGTGTACGAGTTTTACATGCAATGGTTGAAATCGGCGGCCTCCGGCAAAAGTGAATGTGTTACTTATTAAGAATGTTTAATTGTGAGCTAGGCTGAATATGCTTAGCAGTAGGGGGTTTGCTATACGGCAAACGATTCGTGACTAGGATCACCATAACTTTCATGCCGTTACGAAGAGTCGTAATTCCGCCCTTTACTGCAAAGGTCAGCAAGACAATACTCTATATGTTCTCTGAACTGTATAGAAAAATGAGCGAATGTGAAAACACTTTCAAACCAATTGCGGTAACTCCGTTGTACAGGGGTGAACGAGCGCTGTTCAAAACAAAGAAGAGCCATGAACTGATGCTTCTAGAGGAGGGGGTCTACTACAGGTTCTCAGCATCAATCATCACGGATGAAGCAACGACCGTTAATGAGCTCATATCCCTCAGTAGCCCAATTGTTGAAGATGTTTTCGGCACTCCCATCTCCATCGAATGTGTCAACATCGAGGTAAGGGACTTCGAGTCATTCGGTTTCAACAAACCGAGCGCCATTAAGATCTCGTTCGAGACTCCCGTCCTGCTCCAGCTTCCAAGCAAGAATCGGTACATGTCTGGCCGTCACTTTCTCTTCCCGATACCCTCCCTCATGATAGGCTCCCTGATAGAGCATTGGAACAGACACTGCCCATCTCACATGCTCGTTAAGAATACTTATTATCTCACGGTGTACTCCAACTACGTTTTGAGAGAGGCCGACTTCGAGATCAGACCTGTAACAGTTATTTATGACGAGACTAGACTGGTAAGGGGCTTTTTGGGGTGGGTGCTATACGATCTCAAGGCTTCTAGAAATACTCACTCCTTGAGAAAGATACTTGCGCTGCTGGATTATGCACAATATGTCGGTGTCGGTAGGTCTCGGGCTGCCGGCTTCGGTCAAATCAAGATCAAACCTTATTACTAGGGAGCAGAGCCGCTTATAGGAGTGGCTAAGAGGTCCGTTTTCGTCAACCTTGGCTTCGATCCAACAGCGGCATTGGACGTCGTCTCGGCATTCCAGCTGACTAGCGGTGAACAGCTAGTCTTGGTCTATCCAGTTAGTGCGGAAGAGGGATCGAGCATCAGGGCAGAGCAAGCCAGAAACGCTGTAAAGAGTCAAGTTACCCTATTAAGAGCTGCTGGTAGGAGAATCAAGCTTGACGAGCTCGCTCTTGAATTAAGGTCGCTTGAAACGTCATTCGAGCAGCTGATTGACAGAATTTATGCGGCTAAAAGAGACGGATACAGTATCATATTAGAGTTAAGCGGCGGTGTCAGAATAATAACGGTTTTGATGGTGATGGCTTCTATGTGGTTTCCCAAACTGGTCGATGAGCTCTCCCTCATAGTTGAGGCAACTCGACAGAGAGTTACTATCCCTGTAATATCCCCGCTTCTCGTGTCCTCTAACAGCATACTGAAGGTGCTGGCCTGCACGTCTACTCGTCGCGATGGTATTAGGAGGAAGGAGATTGCCAGGATTCTACGCATGAGTGAGGGCAACGTGAGCAGAGCGGTCTCGAGATTGAAGCGGATGGGACTTATAGACGAAAAACTAAGAGTTCTTACCATTCACGAGAGATATTCGGTGCTAACACCACTGTTCAGGAAATTCTTTGCAGAACTTTCACAGGAATAGAAAAATACCCAGCTATTTGATGGCTAAAAGAAATAAAAGAAGGCGGATGTGTATACTCATGCCGTTCTATAGCTATCAGGACGTTCTGCGACTCATGAAGACGATCCAAGAGAGTCCTTGTGAGGTGAGTGAAGAGCTGAGGGGCTGGAATTGGAAGTCCCCTCCTCTTCTCCCTACGAGCAGCTTGAAGATAAGTGCGTCAGACTTAGGATTTGGATGTCCCACTGGGAGGATTGCATACCTCCGGTACAGACTTAAGCAGCGGGAATCACCTAATGAGGCGTTAAGATTCGGCTCCTTTTTGCATCACGTGATCTCCGCAGCAACCTATAAGGCCAAGGCAATTCTTTACACATCCATTCCTAAGTCGGGGGCCGAGTTTTACTCTAGGATGATGAGCGAGCTATCTCATATGAGGACCAACAGGCTGCCTGAAGAGTACGTTCAGGTATTACGTAACATTTGGGAAAGGGCTGCTCTAACATATTCAGCATCTCTAGACTATGTAATAGAACAGAGCAGGTATCTCGCTCCAGACAGTATTGTTTCTAGGGTTGTTCCATGGATTTGTGAGTTTCCCGTTGACGGTAGACCAATTGGCTTAAATAGGAACATCAGAATTGACGCCCTCGTCCCACCATCACTTTTGATAGAGTTCAAGACGCGAAGACCGAGCAGAGATATCGAAGTCGCAATGGCTGGTTACGCGCTAGCTTTTGAGTGCCAGTATATGGTCCCAGTGAACCATGTTGTGATACTCTACATAGAATTCAGTAAAGACAAAAGATCGTTTAAGGTATATGAAAATATACTGAAGGTAGGTGATAGCCTGAGGTTGGAATTCATCGAGAAGAGGGATCTCTATTTCATGAGGGGCGAAGATGGAACAGACCCGGGTCTACCGAGCCATTGCGACCCTTCATGCCCGTATCTCCGGGTGTGCAGGCCAGATGGGTAAGACGGCAATAGTGGATCTGCACGGATCCTTCCTCGGTGTGAGGAATGGGAGATTCGTCCTTAAGGTGGCCGGGGAGCTGAAATGGGAAGCCTCACCAGTTGAACTTGAGAGCATAGTCATCACGGTGGAAGGTGCAGCCATCTCATCGGCAGCCATCTCGCTAGCGACGACCTTCGGCATCGACTTGGTCTTCATGAGGGGAGATCGACCTGTCGCAAGGCTAATCCCCTACAAATATGGCACAGTCATGAGAATTTGGCAACTCCAGCTGAAGTGTCATGAGAGCGGGGAGTCCCTATACCTAGCTAGGTCGTTCTTAGAGGGCAAACTCCACAACCAGAGGATGGTTCTCTTAGAAAATGCCAGAAGATTGAAAGGTGGAGGGAGGGACGCTGGCCTCTTATTAGCGAAGGCGACTGAGATAGACGCGGCTGCATCCGAGTTAGGTAAGGCGAAGAGTGTTGAGGACCTGCTGGTTATCGAAGGACATGCTGCGAGGTCTTACTGGGCTGCTGTCGCATCCATTTTGCCCCCCGATATTGGATTCACCCACAGGTACACTAGGAACAATCCGCCTCCAGGGGAACTGGACGCATTTAACGTCGCTCTGAACATCGGTTATGCGCTGCTGAGGAAGGAGGTATGGCGCTCAATATTCCTAGCTGGGCTAAATCCATACCTAGGTTTTCTTCACAAACCGAGGGCTGGGCGACCAGCGTTGGTACTAGACCTGATGGAGGAGTTCAGACCTATCATAGTCGATAGGCCTCTGATCGGATTAGCGAGATCCAACAAGGAGGTCTTTATTTCGCTGAAGCAGCAGAAGGAGGGGGCCGCAAGGTCCATCTGGACTCACATAATCAATTACATGAAAGAGGGGAAGCCGCCGAAGAACGAGCTAATCGTCACGCAGGCCAGGAGGCTTGTGATGCATTTACAGGGTCATCAGAGATATACGCCCTATAAGTCGAGGTGGTGAGCCACAGTTGCTGACTCTTATCATTTATGATATTACTGAGGACGATGTGAGGAACAAAGTTGCTGAGTTCTTGAAGAGTAAGGGACTCAAGAGGATCCAAAAGAGCGCGTTTATAGGGGATCTCAGCAGCTCTCAGAGAGCCGATATAGAGGCCGGTCTGAGACGTTTAGTAAAGGGCGCGAAGGCGAACGTGCAGATCTATCCTCTGACGCCGGCGAGCTATAATATGCGGACGGTGATAGGTGTTGAATTCGATTACGACGAGGAGGGATATGTTTTATGAGCTCAGTTGAACAAGGGTTCTTCACCGTTGTCGACGTAAAGCGATACGCGTATTGTCCGAGGATTGTTTTCATCACCCATGTGCTACATCTCGAGGAGAGGGTGAGTGAGGCTATGGAGATGGGGGCGGAGGAGCACGATACGAGCTTCATAACACCTCTCCTCGCCAAGCTACGTGTTAGCAGGGTTTTGAGGGGACTGGAACTCGAAAGCGAGAGGCTGGGCCTTGTGGGCAAATTGGACTATCTTCTCGTGACGAGGGACCGAGAGCTAGTCCCGGTCGAGGTCAAATGGTCCGAGTCGCTTGGAGGTAGGATCAAGTGGGACCACAGGGTCCAGTTGGCAGCATACGCACTTCTGGTTGAGGATAACTTGGGCTCGACGGTGAAAAGGGGATACGTGTACTACTTGAAAGACAAGCGAATCGTTGAGACGCTGATAGACGACGAGATCAAGGGCATCGTGAGGAGGATGCTGAGCAGCATGCACGAGATGGTCCTCATGGAGAGAGACCCCGGCGTCAGAGCCCCGCTCTCCAGATGCCTCAACTGCGGCTACCTCTCTTATTGCAGGTCCGGCTCTTCTGGAGGCTCAGAGAAAAAGGTTTCTCCAGGAACTCCTATTGTAAAGATTTTGGGGGACAGAGAGGGTCCTGAAGGGCGATTTCCCGGAAAACGTCCGAGAATGCCCGAATTAGACAATAGTCGAAGGGATTCGGAAGATATGGTTAAATAAAGCCAAAGTTATATGATATAAGGCTTCGGTGGAATCCGGTGAAGGAATTGAAAGCAGCTGGAACAAACGTCGTGATCGCAATCGTTTCTCTCGAGTGGAA
The DNA here is from genome assembly GCA_000494145.1 of Candidatus Calditenuaceae archaeon JGI OTU-1. Lineage (GTDB taxonomy): Archaea > Thermoproteota > Nitrososphaeria_A > Caldarchaeales > Calditenuaceae > Calditenuis. The sequence continues at coordinate 11,970 of AWOE01000022.1, read as the reverse complement.
TCCGGTGAAGGAATTGAAAGTTTCTCGTCGGCCGATATTCTGGCGTATTCATAGCTTTGTGTGGAATCCGGTGAAGGAATTGAAAGTAGCTGTGGCGTCGGCCAATAAAGCTGGCTCGCTATATGGTTTCGTGGAATCCGGTGAAGGAATTGAAAGTTTCATGAGTTTCTGAATTAGTAGTCTGCCACACGTAAAGTGGAATCCGGTGAAGGAATTGAAAGACAAGCTTCAGGCTTTTTAAGCCGATGCGCCATGGTGCGGTGGAATCCGGTGAAGGAATTGAAAGTTCACTGGAATAGATGGGATGGAGCAGGAGAGCAGCACCATCGTGGAATCCGGTGAAGGAATTGAAAGCAAATTTTAGAAAACGCATCCTCCTCCGGTCGTCTCTCCGGTGGAATCCGGTGAAGGAATTGAAAGAAGCTAATAAGACTTATACATCGCTCCGCAGGGATAAAAGTGGAATCCGGTGAAGGAATTGAAAGAGGATTTTGCCCAGCATGACCTCGGGCTTCTCACTCATCTGTGGAATCCGGTGAAGGAATTGAAAGTCTTCAGGTTCTCCTCAAAGAAGACGTGGCGGAGCTGGTCGGTGGAATCCGGAGAAGGAATTGAAAGAAAGACAGGCGTCGACAAATCAGTGAAGACCCTCATGAGTGGAATCCGGAGAAGGAATTGAAAAGCTCGGCGGATCGGAGCGGAGCGACGATCGGCGTCAGTCGACTATCTCGTAGATGTAAACGTAGGCGTAGGTGTTGATGCTGTAGGGCGGGCTCGAGGAGTAGACGAGCCTGTATCCCGGTACCTCCTTCGGGTCGTAGACGTAGTAGGTCTGCGTCCCGGTCCTGACGGGCTTGTACGGGATCATGAGGCCCAGCGTCGTCTCGTCCCAGAATTTCTGCTGCGCGTTAACCGGTGAACCTCCGGGTCCGAGGAGGCTTTCCTCGTCGATCGGCTCGAGGCCGAGGTTCTTGGCCTCCTGGTTCGCGATCTTCAGCATCCAGTACCACTTCGACTCGTCTCCGAAGAAGAGCAGCTGCCCTCCGGTGGTGCCACCGACGAAGGGCGCGAAGGTGATGAAGATCAGGACGTGCGTGGCTCCGAGCTCCTTGAAGATGGCCCTGCTCACGTTGGGAGGCGACATGAAGGCGTATCCTATCAGGGCTATCCGCTTGCTGTCGATGGTCGTGTTGTCTATGATGCTCTTACGCTCGCCGAGGCGGGAGATCCAGTTCCCGTAGTCCCACCAAGAGGCCACGACCGCGGTCGGAGGGAGGTTGTACTTCATCCACTCGGCGGCCTTCACCCAGTCTAGGAGCGGCTGCCTCGTCGGGACGCTGCTCGTCAGCACGGTCGGGGGGACGTTGGCCGCGTCAATCCCCGAGACCTGGAGCGGGTTTCCTGCTCCGCTCGGGAGGTAGTAGAGCGAGAGGGCCAGCAGCACGGCTAGCGGGACCGCGACGAAGGCCCTCCTCTGGATCGAGGGCCTCCTGAGCTGGGCTGCGAAGGCTGACCTGAAGGAGCTCTCGAGGACGTGCGAGAGGCCGAGGCCCGCGAGGACCGCGACGAGAGGAGAGGTCGGGAGGGCGAGCCTGACCATAGAACCGGCGGCGTAAAGCGCAGCAGCAGCGTAGAGCGTCAGGAAGACGGCTTCGTCGGTCCCCCTCCTCACCAGCAGGTAGATCCCGAGGAGGGCGAACGGCAGGGTCGGTCCGAAGTCGAGGAAGAGGGAACCCCACGTAGCCAGCTGGTTCTCCGCGACCGACTGGACTATCGGGAGGGCGCCCCTCAGCGTCGGCACCAGCACCGAGAAGAACTTCAGGCCGGGCAGGTCGAGGGTCCCGAGGACCGTGAGGACCAGGAGGAGGACGGCGCCAGCGATCACGACACCTCTGAGCACGAGTAGCTGCCTCACCTCGTCGAACCTCCTGTACGCATACCATCCGAGGGCGAGGTAGGGGATCGTCAGCCAGCCGATGGCGAGGCTCAGCTCCGTGAGGTATCGCGGGCCGAGCTTCGGGACGTTGAGGGCCACGAACGTGTAGGTCGCGAAGGTGAGGAGGTACGCCACCAGGAGGTTCGGTCTGAAGCGGCCGAGGAAGACGAGGAGGGCCGTGAAGGCGGGTATCAGCACTATCGCGAACCTGTGGGCACCCCATGTGGCCACGACGCCGCCGAGCGCGAGGCCCGTCAGGAGGCCGTAGAGGGCCGAGCCCTTCAGCGACCTCTTCTCGTCGATCGCCACCAGATACAGGAGGAAGCCCGCGTGCATCAGCGGTATCGAGAGGGCCTCGTCGTCGAACCATCCGTAGTGGGTCCTTGAGATGTGGGCGTTGCTGACCGCGAGGAGGAGAGCCGCCGCGAGGGCCGGCCCCCTGCCGAGCGCGTAGCGGGCGAAGAGATAGACGACGACCACGGTTACCATGCCGTAGAAGACCGGGAGTATCGCCGCGAGCTCGAGCGGCGAGACCGAGATCCCGAGGCTGCTCAGCAGGAGGTAGATGAAGGCCATGGCGAAGGCGACGCCAGGGTAGAAGGTGGAGCCGACGTTCAGGCCTGTCGGGTGCCAGGACATGGTGTCGACGAGGTCCCTGAACTCGAGGAACCCTGACCAGCCCCGATCGATGATCATTCTGGCGACGGTGTAATGCCACCAGGGGTCGAACTCGCTGAGGATCGGCCCCCACCTCCCCGGGAGGACCCTGACCATGAAGGCGGCTGCGACGGCAAGGGAGAGGACCGCGAACTCCACGAGCCCAGGACCCCTCACGCGCCTGTCGAGGGACCTCAGCGCCGAGACGACTCCGTTCAGGACAGATCCCAGGGCACCCAACATCCCTACCGGCTCGGTCCCTCCTCCCCGGGATATGAACCTCTTCCAGAGGAAATGGCCTGACGTCGAGAGACGAGAGAGGGCCTCTCAGCGTGGGGGTGCGAGCACGCTCATTACTCAGCCCTGGGACTGCCCGATAGGATGGGCGAGGTCTGCGGAAGGTGCGGAAGGGGTCAGGTGGCGGTCGTCAGGAGGTACTCGGGGGAGAGGCTCTGCAGGGCCTGCTTCCTCGAGACCTTCGAGCGGAGGGTCTACAGGACCATCACGAAGTACGACATGCTGCGCGAGGACGACCGCATAGCCGTGGCCCTCTCCGGTGGGAAGGACAGCCTGTCCCTGCTGAAGGTCCTCGCCAAGATCGAGAGGAGGTTCCCGAGGGCCGAGCTGGTCGCCGTCACGGTCGACGAGGGGATTGGGGGGTACAGGGAGGAGGCTCTGGATTACGCGAGGAGGGCGTGCGAGGAGCTGGGGATAGAGCAGGTCGTGGTCTCGTTCGACGAGCTCTACGGCCTCTCGATGGACGAGGTGGTGAGGGACGGTTACCTCGACGAGCTGGGGCTGGGGCCCTGCACAGTCTGCGGCGTGATGAGGCGGAGGGCCATCGAGATCGGCGCCATGAAGGCTAACGCCACCGTCATAGCGACGGCCCACACGCTCGACGACATCGTCCAGACCTACCTGATGAACATCCTCAGGGGAGACCTGAACCACCACCTCCTCGGCGTCAGGAGGGAAGGCGAGGGCGTTATCCCGAGGGTATCGCCCTTCAGGCTCACGCCTCAGTGGGAGGTCATCCTCTACGCCTACTACAACGGCATACCGATGCAGGAGGTCGAGTGCCCCTACGGCCACGCCTCCCAGAGGTTCCTGATCAGGTCCTTCCTCACCGAGTTCGAGGAGAGGTTCCCCGGCTCGCTCTACGCCGCGCTGATGGCCATCGAGGGCCGCCTCCTCTCGTCCCAGGCCGTCAAGGAGGGAGCAGCTGGGGGAGGGAGGTGTAGGTTCTGCGGGTCGCCGACCTTCAGGGAGGTCTGCAGGAGCTGCGAGCTGATAGCCCAGATATCGGGCATCAGGGCCGAGAGGGTCAGGAGGGCGCTCGGTGGCATCGAAGGCCTGCTGGCTAAGGCCCGGTCGGCTTGAGGGACCTCACGTCGGAGATCGAGAGGGTTCTGGCGCGCACCTCCTGCGACTGCCACGCCTCTCCGCCGAGGGCCCCTCGGGTTCTGCTGACTGAGGGCGATGCGGCCGAGGTGTTGCTGGACCTCCTCAGGGATCACGGGCCCGGGAAGGGCGTCGTTCTGGTGTACGACGAGGTGACCTACAGCATACTCGCCTCCTCCGTCGAGACGCGCCTCCGCTCTGAGGGGTTCGAGGTCTTCGGGCATACGGTTACGTCACGCCCTACGAGGAGCTGCTGCGCGAGCACCTGAAGATCCACTACATCGGCGTCTGATCATCCGCCGTGTCCCCTGCTCCTGAGGGAGAGTATGGCCCTCGCGAGGTCGCCTCCCGCCTCGATCAGCGCCCTCCTCGCCTCCTCCTCCGAGACCCCTGCCTGAGCGGCCACGAGCGCCATGTCCTCCTCCGAGATCTCGATCCCTTGCTCTGCCCCCGGAGCCGATGGGACGGCTTCACCCGAGACCTCCTCGCCTCCAACGATCTGGTACATCTTGCCGATGGGGCCCTCGACCTGGACGACCTTCGCCCTCCTGAGGGTCACCTTCCGGTCGCCGAAATCGATGGTCACGTCCGCCTCACCGAGCTCGTTCACCTCTATCCCGGCGGAGCTCAGGAGCCTCTCCTGCATCCTCCTCAGCGCCCTCGGAGAGACCCTCCTCAACACCGCTCCGTCTCCCCCGTCGGTAATTAACGCTTTATCCAGGTCCGTCACCGGTCCTCTGAGATGTTCTCGGGCAGCAGGGACGAGCTCCTGAGGCCGGCCATATCTCCGACCACCTTCCTGAAGTGCAACTCCTGCGGGACGGTCCACAGCAGGCCCTACCAGCAGGGAGACTACGTCTTCAAGGAGGTCTCGATGAAGTGTCCGAAGTGCGGTGCCGAGTCGATGACCGTGGTGAGCATCCACGTCGAGGAGCAGAAGCAGCGCAAGTGAATCAGGGATCCGATCAGGTCAGGACCTCGCATCCGTCCTCCCAGACGACGACCGTGTGCTCGGCCTGCGCCACGGGCTCGCCCGATGCCTCGACCAGCACCGGATAGCCCTTGACGATCCCCCTGCGGTAAAGGAGGTTGTGGAGGTTGCCGTCTACGTCGGGGAACCACCTGAGGGCGTAGGGCAATCCTCTCGTCGCCTCGAGGATCCTCCTCACTAGGGCCTCGTGCCTCTCGCCGAGTCGCCTGGCCCTGATGACGGAGTCCTCCGAGACGCGGAAGATCTCGACGCGGTCGAGGTGCCTGACCACGCCCGCACCGGACCTCGTCGTGACGAAGGGCTCCACGGCGTAGACCTTCCCGGCCTCGAGCTTCTCCTCGCCAGCGGGGACGTTCGGTATCGATACCCCGGCGTGGAGGTTGTACCGCTCGATCTGGTGGCCCGAGAGGTTGGATATCGGCCGGTACCCCATGGATCCGATGGTTCTGCTGATGGCCTCGCCGATCGCCCTGACTCTCACACCCGCCCTGACCGTCCGCAACGCCTCCTCCAGCGCCCTCTCGGCAGCCACCACAAGGCCCTCGTCGGCCCCGGGCAGAGCGACGGTGACGGCGGTGTCCGCCACGAGGCCGTCGACCTCCACGCCCAGGTCCACCTTGACCAAGGTTCCTCTCCTCAGGAAGTAGTCCGAGTCGGGATAGGGCGTCGAGTGGGCTGCGACCTCGTTGACGCCGATGTTGCAGGGGAAGGCCACTCCACCGCCGAGCTCCCTTATCCTCTCCTCGACCCATGTGGCCAGCTCCAGCGCCGAGACGCCGTCCCTTACCCTGCCGACGACCTCGGACCTCACCCTCTTGGCTATCTCGCCTGCTGCCCTGAGCGACGCGTAAACGTCACCGTCAGGAGCCCGAACGGACATGGGGATGACCGGCGTTTGGAGGGCGTGCGATCACTTCCTGCCCAGCTCCCTCTTCTTCCACCTGAGGTTGTAGCTCCTGCACTTCCTGCACTTCTCGGCCGTCGGAGGGTTCCTCGCACCGCACTTCCTGCAGATCTTGTAGTGGAGCCGCTTCATCTGGGCCAGCTGGATCAGCGATGCGTCAAGGAGCGGCATGCGTTACACCCGCTGTCGTTATCAAAAGCCATCTCATCAAGGTATCAGGTCCCCGAAGACCCAGGAGAGGTCGGGGCCCCTCCTCCCTTCCCTGAACTTCTCGTTGAGGGCGTGGGTGAGGAGAGGGAGAGCTATCGTCGCATCGCAGAAGCACTGGGCCTTCAGGCTCTGCTTCGACTCCTTCCCCCAGCTCACCGCCTCCTCGAGCGTCGCTCCGGAGAGCCCTCCCCAGAAGGGGCTGTCGGTAGTCACCTGGGCCGCGAACCTGTGGGGCCTGGTGTTCAGCATGTCGCCGGAGAGGAGGACGTCGACCGAGACGGCAGCGAGCTGTATGAAGTCCTTCGGGACGCCTCCTCCGATGAAGATCGCAGCACTGTCGGAGAACCTCGACTTGATCGTCACGATCTGCTCGAAGTCCTTGAACTGGTCGACGAGGATCCTGAACCCCTTGTCCCTGTACCTGTTCAGGAGGTAGGCGACGCCGAAGCCGGAGTCAACGATTGCGGGGACGAAGACCGGAACCCTCTTCCTGTAGGCTGAGGTGACGATGCCGTCCACCTTCCTCTCCTCGAGGTACCTGCCGAGAAGGAAGAGGAGGTCGGCCGAGGAGTAGGTTTTCGAGGAGTCGAGGCTCCTCATGAAGTCGGCCAGCATCATCTCCATCTCGATGTAATCGCTCTCCCTCACGAAGACGTCGTGGAACCTGTAGACCCTCTTCGCCCTCAGCTCTTCGTCGTTGACGTGCGGCGTCCCCTTCCAGTACCTGAAGCCCATCGCCTCGACGAGGTCCTCGGTGACGTTCGCTCCGGTCGAGACCAGCACGTCGACGAACCTCCGCTCGATGAGCCACTTGACCATCTTCCACTGCCCGGCTGTGCTCATCGAACCGGCCAGGCCCAGGAAGATGACGGTGTCCTCCGCCCTTATCGCCTCCTCCCAGACCCTCAGGACCTCTCCGAGGGAGCGGGCCTGATACGCGGTCTCCCTCATCGCCTCCACGAGCTCCGAGATCCTCTTCTCGCCGACCTCCACCGCCTTCACCGGCTCCGAGAACAGCTCCCTATCCAATTCTCATCGGACTGAGAACCTTCGCATCAAAAATTAATCGTTACTCGATCCGCGCCGCCGAAGTCTCCGAGGTCGTTCGGTGACCCGGACGAACGTAGTACAGTTTCAACGGAAATTCGCCTCCCTTCTGATCGATTGGACCGTGAAGATTCATTAGACCCTTTAGGGGTTGACGGGACGGATGGTTGAGGAGCAGCAGCCGGTGAAGGAGCTGAGGCTGAGGGTCGCTGAAGCCCGGCAGAGGGACGTCGGTTACGGCATCGCCAGGATAGACAGGGAGGTGGGCGCCTCGGCAGGTCTAGCGACGGGCGACATAATAGAGATCAGGGGAAGGAAGCTCGCAGCCGCGACGCTCTGGCTCGGGTACCTCGAGGAGGAGAAGGACATCATCAGGATCGACGGCTACATCAGGAGCAACGCCGGCGTATCGCTGAACGAGTACGTCATCGTCAGGAAGGCGAACGTGAAGGAGGCCCAGCTGGTGGTCCTGGCGCCGGTGAACAACACGATCAAGCCCGACGAGAACTTCACAAAGCTCGTCAAGAGCAGGCTGATCGAGTACCCGCTGGTCCAGAAGAACGTGATCCCGGTCCTCTTCTTCGGCAACCTCTTCAACTTCGCGGTGCTCCAGACCAGGCCATCGGGCGTCGTGAAGATCACACCGAAGACGAAGCTCGTGATCCACAGCAGGCCCGTCCAGGAGAAGATGCTCAGCACCAACGTCACCTACGAGGACATCGGAGGGCTCCACGAGCAGATACAGAAGATCAGGGAGATGGTCGAGTTGCCCCTGAGGTATCCGGAGCTCTTCCAGAAGCTCGGTATCGACCCGCCGAAGGGCGTCCTGCTCTACGGGCCTCCGGGATGCGGGAAGACTCTCCTCGCCAAGGCAGTCGCGACGGAGGCGGAGGCGAACTTCTTCCTGATCAACGGCCCGGAGATCATGAACAAGTACTACGGCGAGACGGAGGCGAAGCTGCGGGAGACCTTCAGGAAGGCCGAGGAGGAGGCGCCGAGCATCATCTTCATCGACGAGATCGACGCCATAGCTCCTAAGAGGAGCGAGGTGACCGGCGAGGTCGAGAAGAGGGTCGTCGCCCAGCTGCTGGCGCTGATGGACGGCCTCGAGAGCAGGGGCCAGGTGATCGTGATAGGCGCCACGAACAGGCCTAATGCCCTCGACCCGGCCCTCAGGAGGCCAGGAAGGTTCGACAGGGAGATCGAGATCGGCATACCCGACAAGAAGGGCAGGAAGGAGATACTGCAGATACACACGAGGGGGATGCCGCTGGCCCCTGACGTCGACATCGACAAGCTGGCGGAGATCACGAAGGGCTACACCGGCGCTGACCTGGCGGCGCTCTGCAGGGAGGCTGCGATGAAGTGCATCCGGAGGATCCTCCCGAGCATCGACTTCAACGAGGAGAAGCTCTCGCCGGAGATCCTGGACCAGTTGGTGGTGACGATGAAGGACTTCCTCGAGGCCTACAAGGAGATAACGCCTACAGCGCTGAGGGAGGTGGAGATCGAGACGCCGAACGTCACGTGGGACGACATAGGAGGGCTCGAGGACGTTAAGCAGAAGCTGATCGAGTCGATCGAGTGGCCGATAAAGTACGCAGAGAGGTTCGAGAAGCTGGGGATCAAGCCGCCGAAGGGCGTCCTGCTCTACGGGCCTCCGGGATGCGGGAAGACTCTCCTTGCCAAGGCTGTTGCGACCGAGTCCGAGGCTAACTTCATCACGATCAAGGGGCCCGAGATCTACTCGAAGTGGGTGGGAGAGTCGGAGAGGGCGATAAGGGAGGTCTTCAGGAAGGCAAGGCAGGCGGCTCCGTGCGTGATATTCCTCGACGAGATCGAGACGCTGATACCGAGGAGGGACATGCTCGACGACAGCTCCGGCGTCGCCCATAGGGTGACCAGCACGCTCCTGGCGGAGATGGACGGGATCGAGGAGCTGAAGGACGTGATCGTGATAGGAGCGACCAACAGGCCCGACCTGATGGACCCGTCGGCCCTCAGGCCGGGAAGGTTCGACAGGCTGATCTACGTTCCTCCGCCCGACGAGAAGGGCAGGTACCAGGTCCTGAAGATCTACACGAGGAAGATGCCGCTGGCCGAGGACGTCGACCTGGCCAAGCTGGCAGCGATGACCGAGGGGTACTCCGGCGCTGACCTCGAGTCGCTCTGCAGGGAGGCAGGGCTCGCGGCTCTGAGGAGGAGCCCTGACGCGGAGCTGGTGACCTGGGCCGACTTCCAGGAGGCGCTGAAGCTCGTCAAGCCGAGTATCAACCCGCAGATGCTGAAGGAGTACGAGAAGATCTCGGAGGTTCTGAGGAGCTCCGAGCGGCCCCTGATCATGTTCGGGTAGTGTCCGATGCCGAGCGCCGACTTCCTCAGCGCCGTCACAGAGGTCCTGAAAAAGAACGGCGGCAAGATGATGGAGTCCCAGCTTCACAAGGCCCTCCAGTCGAAGGGTCGGGACCTCAGCCTCAACGACCTGAGGAGGGCTCTGCTGGTGCTGGAGCTGAACGGGATCGTGAGGGTCCACAGCCTCGACGAGGAGAGGAAGCTGGTGACGCTGGTCGGCGTCAAGTGATCGGCCGGACCGAAAAACTCAGATCCCTCTCCCGGTCCTGGTCCCTTCTCCGCTCTCCTCTTCCTGCCTTTCAGAACCACTGGTCGAGCCTCGTCTCGCCGGCCGTCTTGCGCTGCCTCTCTAACAGCTCCCTCATCGCCTTCTCCACCCTCTCCTCGGAGAAGTCGTGCTCGTCGCAGAGGACGCGCTTCACCCTCTCCGGATCGACAGGGCGCCACTCGAGCTTGAAGTCGTCGGTCACCTGCGGGCTGAGGAAGAGCTTCCTGACCTCCTCGACGTCGACCTTGGGCTCGACGTTGAGTGCCCTAAGGGCCTTCTCGGCGCTCCCGAACTCCCTGATCAGCTGGAGGGCCCTCTTCGGCCCGACGCCCTTGACGCCCTCGAAGTAATCGGTCCCTATCAGGATGGCCACGTCGATCAGCTGCTCGCGCGTCAGGTTGAGCGAGGAGAAGAGCTTCTCGGCCCTCAGCAGCTCCGGGCTGACCTCGACGTACTCCTTCCTCCCGGGGAGCTTCCTCCTGCCGACGACGGAGAGGTTCCTGACAAGCCTCGGGGAGCCGAAGAGGATGGAGTCGTAGTCCTGCGAGGCCGAGGCCCAGACGTAGCCCTTCATCGCCATGTAGGCCGCCTGCGCCTCTCCCTCTGAGGGCGCCATCACGTAGGGGACGCCCATCGCCTCCAGCAGCTCCCTCGCCGACTGGAGCATGTACTCCTCGAGGGTAGCGGTCTGGGACGCGTACCTCCTCGCCGCCTCCAGGTCCCCGGCCTTGACCGCCTGCTCGTACTTCTCGGCCGCGGCCCTCTTCGCCTCCACCCTCTTCCTTATCGTCTCCTTCTTCAGCTCCGGCGGCTGGCCGTCGAAGACGTAGACCACCCTGACGTTCTCCTCAAGGAGGTTGATGGTCCTGAAGAAGAGGCCGCTGAGGTGGCTGGTGACGCGGCCCCTGCTGTCCATGAGGGGCCTTCCGTCCGGCCCCCTGATGATGGCGAGGAACTGGTAGAGGGTGTTGAAGCCGTCGATCGCCACGGACTTGCCGTTGAAGAACTGGAGGTTGACCTCCTCCACCGCCTCAGGCGGTATGATGTCGCCCAGCTTGACGCCCAAGCCGGAATCAAGTGATCCGGGGTCGTTAAAAAGCGAGACGCCCCTTTCGCCGGCCCAAAGCTGTCGGCGGCCCAGACGACCACGGGTCCGTCCCTGTCTCCGGATCCTTCGAGGACCTGCGCTTTCCGACGAGTCGTGACCTGCTATCTCGGGGAAGATGGTCGAGAGGAGGAACTCACATGAGCCCCGTCTCGTCGAGGAGCCTCTCCACCTCCTCCCTTCCGGGCCTCCCGATGTGCAGGATCGTAACCCTCTCAGGCCTGATCTCCGGTGCCCTCACGACCGCCTCGACCACATCCTCCCTCTCTAGGTTGAGGTCCCTGAAGGACGTGGGAGCTCCCGCGGCCTCGAGGAGGCCCCTGACCGAGCGCCACCCAAGCCGGGGATCGCGCCACCACCTCCCGTTCAGGGACTCGTGGTACCTCGCCATCAGGACCGTCGCCAGAGCCACCTGCTCACCGTGGAGCCCCCTCGATTTGCCCAGAGCGTCTATCTGGTGCGAGATCAGGTGCTCGGATCCCGAGGCGGGCCTCGAGGAGCCGACGAGGGACATCGCGATGCCCGAGAGGAGAAGACCCCTCAGCAGGACCTCGACGTCATCGGTCGCTCCGACGACGAATTCCTCGGCGCACCTGATCGCCTCGAGCTCAGCGGCGTAGGCCCTCTCGCAGACGACCTCGCCCGAGTGGAGCGCTCCGAGCTCCCAGTCCTTCAGAGCCGTGACCTTCGCCAGCAGATCGCCTGCTCCTGCGACCTTCAGCCTCCTCGGCGAAGACCTGAGGACGCTGAGGTCCGCGACGACCGAGATGGGACCGGTTGCAGCGACGCTCGCCCTGTGTTTCCTCCCCCTGAAGGCGATCGAGGCCACCGGTGAGGCTATGCCGTCATGGGAGAGGGTCGTGGGGACGGAGACGAAGGGCTTCCTCGACCTGTGAGCCGCAAGCTTGCAGACGTCGATGACCGTGCCTCCACCGATCGCCACGCCGAGTCCGGCCCCGGCCATCAGGGACTCGACCGCCTCGACGTTCCGCTCGTCGGCACCTGTAACCGTATGCCCGAAGACCTCGAACCCCTCAGAGCGGAGGCGCGTCTCGACGGAGGAGGCGAGTATGCTGTAGGTCACCTCGTCGTACACCAG
>AWOE01000021.1 GCA_000494145.1 Candidatus Calditenuaceae archaeon JGI OTU-1 | reverse complement strand
GGAGATCGTCAGGTCCGTGACCGGGCTCGGAAGGGAGCTGGAGGAGGCAGGCCTGGTCGGGAAAGTCTTAGATCCCGAGTCGCTCCACATCACGCGGCAGGCTGCAGCGTCATCGCTCGGCAAGGTGGGGAGGGAGGAGGCGAGGGAGGTCCTGCTGAAGCACATCGACGACCCCTCGCACAATCACGTCATCACCGCAGGATGCCTCAGGGGCCTCGCGGAGATAGGCGATGAGGAATCGCTCAAGGTCGTCATGAGGTACGCCGAGGACGACAGGCCGAGCCACGTCAGGGCCGTCGCCGTCTCGCTTCTCGGGAGGTTCCCGGGGAGGAGGGAGGTCATCGAGAGGCTGCGGGAGCTTTCCCGGGACGAGAGCTACAGGGTCAGGAGGGCCGTGGTCGCTGCCTGCTCCGAGCTCGTCACGCCCCAGGTCCTCGGCATCCTCAACCAGATGGCCGAGAACGACCAGTACGAGATGGTGAGGAGGGCGGCGAGGGACGCGGCCGAGAAGGTCAGGAAGGCCCTCGAGAGGGGGACCGAGTACAAGGCGCTGAGGGAGGAGGTCGAGAGGTTGAGGGAGGAGAACAGGAGGATGATGGAGAGGATCGCGGCCATCTCGAGGCCGGTCGAGGTCAAGGGCTGAGGCATGAGCGGACCGGGAGCTCACGTCCACCTCAGCAGGAGGTAGACCACGATCCCGAGGACCAAGCTGAGGGACCAGCAGAGGTAGGCGACCTTCCCGACCCTCGGATGGGGCGTCCTGCCGATCGATCCGTAAGGTAGCGTCAGGCCGGTGAGGACGTTGAAGAGCACAAGAGGCACCGAGGCGATCGAGAGCGTCAGGTGGACCGTCAGGACGGGAAGGTAGACGAAGTCCCTGATCACCTGTGGCCCCCTGTAGACCTCGGTCCCGCCGAGCAGGAGCCGCGTGACGTAGAGGGTGAGAAAGGTCGCTATCAGCACGAAGCTCAGCCCCATGAAGTTCCTGTGGGACCTGACGTCACCCCTCCTGATAGCCCTGTATCCGAGCTGGAGCGAGACGACGCCGGCCAGGTTGACGGCCGCTATGACGTGGGGTAGCACTCCCAGCAACGGGCTCTCGTGCTGCAGAGCTCTGTGGGACGTCAGCAGGTACGTCAGGACCGAGTAGGAGAGCACCGTCAGCAGAGCGGTGGCCGCGGCGTGACGCCTGACGCTGACCCTCAAGGACTCGCACGACATCACCGTCGTCAATTCCGATATGTCGTTATAACTACTTAAGTGACATTCGGCCGGTTGCCGTGGCGTAGATGGCGCGTGACATAATCTGCGGCATGTACGTCGACGAGTCCACGGCCGAGTTCAAGGTCTCCAAGAACGGCGTGCTCTACTACTTCTGCAGCCAGTCGTGCATGCTCCAGTTCCTCGAGCCTGAGGTCGAGCTGAGGCGGCTGAGGTACATGGTGGCGTTTGCGATCGCGACGGGTTCGTTCATCGCTGCCTCGGAGTTCCTCCTCCCGGCCCTCCTGAACCTCCACCCGAACGCCCTGCTCCTGATGGTGCTGGCGACGGCGGTCCAGTTCTCGGCCGGTCTCCGGTTCTACAGGGGGTTGATCGACGCGATCAAGGCGAGGCAGGCCAACATGGACAGCCTCATCGCCATAGGCACGACGACCGCATGGGCCTACAGCACGATCATCGCCCTGCAGGACCTCGGCGTTCTGCCGTCGCTGCTGCCTGCTCCGACGGGCCAGCACAGGTACTACTTCATGGAGTCGGCGCTGATAATCGGCTTCATACTGCTGGGGAGGACGCTCGAGCACCGGGTGAGGGTGAGGGCCGAGGAGGCGGTCCGATCGCTCTACGAGATGCACCCCGACAGGGCTACCGTGATCAGGGACGGCGAAGAGGTCGTGGTCCCAGCCGAGGAGGTGCAGCCGGGAGAGACCGTTGTCGTGAGGCCCGGCGAGAGGATACCGGTTGACGGCGTGGTCATCGAGGGCTTCACGAGCGTCGACCAGTCCTCCATGACCGGCGAGAGCGTTCCGGTCGAGAAGTCGGTGGGCGACGAGGTCATCACGGGTACCGTCAACCTCACCGGCCTGATCAAGGTAAGGGCTACAAGGACCGGCTACGAGACGACCTTCCACCAGATAATCAGGACGGTCCAGGAGGCCATCCTCTCGAGGGTCCCGCTCCAGCAGCTGGCCGACAGGGTGGCGTCGGTCTTCGTCCCCGTCGTGGTCTCGGTGGCCTTGGGAGCCTCCCTCTTCTGGAGCCTCGTGGCCGGGATGCCCCTGAACTTCGCGGTTCTTGTGGCGGTCTCGGTGCTGATCATCGCGTGTCCCTGCGCCCTCGGCATCGCTACGCCTGCGGCCATAATGATCGGCGCTGGAAGGGCGGCTCGGAGGGGGATCCTGATCAGGTCGGGCGAGGCGCTGGAGCTGTTGAGGAGGGTGACGACGGTGGCCTTCGACAAGACAGGGACCATCACGCTCGGGAGGCCTGAGGTGGTCAGGGTGGTGGGGTTCAACGGCTTCGGCGAGGACGAGGTGCTGTTCTACGCCGCCTCCGCCGAGAGGTCGTCGAACCATCCCATCGCCCTGGCGGTCCTCGAGCACGCCAGAAGGAGGGGCATGAATCCCGCAGAGCCCTCCCTTGCGGTCACGCGGCCGGGGCTCGGGGTGGAGGCCGAGGTGATGGGCAGGAGGGTCCTCGTTGGGAGCACTTCCCTGGTGAGGAGCGCGGTGCCCCCGGTGGGGGACGGTCTGGTGCAGGACCAGATCGCCGAGATGCAGAGGGCAGGGATGACGACGGTCGTCGTCTCGGTCGACGGCGTCCTCGCAGGTGCGATCGGCCTCATGGACAGTCCCCGGGAAGAGGCGAGGGAGGTGGTGGCAGAGCTGAGGAGGAGGGGTATTAGGACCGTGATGCTGACGGGGGACAACGAGGTCACCGCGAGGGCGATTGCCGAGATCGTCGGCGTAGACCAGTTCAGGGCCTCGCTGATGCCCGAGGAGAAGGCGCGCATCGTCAGGGAGATGAGGGAGGCGGGAGAGGTGGTGGCGATGGTTGGCGACGGCATAAACGACGCACCGGCCCTCACGGCAGCCGACGTGGGCATAGCCATCGGCTCGGGCACGGACATCGCGAAGCAGGCCGGGAGCATCGTGCTCCTCCGGAGCGACCTCAGGGACGTCGTCAGGGCTATAGACCTGAGCAGGGTGACCGTCTCGAAGATCAAGCAGAACCTCTTCTGGGCCTTCGCCTACAACGTGGTGCTGATTCCGGTTGCAGCCGGCGCCCTCTACCCGCTCGGCGTGCTGCTGAACCCGGTGTTCTCAGCGGTGGCGATGGCTATGAGCTCGATATCCGTCACGCTGAACTCGATGACCCTCTACCGGCTCCGGCTCTGAGCGCTAACCACCGCTGGCGGCCTCGGAGTCCGTCGCCCTCACGACCATCAAATCGCTGTAGATGGGCCCCTCGGGCCTCAGAACGCTCCTCTTCAGCTTGAACCGGTCGACCGTCAGCTCGCCGACCTCGAACCCGATCCTCTTCGCCAGCAGCTCCAGCACCTGCGGCTTGTTCCGGACCGACTTGACCCTGAAGAAGGTGATGTGGGGCTTGAACTCCTTATCGGGCTTCAGACCCAGCTCGCCGAGCCTCCTCGAGACCTCGCCCTGCAACCTGAAGAGCTCTCCGGTCGGGTCCTTCACGCCTATCCAGACGACGTTGATCCTCCCTCCACCTGGGAAGTAGCCGACGCCCTCGAGCCTGATGGGGAAGGTCCTGAAGGTTATCCCTGAGAGCTGCTGCTTCACCCTCTCCACCATTTCCCTCTCGAGCTCGCCGAGGAACTGGAGCGTGATGTGGAGCGACTCGGGATCTAAGACTTTCCCGACCAGGCCTGCCTCCTCCAGCTCCCTTCCGAGCCCGGTCACGGACCTGACGATCTCCGGCGAGAAGACGTCGACCGCCACGAAGCACCTGATCGGCTCGCCGCCGCTCAAGGCCCCGGGGTTTGCCGTGCGACGCGAAGCAAAAACCTCTCCGTCAGACGAAGTACCTGAGCCGCCGGACGAGCTCCCTGCTGACGACCTCCGCGACGTCCTCCCACCCAGTCGTGCCGCCCGGGCCGGAGCTGACGTTGACGGTCAGGTTGATCGCGATGCTCCTCGAGGAAGGAGGGCGAGCGCTGCCGATGCCCTCGAGCGACCTGACCAACCGGTCGATGCTCCCGACGACCTCCGAGACGCCCCACTCCGTCCACGAGACCACTCCCTCCCAGGTCTCGGGGACGATGGAGCCTCCTACCAGCTGACGGTGGAGCCAGGAGAAGGCCTCTTGGATTCCGGAGACGATGGACCTGACCGTGTCCAGCACGGGCCCGAGGAAAGAGAGGGCCGCGTCGTAGATCGCCCTGAAGGTTCCGACGAAGGCCTCGGCCATCGCCCTCGCTCCGTCCGAGACCGACCTGAGGGTCGCCAGCACCTGCTCGGCGAGGAAAGCGATCAGAGGCACGATCACGTTCCTCCACACGAAGTCCAGCGCGCTCCCCATCGACCTCCAGGCTCCCTCGAGGACCGAGACGGCCTGCGATGCAAGACCTAACGCCGCTGTGACCTGACCGGCCACGTAGGCAGCGACCGGAACGAGCACCGCGTTCCAGAACCATCCGAGGGCCTCCCCGAGAGCCGAGGTCGCGGAGTGCCAGCTCCTCACGAGGTCCACCACGTAGGCCAGGGCCCAACTGACCACGTTGCCGAGCAGCGAAGCTAGGGGCTCCAGCACGTTGACCCTGAGCCAATCGAGCGCGGGAGTGAGGGCCGACTGGACCGAAGAGGCGACCTGCTCGAAGAGCGGGGCGATGCTCTCCCAGTTGGAGGCTATGACGGCCGCAGCGGTCCCCACCGCAAGGAGGGCGAGGCCAACAGGCCCCATCGAGGCGTAGAGCGCCGCGAACCCCGACCTCAGAGCGCCGATGGCCGAGGAGAGCGTTGGCGATAGGGAGATCACGGCCGAGATCCCGTTGGCGACCGACATGAACTTCGGCACCAGCTCGAGCGAGCTCACACCGACGGCGACCATCTGGGCGTTCAGCGACTGCATGGCCCTCTCGACCTCGGCGCTTGCGCTCGTCAGCTCCTTCTGCGTATCCATCACCTTCTTCAGGGATTCCTTCAGGGACTCGGCGGACCTGCCGGAGACCTCGCCGCTCTCGAGCATCCTCCTCAGGGCCTCCTCCGCCTCCTTGAGGTTCGCGGCCTGGACGCCGTAGAGCTCGTTCAGCTCCCTGAGGACCTCCCTCTCCTTCTCCTGCGCGCTGGCGAGGGCGAGCTGTGCGGTGTTCAGCCTCGTGAAGGAGGTGTCGAGGGTCGTGATCATCCTCGAGACGGTCGAGGCCAACCCCGCCACCTCTCCGAGCTGCCGCGCGACGAACTGGGACCTCTCGCCGAAGACCTGGGCCTCCTCCTGAACTGCCCTCAGCACCGTCTTCTCCTCCCTCGCGCTCCTCACCACCTCCTTGGCCCTCTCGACGACCTGATCGTTGGCCTCACCGAGCCTCCGCAGCCCCTCCGCTACCGACCGGATCTCGTCGGAAGCGTCGTCCCGGCCGACGAACTCGATCCCGATGCTATACCGCTCGCTCATGGGAAGCCGACCTCAGCAGCTCACCGACCCTCCTGACCGCGTCCCTCATGCCCCTCTCGAGGAACCTGCGCGGAGCTATGCCCGGGTGGACCGCTATGTACCTGAAGCCGACGCCCTCTATCGGGACGGCCCTGTACAGCGGGAAGGGCCGCACGCCGAGCTCGAGGAAGACGGCGTATCCGGCGGCAGACGTGACGTCATACCTCATCGGGCCGATCCTCCTGTAGGTTATGCTGGAGGCGAGACGGCCTGTCCTGCGCGGCGCCAGCTCCGACGCCCTCCTCGCCGCCTCCCTCGCGAGACCCTCGAGGACCGCCTCACCTACCCTCCGCACCCTGTCCTCGGTAAGCGATTTCAGGGCCTTCTCGAGGCCGCCAAACCTCACCTCGATGATGCCCTCCACCTCCTGGCGTCCTCCTTCGAGAGCTCGGTCGCCGCGAGAAGGTCCACGAGCAGGTCCCTCATGTCGCCCCTCAGGAACTCGGAGGGCCTCCTCCCGAACCTCTCACCCAACCTTCCCAGCACCAGCAGCTCCCTCCTCCCGAAAGGTCGAGGCGGCCTCTCTCATCAGCGCGGCGTAGAGGGCCATCACCTTAGCCAGGACCACGTCCTCGTCGCCCTCGGGGTAGGGCTCGACGCAGAGCTCCAGGACCTTCCTCTCGGCCAGCTCGAGCCTGTCCTCGGCCGGGGGCGCATCGGTGAGGGCCCTCGCAAGGACCTGGAGGTACGGCCACGCCCTGGCCCTGAGCTTCACGGTGTACTCCCGGCCGTTGACCCTGACCACGCTGGGCAAGCCTCACTCCTCCGTCTGGACCTCGAAGCGGATGGGGGGCCTGCCGTCAGCGCTGCGGAAGGCGGTGAACTCGACCTCCTGCACAAGCCTCTCCGCCGGCCTCACCTCGCACCTCCACGAGGAGTAGGCTATCCGAGGCAATTCAAGAAGGACGTACCTCTCGTTGACGCCGTCTATCGTCCCGGCGCTGAACCTGATCGCCATCGCCGTCTCCTCCGACCTGAGGAACCGCTCGAGATGGGACCTGTCCCTGAAGCGGGCCGAGAAGCTTCCGGTAACGCTGAACCTCCCCAACTCGTGCCGAACGAGCGTCCTCGAGCCTATCACGTAGTGGTCCTTCGAGAGGCCGTTCTCGACGCTCAGCGTCAGCTCCTCCAGCTCCACCGGAACACCTCCGAGGAGGCACGTCGCCGAATGGGGCGAGACCGGGTGCTGCCTGGCGAAGCTCGGCGTCCTGACCGTCCCCTCGCGCTCCTCGATGCCTAGGAGGGCGGCCCTCAGAGAGACCGGCTCGTCGGGCCTGACCTCCATCCTGATCGAGTCGCAGACCATCCCCACGAAGGCCCTCGCCTGCCCGTCCGTCGCCAGCTCCAGAGTGTAGGTCACGGGATCCTCTCCCACCTCGACCGGCTCGAGGACGTACTTCCTGTAACCCGTGAACTCGTAGACGTCGCGCCCGCCGAGGAGCATCTCCAGCAACGCGACCGTCGGACCGTCCGGACCCATCAGCATCTCCACCTCTCCCTCCACCCTCCTCGGCCCCGGGAACCTGCCGAGCGAGTACCTGCTCGAGACGGAGGTCCGCAACAGCTCGTCCTCGACGGCGTGGATCTCAACCGATGTGGGGTCAGCGAATAGCGTCGGCTCCGCCTGAACTCCCTGGCCGCTCTCCCTCCCGAACCCCAGGTACCTCATCGCCCAGTCAGGTGGTGAGGCAGGAATTTCGTTCTTCTGTTAAGGTTGTTACAGCAGACGATCTGTGCGCCTGCCGTACCTGTAACCCGATGTCCTGACACGCTCCTCCTCCCTCATCGCCTGGAGACCCAGCCTGATCAGCTTGACGATGAACCTGCTCCTTGGAACGTCTCCCCTCTCCTCCTCGATTTCGCGGAGCAGCTCGGAGTCGATGTAGATCGTGATGTGATAGCCCGGCATGCCGGTAGGTTGATCTGCAAGGATATTACGATAGAGGTTATTATGCTGAAGAGAACCAGGCGATAATACGCATGCAACCGCACTGTAAAGTTCCAGAAACCGCTTGGTTGACAAATCTAACAGGTTTGGAACAACGCCAATATCCCGAGGCAGGTCAACTCGTGCGTGATGCTCGGGGCCGTGGGAAAATTGCTCAACGCGTTGAGGAGGCAGCTGAGGAGGGAAGAAACGGCATACGGCGCAGGGGTGCTCGGTGCCCTCGAGTACAGGGTCGAGGAGAGGCCTGACCCGGACCTTGCGGAGCTGGTGGAGTGGTACAGGCGCGACAACTACGTGAAGTTCGCGGTCGACTCGATAGTCTCCAGGATCGGGACGAAGTACTACCTCGTGGGGGAGGAACCGGAGGTTCTGAGGCTCGTGGACGCCTTCCTGAGGAGGAACCGGTTCATCGAGCTTCACCTCAAGCTCGCGAGGGACCTGGTGCTGAGCGGTAACGCCTTCGTCAACACCGTTCCCGCAGGGAGGATAGAGGCCCTCCACTACATCCCGCTCTCGAGCATCAGGAGGATCGTCAGGGGTCCGGACGGCAGGCCGATCAAGTACGTCCAGCACTGGCACGGAAGGGTCGCCGAGCTCAGCGCCGAGGAGGTCTGGCACCTGAGGTACAATCCGGTCGACGAGGGGGCCTTCGGCGAGGGCCTCGTGAACCACCTCGCACGCCCCGGAATGGGTTACCAGGTCAAGGGGAAGACGGTGAGGAGGCCTCCGTTCTTGGAGATCAAGGAGCGGATCGACAACTCGATGAGGATCCTGGTGGAGAAGTACCCGCCGAGGAGCATCTTCAGGGTTCCCAAGGCGGCGAGGGAGGCCTTCAGGGAGGCGTACGAGCAGGCCGTCGCAGGACAGGACCTGGTGGTTGACTTCGACGTCCAGCAGCTCGAGGTGAAGATGGACTCGAGGACGAGGTTCTACGAGCTGATCGACCACCTGGACAGGCACGTCGTCACGGGGCTGAGGAACCCGCTGATACGGCTGATCACGTACACCGGGTTCACGTACGCCAGCGCCATGGCGGCCGTCGAGGCCCTCGAGCCGGAGATAGCCCTGCTGAGGGACTACCTCAGCGCCCAGTACAGCGAGATGCTGGAGAAGGTCCTGAGGCAACACGGCATAGATCCTGGCCCCTCGGGGATCAGGCTCCTCTTCGGCGAACCGCAGGCGCCGTCGTGGGAGGTGAGGGACGTGATCGAGGCCGCGAGGGGAGACGAGAGGAACCCGCCGATCATAACGATCGAGGAGGCGAGGGAGATGCTCAGGATGGCCGGGTGGAAGCTCGGCGGAGAGCAGGACGGCGGCAGGAGGACGTACTGCTGCTACGGCTCCGTCGTGAGGGAGGTCTGGAGGTGAGAGGGTGACCTGCGAGGTCTCGGCTAAGAGGGCCGTTCTCGAGAGGGCCATAATCTCCCACGGTTACAGCAGCAGGGAGGCGAGGGAGGCCGCCAGGGAGCTGGCTGGGCTGGTCCTCTCGAGGGGCGTCGGGACGCTGCGCGCCGGAAGTCGTGGGCTCGACCTGGTCAGGGGCCAACCGCTCCAAGGGCCATACGGCGGGCTTGTCAGGATGGTCGCGATCAAGGAGGGAAGGAGCAGGGGCGATCCGGTGGTGGTCGTGACGCGGGAGGAGCTGCAGAGGGCCGCGAGGACGCTGGCCCACAAGCCGATCGACATCGACCACCTGCTCTTCCCGATACCGATAGCGACGATGTTCGAAGAGATCTCTGAGGCGTATGCGACCAAGTGGGGGATCGACGTGACCAGCTGGTGCGGAGTGGTCCTCGACGCGGAGGAAATCGACGGGGCCGTCGAGGCCATCGCGAGCATCACAGACCGCGCTGTCATGGGGCTCATCGGGGAGGGAGCTTTCAGGGGCGTCAGCGTCGTCGAGTGGGCTAGGAGCGAGTCGTGCACCTCCGGATCAGGATCCACCGTCTGCGAACGGAAGGGGATCCACTTCACCGCAGCGACCCTCTGCCTCGAGCTCGAGCCCGCCTTCGAGGGAACCTTCGTCGAACCGCTGAGAGGCAACAGGCCCGATCTCCTCCAGAGGATCAAAGCCCGGTCGGCGATCGACCTGACGCTGGACCACAGGATCCCTCCACCGACGGCGATCATAGGCCCCGAGCCTGAGGAGGGCAAGAGGTGCGACCACTCGGAGCTGATAGCGCTGCTCGACGTGAGGGTGCCCGAGAGGGTGCCGGGCTACTTCCTCAGGGACCTGAGGAGGAGGCTGGAGAGGGAGGTGTCGCTGTGCTCCCACGCCGACGTCCTGGCGCTCCTCGACCGGCTGTGGCCGAGGGTCGTGAGCGGTGAGCTCGTCTCGGAGCTCCTCGCGCGCATCAGGAACCGCCTCGCGCAGAGCTCGGGGTTGAACTCCCCGGGCGCCAAGGAGGTGGTCGCGTGTGCCTGCACCTGAAGGTCTGGGTAGGGCCGGAACGCTGCTCTGGAGGGCGGGAGAGGTGGCCAGCGTCAGCGTCCACAACGACCTCCCGACGCCGCTGACCGGTGGAGAGCCCCTGACGGTCGGAGATGCGGACGGAGAGCTGAAGCCCTTCAACGGCACGAGCGGATACGCGGTGGCCGTCTTCGCGGAGGGCCAGGTCCTCCAGCCGGGAGCGAGGGGCGTGAGGGCCGTGATCTTCGCGGGGAACGTCGTGAGGGTGAGGACGGCGGGACCTGTTGCCAGGGGATCGATGGTGGCCGGCACGACGGGAGGGTTCGTCCAGGTCCAGGAACCGGCGCACCCGACGACTTACAGCGCTTCTGAGGCCGACGCCATCGAGAGGGCCAGCAGGTCGGTATCCGGCGTGGCTCTCGACGAGGCTCCAGGTCCGGGATACGAGATAAGGGTGGTGCTGAGATGATGGAGGAGCTCAGGCAGAGGCTGGAGGAGCTCGCGAAGGTCTACCCGACGCTGCTCAGCAGGAGGTGCTACTCGATGATGGACGTCGACTCGCAGGTCCTCAGCCACATACCGAAGAGGGCGTTCGGGAGCAAGCTGCTCCAGCTCTGGGCGAAGTACACGCTGACGGGGAGCGACGCCGGCGCTCTGGCCGAGGTGATCAGGACCGTCTTCGACGCCGCCTACCCGAAGCAGGTCTGGAGGGCGATGGGGACGTGGTTCGAGACGAGGGAGGCGAAGGTCAAGGTCCCTGTGGTCCCGAAGGTCAAAGCCCTCTTCGACGCGAAGGGAGGGACGACGCCCGACGTCTCCACCCCACCGAGGTACGTGGAGATAGACAACGACCTAGACGCCGACGGAAGGAGGATCAGGGCCAGGGTCCTCTGGGACGTGAGCTTCCTCAACGCCTCCAACTGGCAGGTCGTCGAGGCCTACACGAAGAGCGTGGGCGAGGCGATAATGGTCAAGGCGACCGAGTACGTCTACCAGCTCTACAGCTCCCTAAGCAGCTCCGAGATCGCGGCCGAGCTGACCTACACGCCTCCGCTGAAGACGGACCACCTGATAGACCTGAGGAGCGCCATCGACGGAGAGGACCTCACGCCCTCCTCCGGAGCGTACAGGGCCTTCCTCCATCCTGCGACGTACAACCAGCTCCTGAAGGACGACAAGTTCGTGAACAGCCTGGTCTTCGGTGAGACGCTCGACAAGACGACGGGCCTCCAGTCGCGCACCACGATCGGCATCGACTTCCACACGACCTCCGTAGTCCCGAGGGGCGAGGTGCTGCTGATCAACCCGGAGAGGTCGCTGGTCGGGGCGATCTACCAGAACCTGATCGTCGAGGTGGTGGAGCCGAGCACCACGCTCTCCGGCATCGACGCCTACATCCACATCGCGGCGAAGGTCTCAGAGCCCAAGGCCGTGGCGAGGCTGAGGAGCACATGACGCACCTGCACGAGGAGTTCTGGGAGATCGTCTACGTCCGGAGATCGACCCACTCCATGCTGAAGAGGGAGGCGCTCGAGAGGAACCTGACGATGAGGGACCTCGCCGACAGGCTGCTCAAGGCGGTGCTGGAGGACAGGGCCCTTCTGGAGAAGATCCTCAGGCCGCCCGTCTAACCGTTTCACCATTTTTTGCGAACCCCCTCACCCCTCCAGACCCTTTAGCCTCCGAAAGTCGTCCTCCGAGGCCGCAGACCGGAACCGTGAAAGGGGGCCCTCCGCACACGCCGCCTCTCCCCAGGCCGACCCGCCGCGTTCCTTTTTAACCGCTGGAAGCGTGTCAACGGGATGAGTCTCGACCCGGTCATCAGGAGGGCTAGCGATCGGGACCTCGAGGCTATAGTGAACCTGCTGGTGAGGAACAAGAGGCTGAACGAGGAGTTCGATCCGATGCTGACCGTGACCGGCGAGATCGAGGACGTTGCCCGGAAGTACGCCTCCGAGGCCCTGAAGGACCCGAACTCTTTGGTCCTCGTCTGCGAAG
The DNA here is from genome assembly GCA_000494145.1 of Candidatus Calditenuaceae archaeon JGI OTU-1. Taxonomy (GTDB): domain Archaea; phylum Thermoproteota; class Nitrososphaeria_A; order Caldarchaeales; family Calditenuaceae; genus Calditenuis. The sequence continues at coordinate 14,418 of AWOE01000021.1, read as the reverse complement.
AAGGTGGGAGGGTCGTGGGGTTCCTGAAGGCCGACGTCGTCGACAGGCTCTTCTACGAGCCGCGCAGGGAGGGCGTGATCAGGGAATTCTACCTCCTNCCCGAGTTCAGGCGGAGGGGGGTCGGCAGGACGATGATCGAGAAGNCCTTCGAGGAGCTGAGGTCCATGGGAGCGGGGATAATCACCGCCGAGTTCCCTTCGCAGCACAAGATCGCCGTCTCCTTCTACGAGAACCTCGGTTTCAGGCCGATAATCAGCAAGTACGCGAAGGAGGTCACGAGGTGAGGGCTGTCAGGGCCTCTCGCCGAGGACCACGGGAACGTTCACGACCCTCCCCTCCCTTATCACGGTGAGCACCACCCTGTCGCCCGGAGAGGTGTTCTCGACTAGGTAGGTCAGGAGATCGTCGAGCGATGAGATCGGATGACCGTCGATCGCAACTATAACATCACCACCGATAAGATAAGACTCGCCTGCAACGGTGATCCTCGTGTTCCCTCCCCTGAGACCTGCCCTGCTGGCGGGGCTGTTGTTCGAGACGGTCTCCACGAGGAAGCCCGACTTGACGGGTATCCCGGCCCTCTCCGCCACCAGCGAGTTCAGCTCCTTCCCCGAGATGCCGAGGTAGCTGTGGCTGTACCTTCCCTTCTCTATCAGAACCGGCACGACCCTCGCGACGATCGACGAAGGGATCGCGTAGCCGACGCCCGAGAAGGTACCCGTGGTCGTCTCTATCGCCGTCGTGACGCCTACCACCTCTCCCCTGTANTTGAGCAGGGGCCCTCCCGAGTTGCCGGGGTTGATGGCCGCATCGATCTGGATGACGCCCGGTATCAGATAGCCCCGGTCCGACGGAAGGAGCCTGCNCTTCTGGCTGACGATGCCCACCGTGACGGAGCCCTGAAGTCCGAACGGGTTGCCTATCGCGATCACNGGGTCGCCGATCCTGAGGGCCCTCGAGTCGCCNAGCGGGAGNGGCCTCAGCTGCAGATCGGACGGGGGNTCGATCCTCAGGACAGCGAGGTCCGTGTCGACGTCGTATCCTACGAGGGTTGCGGANAGCATCGTGCCGTCGAGGAAGCTGACGTAGATCTGNCNGCCNCCTGCGACGACGTGGTAGTTGGTGACGATGTGNCCNNTGGCGTCGTAGACGAACCCGGTCCCGANGGAGGACGTTAGCNGGCCGANGGNCCTGACCATCACCACCGAGTCCTTCACCCTCTCGTAGATCTCGGAGACGTCGAGCTGCTGGAGGACAGGCCTNTCGGGTTGTGCCGTCGTCGCCGTCGTCGTGACCGTGACTGTGACCGTCGTCACCGTAGGCGCCTGGAGGGGCTGGGAGGCGAAGGCCTCGACCTGCTGAGCCACATGCGCTATCCTCGAGCTGAGGCTATCGAGCTCGTCGCTCACCGAGTCCAGCTCCAGCACCAATAGACCGACGAGGAGGAGGGCCAGGACGCTCAGAACCACCGCGACCTTCCCTGAGGCGGCCATCCCTTCCCAGGAGAAGCCCGGCCCCTATTACGGGTATTGCACGAACCGTCGGTGGGACATGGGGGATCACTCGACCGGGGCCTTCGAGACGATCACCAACCAATCATCCCTCAGCTCCACCCAGACTTGGTGACCCAGGCCGAGGAGGGTCCTGAAGACCTTCGCCCACGGGAACCTCGACGGATCCTTGACGAGGACCTCGAACCCTCCCATGACGCTGGCGCACTCGCCGTACTCNCCGATCTCCNACCGGAGCTCACTCTCTATGTCCACACAGGCCCGCTCGGAGCCCAAGACTTACCGCTCTCCAACGGAAGCTCAATAATAAAAATTTCTGGTGGTTTGGGGCCGGCAATCGGTTCGAAGCGCATTCATTCCGATGGGCTGGGTGATACCGCCTTCAGCGNCTCCTCCAGCAGGTCCAGACCCCTCTCCAGCAGCTCCCGCTCGATGGTCAGAGGCGGGTGAAGCCTTATCACGTTGCCGAAGGCCCCTCCCTTCAACAACAGCAGGCCCCTCGACCTGGCCGCCGAGATGACCCTCTCCGCCTCCTCCTGCGCAGGCTCCTTGGTCCTCCTGTCCCTCACCAGCTCCAGCGCCCTCATCATCCCAAGCCCCCTGACGTCTCCGACGAGTTCGTACCTCTCCNGAAGTTCCTCGAGCCTCCTCGCCATCAGCCCNCCCATCTCCCTGACCCTCTCCAGGAACAGGCNNTCGCTGACGACGTCGATGACCTCCGACGCCACGGCCGCCGCCACCGGGTTGCCTCCGAAGGTGGTTCCGAGCCCCATCGGGTGGACCGCGTCCATGAGCTCGGCCCTNCCGACCGTCGCCGATAGCGGGAGGCCGTTGGCGATNGCCTTGCCGAGGGCGAAGAGGTCGGCCCTCACGCCGAAGTTCTCGAGCCCGAAGAGCCTCCCGGTCCGGCCGAAACCGGTCTGGACCTCGTCGGCGATGAGCAGCACGTCGTGATCCCGCAGGAAGCCCGCCAGCTCCCTCGCGTAGTCCTCCGGCGGCACCACGAAGCCACCCTCCCCCTGCACCGGCTCGAAGAGGACCGCAGCGACGGAGTCGGGAGGCGCGACGAACTTCATCACCCAGTTCTTCAGGTAGTCGAGACACGCCAGATTCTTCAGGTAGTCGAGACACGCCAGACCGCAGCCGGGATAGCTCTGTCCGAACGGGCACCGGTAGCAATAGGGATAAGGAGCGTGGTAGATGCCCGGGACGAACGGCCCGAGGCCCGCCTTGTAAGGGTGGTACTTCCCTGTGGCCGTCAGGGCGAGATAGGTCCTGCCGTGGAAGGAGTTCTCGAAGGCTATGATCCCCTGCCTCCCCGTCGCCAGCCTCGCCACCTTCACCGCGTTCTCGACGGCCTCCGCACCGCTGTTGAACAGCNCCGCCTTGTTCTCCGATCCCGTAGGCGCCAGCTCCGAGAGCTTCCTCGCCACCTCGAGGTAGGGCTCGTAGGCAGCCACGGCGAAGCAGATGTGCCAGAGCCTCCTCAGCTGCCTCTCCGCTGCAGCGATCAACCGGTCGTTGCAGTGTCCNAAGCNCGTCACGCCTATGCCGCTGGTGAAGTCGATCAGCTCCNTNCCGTCGGCGGTCCTCAGCAGCGCGTTCTTGCCCTCCGTGACGACTATCGGGTGGAGCGTCGAGATGCCCCTGCCGACNAACCTCCGCCTGACCTCCAACAGGGCCGAAACGTCCATCTCCCGTCCCACAATCACAACCTCCCTGCCTGGATATTATCCCGCGGCCTTCCGCCGGAACCCGGTCTGAGCGCCCGTTCCGGAGGCTGAGGTTTTTCTCCCGGCTGCACCTCTTCAGGTTTGGCGGGGGTAGCCAAGCCAGGTCAACGGCGCCGGCCTCAAGATCCCGCGGGTGCGAAAGCCGGTCCCGCAGGCCAGAAGGGCGGAAGGGTTCGTGGGTTCGAATCCCACCCCCCGCACCTAAATGTGACCATGTGACGCGTCGCAGGCCTTGGGTTGACGTGTGCGGAGACGAGGTCCACGATCACGAATCAACCGGTGACGCGGTCTGTAGAATNAGTNGANNCGNNGTCACANGCTTGTGTATATCTCAACCCCAATTCCCTTCGCGGCCTTCATCGCCTTCTCGTCCGCGTAGGGTGTGACCATGATCAATCTGTCCGGTTTAACTCCAGNCTTCTTCTCGTAGAGCCGTGCCTTTCTGANGAACGCAGCCACCTTAGACTGGTCAACGCTCGATGAGACCTCTATCAGCACGGTCTTTCCGTCCTTGACCGCAACGTCTATCTCTATCTCGCTTGCATATCCGTAGACGATGCCCTCTTCATCTCTTGTCGTCCATCTCTCAACTTTCAATCCTAGTTCCTTCTCGAGGACACCTCTCAATCCGTTCCTGAATGCGTCCTCTGCCATCAGCCCCCATCTGGCACCGAGTGCCGAGATGTGCCTGTTGACCAGCTCGAACCCTCTGTTCATGTCTTCTCTGAGTCTATCTATCTCCTGCCAGATTCTCCTGATCTCCTCCTCGATCTTGGCAAACCTCTCCTCGTGTTTCTGGAACATCTTCATCATGTCCTCCCTGAGCTTCGCGAGCTCCCTGTCATGTCTCTCGAACCCTTTGATCATGTCCTCCCTCAATCTCGCCATCTCCTGCTCGTTCCTGTCCAGTCTCTTCAGTATCTCCTCCATTCCTATGAGACCTGCAACTGCGTACCTGAACTCCTCGTCCTCCTTCAGCAGCCTGAGCATCTTCGTCTTCAGGTTCTCCGTGGCCTCCAATCCATGATCTTCTCAGACGAGATTGGATTTAACTGCTCGTTACAGCTGGAACCTGAAGGCCGGACAACAAGCGGAACGTGCCTTGAGGTCGTGTTTGACCTCGCTCTCGACTCGGATCCCGTTCCTCGATCCGATGCGCCGATGATCGGTGTAATACCGGCTAGTAATCCCAGAATTCCGGCTTAGAAGAACTATATAGCGCCCCCGCCGGTCGATCCACCGAGAAGCCTTGGCAAGGGAACTCCTCGTGGTGGAATCGAAGGTGAGGCAGCTGCTCCCCGAGGGCATCAGGCTCAGCAGCGATGCCCTTGAGGGCCTCAACGAGCTGGTGAAGGAAGCCATCGATAAGGCCGTGAAGCGCTGCCAGGCCAACGGCCGCAAGACGATAATCAAGGAGGACTTCTGAACCGCGCCGTAACAGCCCTTATCAGTTTTTTGGATCGGATCTCATCCACACCGGCAGAGCGGAATTCATCNCTCCTGNCGAAACACATGTTATGAAAATCCAACCGTAATAGATCAAAGGTNCTCAAGGGTNGACTNTGGAGTGCAGGGGGCAGTCGATCAGAAGAGCTACTGAAGGACCGCGAACTCTGCGGTGAGCACCAACTTCTCTCCGGTCTCGACAACCGTGACCTCCTTCACGAGCCGGTACACACCGGGCTCAACGTCGGGAGGCAGCTCGATCGTCCTGCTGAAGGACTCTCCGGGCCTGAGCGTGTAGAGGATCAAGATCCAAACCTTGTCCCTCATCCACTCGGTCGAGACCCATCGGCCGCCCTTCAGGACCTGGACGTCGTACGGTTCTCCGAAGCCGATTTCCCGCTGGGACCTGTTGACGACGACGTAGGTGAGCTCTCGGTCGCCGCGGAGCTCGGTCTTGTCCAGGCTCAGCACGACCCCCACATCCCTCCCGCCCACCGGAGGCCGGCTGAAGACGAGGAAAGCGACGGAGATCGCGATGACTGCGACCGTTGAGGCAGCAGCGACCAGCGGGAACCTCACGCGGAACAGACGGAGCACCTTGGAGATGAAGCAGGCTCAGACGGTCAGGTCGTCGACCTCGGTGGCCTTGTGCTTGACGAACGTCCCTTCCCTCAGCTCCCTGAAGGCCTGGACCAGCTCCTCTCTTGTGTTCATCACGATTGGTCCGTACCACGCTATCGGCTCGCCGATCGGCCTCCCCGTCAGAAGGATCAGCCTTGCAGGCGCCTCCCCTGCCGTGATGACGACCCTGTCGCCCTCGCGCTCGAAGACGGCCGCGCTCCTCTCCCGCACCCTCAAACTCCTGTCCGGAGCCTCCGGGACCAGGACCTCGCCCTCCAGCACGTAGACCAGCGCGGTGTAACCGTCCTTCGCGGGATGCTCGAACCTGCTCCCGGGCGGCATCAACAGCTCCAGGTAGCTCACGTCCTGAGCCTCGATCGAGACGTTGGCCACAGGACCCCGCAGAGAACCCGTCCCTGGAAGGCCCTTGACCTCACCGGCAATCACCCGCACCTCGACGCCCTCGTCGGTGGTTCCGGAAGGGACGTACTCGCCCCTCAGGTTCCTGTAATGGGGCCTGACCATCTTCAGCCTCGAAGGCAGGTTCACCCAGAGCTGCAGGCCCCTTTGCTCCGGGTCCTCCTCAACCCTGTCTCCGACCACCCTCCTCGCAGGCCTCGGCATCTCCGAGTGGAAGATCCCGCTGCCGGCCGTCATCCACTGGACGTCTCCGCCGTTCAAGACGCCCTTGATCCCCGTGCTGTCCTCGTGGTGCACCTCTCCCTTGATGACGTAGGTGACGGTCTCGAAGCCCCTGTGGGGGTGCCACGGGAATCCGGCGAGGTACTCGTGGGGATATCTCGATCCGAAGTCGTCGAGCAGGAGGAACGGGTCCGTCTCGTGGGCGATCAGAGGGTCTCCGAAGACCCTCCTGACCTTGACCCCTGCACCTTCCCTCGTCTCTACGGACCTGAGGACGAATGCGACGGGACGGACCGGCACGCAATTGCACGATGCAACCAGCTATATTTGAGTAACCGATTTACACGGATCCCGGACTTGAGGTCTCAGAAAGGAGCTACTCCTGGACGAGGGAGGAACGGGCCAAACGGTACCTGATGAAGCCCTGACCCCTGACCCTCTCGAGGAAGCCCCTCTCGGTCAGCCGGGCNAGATAGGTGGATACCGTGCTCAAGGGTATCTCCTCNCCGTACTCCTCNGCGTAGGCCTCGAGCGCCTCCCTGGAGCTGAAGTCGGAGCTCGGGAAACGCTTCTCCAGCGCCCTCGCCAGCTTCACGAGCTTGTTCTCGACGACGTGGCTCCGCTCCGGCTGGCCCGAGTAGAGCTCCATCAGGTCGGCCAGCTGAAGGATCTTCTCGCGGGTTATGTTGCCCTCGACGACGAGCGTGATCTTGTCGCCGTCCTCGTCAACCATCTCCAGCTTCAGCCTCTTCCTCGGCAAGCCGAATCGGATGCTCCTGAGGGCCCCATAAATGGTGTCGGCTGCACAGGAAGCGGGTCGCGGTTCCAAGACGGAGAACATGCCGATGAGCAGGGCGCGAGACGGCATTTGGCCATCATCGCCGGGGATCGACATCGCATATATCTTGTACGGGTCCATCAGCTGAAGGAGGATGGACGAGGCGGACCGGGTGCGGGGCAGGCTGTCGGCGATNACGGTTGCACTTGCCGCGACCAACTTGATTCTGTACGGATTCCAAGGAATTAGAACGCTGTCGGAAGGCCAGACAACCCTCGCCCTCTCGAACTTCCTCTTCTTTGCCGGGTTCCTTGCAGCAATTCTAATGATTTGGAAGGGCTGGTACGGGAACGTTCTGGCCCTGATTCTACTGATTCTAGTCGGTTACAGGATGTCCGGAGCGGTCCTCGATCATTCACGGGATTTGATGTTCCGGGCAGCCCACGGAGCGATGATCGGCTTGGCGGCTTTGTTCGTTGTGGCGGTGTTCAGGGATAGTTCCGGAGGCAGAGGTATTGGGACGGAGGGTTCCCGAGGCAAGCACGGCGAGGCTTAGGGAAGGGCGGGCCGATACCAGCTCCAGCACCCGGAACCCTATGCGCTGCGGACTCCGCGCAAAAACCGTGGACCGGGCGGGATTCGAACCCGCGACCTCCCGGGCGCAAACCGGGCGATCTGCCACTGATCTACCGGCCCCGAAGGCTACAGGAGAGGATCCGGATTTATCCTTGTCCGCCTGGTGCACCTCAACGGCCGAGCGACGACGGGCCTCCCATCAACCAGGAAGCGAAGGGTCCGCTGAGAGGACAGCAGGGTCCTTCAGCGCCTTCCTGAGGCTCCTCTGGACGTCCTCCAGCACCTCGACCGCCTCCTCGAACCTCCCCTCCCTCAAGAGCTGGCCGACCTCGACGAGCCAGCTGCAACCCTCCTCGCCGGCGAGGCCGAGGTAGCTGATCAGGAGGACCGTGAAGACGCTCTGGGTGACGTTCCTGAGCGCCTGCTGCAGGACCTTGGCGTACGTTCCCTTCGTGACGCCCAGCCTTGCGGCCTTCTCGACCATCTTCCTCCCCCTGTTGGCCGGATCGAGCTCCGCGAGGAGCACCTGCAGCTGCCTCTCCGTCAGGGCACCCCTCCTGGCCAAATACTGAAGGACCGGGTCCTCGACCGGAGCGCCTTGCCGTGCCTCGCCGAGCCGCTGGATTACCAGGGAACTCTGGTCCATCCGCCCGCCTCCGCGTTAGACAAAATTGTCAACCGCCTCCACGTAAAGCGTTTCCCCCGAAAGAGACGGGTCCGCCACGGGTCATACCGTGGGAAGGTGGCCTGAGCGGTAGGGAACCCGAGGGCCTTGCATCGCTGTCCGGTCACCGGAGCGGGGCTCCGTAGTAAGGTTATGATGAGGTGGCCGGTCGGTCTAACGGAATTGAAAAGGAAGGTTGAGATCTACATCCCGGCTCCGCTGAGACCGTACGTCGGGAACGCCGACAGGGTCCAGCTCGAGGCCGAGACGGTGGGGGAGGCGATCAGGGCGCTGGTCCAAAGCTACCCACAGCTGAGGCCGCAGCTGCTGGACGAGCAGGGAAGGGTCAGGAGGCACGTCAACGTCTTCCTGAACGACAGGAACGTCAACGAGCTGGGAGGGCTCGAGGTGCAGGTGCGCGACAACGACAAGATCCTCATCCTTCCGGCCATCGCAGGCGGTCGCAAGGCCGACATGACCGAGGAACCTCAACGCTGAAGGGGCACCATCCCCACTCCGCCTCGTTGGAAAAAACCGATTTTAAGGTGGAAGGTGATCGGAAGGTCGGGCATGTCGCAAAGGCCGGGACCGGCCGCGGCCCACCTCGTCGTGCTGCTGACGGTCGGGGTCGGGCTGGTCCTCCTGCTTTCGGTCCAGACGGCCCACGCCGAGGGGAACATAGTCTCTATCACGGTCACGGTTAGGAACGGGCTCGGGGAGCCCCTGCCGAACGCCAACGTCACCGCTTACTTCAGCGGTAACGGCTCGAAGGTTCCCAGCACGGCCGGGAGGGATGGGTCCGAGCTCACGGGATCCAACGGTCAGGCGGTCCTGAAGCTCGTTAACGGAACCTTCGATGCCTTATACCAGATAAAAGTGACTTACATGGGCGTGCCGGTGAACGTTACGGACTTCGAGTGCTACCCCAAGTGCGGCTTAACATCCTTCACAGTTAAGCCCGACGTCTACCACCTGACGATCAAGGTCCGGAGCAGTTCAGGAGTCGATCCGGTGCCTGGCGCCTTGGTCAACGTCACATCCTTGTTGACCGATCCGAGCGTGATCGAAACCAACAAGCCGACGGACAGCAGCGGCAACCTGATTGTGAGGAACCTGCCAGCAGGGATCGAGTACTCCATCGCCGTCTCCTACACGGCAGTCGGAAACGTCAAGGTGGTGAGAAGCGCGTCTATCACGTTAAGCGCCGGCAGCACCTCAGTCGATGTTACACTGCCTCTTTACCGGTTATCGATGAAGGTCCAAGACATGGACGGCAACGCCATAAACGGCGCGACGGTGGAGCTCCTCAAGGACGGTAACGCTCTGCTCTCCGCGAGCTCGGGAACCGACGGCTCCGTGGTCTTCAAGCTCCTCCCCGCAGGGACATACTCCCTCCGGTTCAAGATCGGCACCGAGCTTGTCGGTGAGAGGCGCGATGTGGTGCTCAGCGGCGATTCCAACCTCGGCGACCTCATGCTGCCCGTCAGGAAGCTTTCGCTCCTCCTGAAGTCCCTGAACGACAAGCCCCTGACCGGTTTCCGTCTCACGGTCAAGCTGGTCCACGACGAATCGGAATACAGGTCCGCGAGCACGACGACCGACTCGGTCGACCTCGGCTACGTCAGGGCCGACAGGGACTACACGGTCAGGGTCCTCTTCGAGGGTCACACGGTCTACGAGGGGAGGCTGAGGGGCGACAACATACGAACCAATTTACCGTTAAGGCTGAACTTCGGCAACTTCGGGATCTCGCTGAACCTCGAGGGCCTCTTCGGGAACCTGCCGAGGCTCCTGAGGGACTCCGTGACCGTCAAGCTCACGGTGGAGGGAGGGAGCTTCTCTCTGGAAAGGACCCTCTCGGGCTCGCAGACCCTGATCAGCGATCACCCTCTGGTGCCCTATAGTTACCAGCTGCTTTACTCCGGGTCCGTCATCGGCGAGGGGACGCTGAGGCCCCAGCGCAACGGCGACCTCCTGACGGTCAGGCCCGAGACGCTGGACCTGAACCTCATGCTCCTCTCCCTCGACGGAAAGCGGGTTCCAGGGACGGTAATCCTCAGCATAGGCAACGCGGAGGTTGGCAGGGTCCAGCTGGCATCCGATGGAGGGAGGGTGCAGGGCCTGGTCCCCCTGACCTACAACTACAGGGTGATCTACATGGGCGTTCAGGTGGCGGAGGGCGAGGTCTCTGGGGACACCGTCAGAACCGGGAGCGTCGAGCTGAGGGTGAGGGTGCTGGACCTGATGGTCAGGGTCATGGATCACGACGGAGAGGTGCCGCTGGAGGGAGCGCTGGTGGCCCTGCAGGTCGGAGGCTACAGGGATCTCAAGACGACCAACGCGACCGGACAGGCCGTCTTCCCCAACGTCCCCTACAACAAGGCCAACGTCACCGTGAGGTACATGGGCGTCGAAGTTTACGGCGCCGAGGTCGAGTACAGGCTCGAGGAGAGATCGGTCCTGATCACCGGTACAAGGGTCTTCAGGGTCCACCTGAGCGCGCTCACCGGAGAAAGGTCTCCCCTTCCGGGAGGGAGGTACGTCCTCGAGATAGGCGAGTTCAGGTCCGAGGGCGAGCTGGACGAGCAGGGCAGGGCCGACCTGAGGCTGGTGCCCGGCGGGAACGTCAGGGTCTCGGTGTACTTCAAGGGAGTCCTCGTCAGGCAGTCGGAGGAGAGGGTCGACGAGCAGGACGAGAGGCTCGAGCTCGTCACGAGGGTCTTCAGGAGGATCGTGGACGTCCTCTATCTGGACCTCGAGGGGAACAGGAAGGGCCTGGGCGGCGTCAGGGTCGAGTACAGGCTGAAGGGCTCCAACGAGCTGATCGCAAACGTCACGACCGACAACAGGGGGAGGGCCGAGGCGCTCCTGCCAGCGTCGGACTACGTGGTCGTCTACAGGTACCTCGACGTGGTGGTGGACAGGAGGGAGGTGAACCACGCCGCGCGGCTGGAAGAAGAGGTGGAGCTGCCGGTCTACGAGTTGTCCTACAGGACCCTCGACGTCGAGGGCTCCCCTGTAGGGAACCTGACGGCGACTTTCCTCCTTCTCCAGCAGGAGGGCGGCTTCAAGCAGGTCCTCAGACAATACCTCGACCCATCCGGTGCGGGCTCCGCGATCCTGCCCGCCGGCAAGTACTTGGTCAGGTTCAACTCCTCCTCTTGGACTCAGGAGGCGGGGCTAGAGGTCAACGGTCCCGGAGCGAGGAACCTGGCCCTCGTCCCGCAGAGGACCGTGCAGGGAGGGGTGCCCTACATCGTCTCGGCGGCGCTCGTGGCCGTGGCGGCCCTCGGGATCCTCAAGTCCCTCAACGTCGCGAGATGGTCCGGAGGCCAGGTAAGAGGGGAGCAGGTGACCGGAGGGGAGGGGAGGCCCGCGGACAGGAGGGCCCGAGGACAGCCGAGGAGGAGGGTGAGGCGTAACCTATGACCGGCGGCAGGGGCATCTCGAGGCAACTGAGGAGAGCCCTCCCTCTGATCGCGCTCCTTCTGGCCTTCTTCGCGCTCTTCGTGGGGCTCGGCCTCGCGCTGGACACGAGGACGCCGCTGGTCGTGGTGGCGTCGGGAAGCATGAGGCCCGTCCTTTACGAGGGAGACATACTGCTGATAGAGGGGGTGAGGTTCGAGGAGATCAGGGCCTCACCCGTAGACGGCGACATAGTGGTCTACCGAAGGCCCTACGACGGCAGGCTGATAGTCCATAGGGCCATAGCGAAGGGCCCGAACGCGCTGATCACGAAGGGCGACGCCAACAGCGCACCGGATCCGTTCCCTGTACCGCCCGAGGCCGTCGTCGGCAGATGGACCGGGCTGATGATACCCCACTGGACAGGGCTCGGCTACCTCACGCTCTTCCTGAGGGGGGAGATCTTCCCTCCGTGGGGGCCGGTGACGCTGGCGGTGCTGATCGCAGCCGAGCTCGTCCACCTCGCGGCGAGGTATGTGACCCGGAGAAGGCAGAGCGATCGAGGTCCGGAGGACAAAGGCTACGGTGAGGATTCGACCACGCAGCCCTCCGCAGAAAGTTCAGGAAAGCAGTAAAAAATGAAAGACGTGGTGGGAACGGACCGAGCTTCAGAGCTGGTACGGCAGGCTCTGGAGCGTCAAGAGCACGTCGAGCAGCGACTCCATGGACTTCGTCTGCGTTATGCGTCCGATGACCTTGCCGCCCTCGACGACGTAAAGCCGCCTGATGTTCTTCTCCGCCATGATCTGCAGCGCCCTCCCTATCGGCTCGTCGGGACCTATCGTGATGATCGGGGAGGACATGATCTCCTCGATCCGCATGTTGAGGCTGTAGCCCTTCGAGATGCACCTCCGGAGGATGTCCCGCTCGGTCACAACGCCCACCGGAAGGCCTTCTTTGGTGACGAGGAAGGACCAGACGTTCTCCTTGACCATCCTCTGGACGGCCTCCATCACGGTAGCCTTGGCGTCGATGGTTGGAACGTTCGTCTCCATCACGTCCCGGACCCTGACGGTGATNGGCATGTCCGCTCAAGAATAGTCCAACTCGATGGGTTATTACCGTAAACTCAACCGGTTCAGCGGATGGGAAGGGAGAAAAGAGGGCGCCGCGACAGCTTACCGTTGGGCCGCGGGTTGAGGCTCTCCGGTTACAGGGGNAGGCTGAGGGAGGTCCTGGAGGAGATAGGTGCGGAGGAGGGCGATGAGCTGGAGGTGGTGACGCCNGACGGCCAGACCTTCGTCGGCTACCTGATCTCGAGNCCGGAGTACGCCGANGAGGACGTCCTGACGATCAAGCTCCGGAACGGATACAACGTCGGGATCGCCTACGCCGAGGGGACGAGGATCAGCAAGGTCGCAGCGGGGAGGCCGCCGGCCTTCACGAGGGGCGAGATACCGCCGCAGGACCCTTCGTTGCCGAAGGTCTCACTCGTCGGGACCGGAGGGACGATCGCCAGCCGCGTCGACTACAGGACTGGTGCCGTGAGGCCCGCCATGACGACCGAGGACCTGATATCGGTGGTGAGGGAGGTGCTCGAGATAGCGAGGATCGACGCGGAAGTCGNGCTCTCCGTCTACAGCGAGAACATGACGCCCAGGGAGTGGGAGCTGATAGCCGAGAGGGTCGACCGGAAGATCAGGGAGGGTTACGAGGGCGTCGTGATAGCCCACGGGACCGACACGATGCACTACACCGCAGCCGCGCTGAGCTTCGNCCTNCAGCGCCCTCCCGTTCCGGTAGTCCTGGTGGGGGCCCAGAGGAGCTCNGACAGGCCGTCGAGCGACGCGGCCACCAACCTCATAGGCGCCCTGACCGTGGCAGCGAGGGCTCCCTTCGCGGAGGTNTGCGTGGCGATGCACCACTGGCACTCGGACGACGNCATAGCCGTCCACAGGGGGACGAGGGTCGTGAAGCTCCACACCAGCAGCCGAGACGCCTTCAGGAGCGTCAACGCCGGGCCGATAGCGCTGGTCAAGGAGGGCAGCCTCGAGGTCCTCACGGAGGGTCTGAACCCGAGGGGGTCCGGAGAATACAGGTACGAGCCCGGCTTCGACGGAAGGGCCTACCTGTTGAAGTTCTGGCCCGGGATGGGCCCATCGATCCTGGAGCACTTGGCCTCCGAGGGCGTCAGGGGCTTCGTCCTAGAGGGGACGGGGCTCGGGCACGTCGCCTCGTCGTGGATACCCATGATCAGGCGCCTCGTGAGGGACGGCGTCTTCGTCGGCATGTGCTCCCAGTGCAGGTTCGGACGGGTCAACATGAACGTCTACGACAACGGCCGCGACCTCCTAGCCGCAGGAGTCACGCCGCTCGACGACATGCTCCCGGAGGTGGCTCTCGTGAAGCTGATGTGGGCCCTCAGGAGGTCCTCGGACCACGGAGAGGTCAGGAGGCTGATGCTGACGAGGATAGCCGGCGAGATCGGCGACAGGAGCGAACCCGTCAGGCTGGCTCCCTGAGCTGCCCCCGGGATCCAAAACCCCTTCTGCCCGGGGCCGCTCGCTGCGTTTCAGAGCGTCAGGAGGTTTGAGGAGGGAAAGGAAGGGGCCGCGTCAAATTTTTCCCTCAGACGTCACGGCAGCGGAGGAGGTGGGCCGTTGGGAGAGGACCTCTGGTCTGGGGACGCGCTGCTGATGATACCGGGCCCGACCGAGCTGCATCCGAGGGTCAGGAAGGTNNTGTCGGAGAGGTCCCTGCCCCACTACGGTCCTGAATGGGCTGGTGAGGTGGAGAGGGCGAGAAGGCTGGCCGCGGAACTCTTCGGGTCCAGACCGGATAACACCTTCCTCATACCGGGACCTGGGTCGCTGGCGCTGGAGCTGGGGAGCAGGACCGTCCTCTCGAAGGGGAGGAAGGCGATCGTGCTGATCAGCGGCTTCTGGGGAGAGCGGCTCTCGGAGCTGGCGAGGAGCCTGGGCGCCGAGGTCGTCGAGGTCAGGTCCGAGGAGGGGAGCGTTCCGAGGCTGGAAGAGGTCGAGG
>AWOE01000020.1 GCA_000494145.1 Candidatus Calditenuaceae archaeon JGI OTU-1 | reverse complement strand
TCCTGTACTCGGGCGGTGGGAACGTCCTCCTCTTGGTCCCCTCTGAGGTTCTCGACACGCTGAAGGGGACCATCAAGGAGTACGGCGAGGACGGCCTGGAACTCAAGGTCGCCCACGCGCATTTCACCGACGATTACGTCAGGGCATCGGAGGAGCTGGCGATTAACCTCTACCGGGAGAAGCACAAGACGGATCTATTCGATGCCGACGGGTACGGATCAGCGCAAGGGTTGTTCGAGTCGGGCAGCAGGCTCTGCCAGATCTGCTACGACGCGTGGGCCACCGATCCGCTCGAAACGCCAGCCCGTGAAACGAAGGAGGTCTGTGGGGAATGTCTCAGACTCTACAAGATCGGGAGCGATCTGCACTTCGGTGTGAAATGGAAGGCCGATATCAAAATCGGTGATCGCGAGTTCAGAGCCGCGTCTGCGTTTGAAAAGGATGAAAAGGATTGGTCCAACGTATCGAGGTGGGTCATGGAGGTGATAGCCGGGCACGACCCCGAGGAGTTGGAAAAAGGCACCTTGGAGAGGCGCAGGGACTATGCGGTTGTGAAGTTCGACGGCAACGCTATGGGCCGGTTCATGATGGAGAGCGTCTCCTTCACCGATGCCGTTGAGAGGAGCTTCAGGGTCGACGTGGCCATGAAGAGAGCCTACATGGAGGCGATGGAGGCCCTCTACGACGGTGTGAAGGGGGTCAGCGACGAGAAAGCAGCCGAGAAGGAAGTGGCCCGCGTCTTCCTCGGGACCATATACATGGGCGGCGACGACGGCTTCTTGCTCATGCCTTCATGGGCCTCCCTACCCTTCGCCCACCTGATGGCCGAGGAGTTCTCCAGGCAGTTAGGACTTGAGCGCGGCTTGAGAGTCGCGGTGGCGGTCGGATCTGCCACGATGAGCGTCTGGTCACTGCTTGACTGCGCCGACGAGATGATGAAGCGCTCCAAAGACGTGCTCAGACACATCGGTCGCAAACTAAGGGCGTATCCCGAGGGCAGGGAGGAGGTGCTGGGGGCGATCGCCTTTGACGTCTTCGAGACCGGATCACCCTCAGGTGCTACCGTAAGGGAAAGGATGGAGAGGTTATCATGGAAGGTCAGACACGCGAGGCGACAAACAGACAACGGCAGAATCGAGTTGCTCGAGGAGATTGACAGCGCCCAACCCTACTTGATCACGAGGAGCGACCTTGAGGGGTCGACGGTCCCCGAGCTGTGGAATAGCGTGGGTAAGGTAGTGTTCGATGTGAGTCCGCGCAACAGGTGGAGCGACCCTGACGTCGTCAGAAGCTTCTACGTTGAGCTATTCGGACGGGCCTACCGAATCTCTAGGCCCCCCAGCGATTCCACTGGCAAGGACGAGACGGTCAGGTGGTTGAATGATGTAAGGAACGCCGTCCTGCGCTCGTGGGGTCAGGTCTCGCCCTCAAGCTACTGGAGGGAGAAGCTCATCGTTTACTTCCTCAGGCAGAGCAAGAGGGGTGAGGAGGAGCTCGCGAAGGCGTATAGGGCTCTAGCAGACCTCGGCTTACAAACCGTCCTCTCGGATTGGTTCTGGTCCAAGATGGGCGCCAGTTTGCCGGAGACACCCTCCGGGTCAGAAGCGTCGGTGAGGGTGGGACCCTTCCCGCTGGCAGACGTGCTAACACTCGTAAAGCTCGTGAAGGGTGGTGCATGGTGATCCGCTTCAGAATCAGGCTCAGGGCAATGTCATTCCTCACAGTAGGAGGAGGGGTACCGGACGTTATGGGCTCAGACATAGTGCACGTGAGGAAGACTGTCGTTGACGGCAACGGAACCCGCACCGTCGTCTACATTCCGGGAAGCACTGTTAAAGGTGTTCTGAGGACGAATGCGAGCAGGGTCGCAGCGGCGTATGGCTTCTCCACCTGCAATGAAGTCGAGCCGGCGAGTATTTCTAAGAATCACGAAAAAATGAAAGAAGTGTGCGATGTCTGCAAGCTCTTCGGTCGGCCTGGCGACGAGCCGCATGTCTCCTCAAAGGTCTACGTAAGCGACTTCACGTCTGAAGTGGCCGGAAACAACAGAATTTTGGTGACGCGGGTCTCACTGGACGACAGTACGTTGACTGCCAGACGAGGCGCCCTCTACACCGTCGAGCACGTCCTTCCGGGTACCGAGTACGTCGGTGAGGTGCGGGTCGAGGAAAGCGAAGGTGTGAAAAGTCTGCTTCCGCTTCTCCTGCTGTCGATCGCCGAGCTGCGGCTGAGCGTCCTCGGAAGGGGAGGTCTGGTGGACGCGATCTTAGAGGACGGCGGGGCCCTCGACGCGCAGGTAAGCGGCGACTGGAGGCCCTTGCTCGAGAACCTCAGGTCCTGGCTCTGGAAGGGGTTGTTGGACCGTGGTGCTGTTTGAGGCCAGGATCAAGCTCCTCAGCCCCGCGATAGTGACCACCCGGCGGACCGAACTCGGTTTCGTCAAGCCGGCCGACCACATCCCCGGCTCGATGCTAAGGGGAGCGATCCTCACGGCTCTCTACTTGGAGGGCAGGCTGGACCGGGATGACCTCGAGAGGGAGGCGGAGAGTCCGAGCCTACTCGCATCCCCCGCCTATCCGATGTTGAAGGGTTCCAAGAGCCTCCCGGCGACGCCCAGCATGATGCGCTGCGACCGATGCCACGTCATAGAGTACTACGGCCTTCCTGAAAGGCTGATCGCCCCGAAGCTCTATCACGAGTGCGACGGACAGCAAGGACACCGAGAGCCCCTCAAACCCATCCACGGCAGCCTGGTTGCGGTGGTTGATGGAGAATTGGAGGAGGTCCGTGTTAGCGCGTTCAGGGCTACCTCCGTGGCGATAGACAAGGGACGCAGGGTCGCTGCGAGGGGCATGCTCTTCGACTACGAGGCGATCGCTGAGGGCACGGAGTTCTGGTCGCTCCTGCTGGTTCCGGACCAATATAGGTTCAACAGCATAGAGGTGACCGTCGGGAGGGGAAGGTCAAGGGGGTTCGGCAGTGCCGCCCTGACGGTTCAGCCAGCCCAGCAGCATCCCGGCACAGAATGGTACGTAGCCCTCTCACCTATCGTCCCACAGAGGAGGTTCGGGTGGAGAGGTTGCGCGGTCAGGCTGATCGAGGTCTTCGGGAGGACGTCGAAGCTCCAGACCGGATGGGACTACATGCGGGGAAGGATGAGGCCCATCGTGAGGGTGGCCAGGAGAGGTTCTCTGGTCAAAGCGGAGGTAATGGGAGAGAGCCGCGACGAAGTTCTGAGGGTAGGAATCCCCGTCAAGGTCAGCGACTTCTGCCTGACCGGTCTCAATGCCCTGATCCCGCTCTCGGAGTACGAGTCGATTTTGGGGGTGAAGCGGAGCCATGAATAGGACTCTCTCCTCGAGGGCGAAGTTCGTGGGGATCTTGAAGTTGAGGGCTAGGGGACCGGTCCACGTAGGACACTCGAGGGAGGCCAACGTGCTCTATGCGCTGAGGCTCCAGAACGGCGACCTCGTCATCCCTGCCAGCACCTGGAAGGGCAGCCTCCGTTCGCTGGCGGAGAGGCTCGCACCGTCCCTTCCGATGAGCGACATCGAGAGGTTAGCCGTTGAGACCGTTGCAAGGGCCCAGGACCCGAGTGACGCCAGAAAGAGGGTGAGGGAGAAGGAGGGCTTGGTGGACGACTTCCGCAATGCGCTCAAGAAGCAGTCGCAGCAGCGCTTCGACCAGCGGGATGTCGAGGAGAAGCTCCGGCACCTCGGATACGACCTGCAGCGGATCGACGACGAAACTTGGGCCCTCGTCCAGTACCTCTCCCTCTACTGCCCCGTCGGCAGGCTCTTCGGCAATTACTCCCTCGCTGGCAGCCTAAGGTTCTTCGACACGTCGATCAGATCCGGTCTCCAGCGGAGGCCCGGCGTCGGGATCAACAGGAAGACCGGTACCGTGCAGGAGAACGTCCTCTACTTCGTCGAGGCCAGCGATGCGTACGCTGCGGTCCCGCTGGTGCTGCTGGGCGAGGTCGAGCCCTTGGGCAGCGCCCCTGCAAGGCTCCTGGCATCGGTCCTGGAAGCGGTATCGGAGGTGGGGCTTAACATAGGAGGTCGCAAGAGCGCAGGTCTCGGGCTGCTCGAGTTCGAGTCCGCCGAGTTTTACTCCTTCGAGCCCGGGAAGGGTATGGACGAGAGGGGGGCTTTGCTCGCTAATCCTCGTGCTGCCGAGAAAATGGACCTCAGGACCTTCATCGAGGTGCTCCGCGGTGAGCGATAAGACCCTTGTGATAGCGACGTGGGGTCAGCCCGCTCTCTGGTGCATGGCCAGTTACATGTTGGAGAACGTAGATGAATCTCTCGAGCACTGCACAACGCTTCCCTTACTCCTCAAGCATTACAATAATTCTGATGTTGCGTTGTTGGTCCTCGACAGTCTGATAGACGAGTTCAACCGCAAACCCACCTGCATAGCGGGTAGTAAGTGCTTCGAGTGTTATGATAAATTGCGCGAATCTGTCCGTTCGGCGGCCAGTTCCTCAAGCTACAAGGAGCTGAAGGAGAAACTCAAGGAGTTCGTTCACAAGATGTTGGAATGCCTCGAGATTAACGGGCAGATCGAACCGATCGTCTGTCCAGCAGTGGGGAAACCAAGTGGACAATGGGAGTTCAACAACAGCCCAAGGGACTACGAGGCCGTTGCGTTGGCAGAGCTCGGTCTGAGGTTCCTCGCTCAACGGTACGATCGTGTGGTCCTCGACGTCAGCCACGGCATCAACTTCATGCCCTCTGTGACCCTTAGGGTTGCCGAGAGGATTGCAGGACTCTTACTGGTCGCACACGGTTTTGAACAGCATGTGACCCTAGAGGTTTACAACAGCGATCCCTATCCTACCAGCACCAACGATCTTCCCAAGCTGCGGCTGAACCTCGTTGCGAAGGATCGGGTCAGCTCGGTGAGGATCCCGTCGTCCCTTCCTTCTAAGCTCCTCTCGCGGAGAGGTAAAGGGGAACCGCAGCTGATCAAGAAGGAGGACGACCTGAACAGGAGGTACCGGGAGATTGTTCGCCTTTCACTCTCGGCCCTTTACTACCCTCTGCCGCTTGTTCTCCATAACTCCCTCTGTCGGGTTCAAAATCAGGTTCAGGACGTTCTGTCGAAAGCGCTCAGCTTCTGGGAGGAAAACGTGAAGGTTGATCGGAAAAGCCAAGCGATAAGGAGCACATTCCGTTTCGATCCTGATGCGGTGTATGCGCTGCTGCTCGTCGAAGCGGTGGAGAAACGGATCGGCATCCCCGAGTATCCTGCTCGCCTGGAGGTCATGAAGAGGAGCGCAGGTCTGTACAAGGCTTTCAACGAATCGTATTATCACCTCGTCTCACACGAGCTCGACCTGATCGAGAAGAGGGTTGATGCGAAAAGACCGCCCACAATAATCAAACTCTGCGAGCTCTACGATGAGGGTTGCGGAAGCGACAAACCGGACAAGAGAATTATGATAGCCCATGCGGGGCTCCAGAAGGAATTGGTAAAGGTCGACCCTTGCGGTAATCGCCTCTTTTACGTCACCGATGGAATCGAGAAGTTGCTCGGAGATGGCGATTTGCTCGTTCCGCAGAGGGACTGATATCCCGCGCAGCCAAAACGCGGTTCATCGCGTCCTGATCTCTGATGGATCCAAAGCCAAGCCGTTTGCTCGAAGTTCCGGAGACCGCAAGACCTATTTCGTCTTATTGCAGGTGGTACGTCATGCTCGACCCCTTCACCCAGTCGGTGATAATTCAGGGAGTTGAGCTGGTCGTGGGCCTTCTGATAGGCTATGGTGTCGCGAGGGTCCTGAAGGGGCTGCTGCTGGTGCTGGTGGGCCTCCTGATACTGGTGCTCCTGGGGATAACGATCGCCGGTCTGCCCGGCCTCAGGGACGTGCTCGGGTTCGTGGGACAGGCAGCTAACGCCGCCAGGCCGATCCTGGGCTTCGTGATGGAGCGTCCTCCCTTCGCGATCGGGTTGATGGTCGGCTTCGTCATGGGCCTGATAAGGTGATGGTAGTCTGCGGAGGGAAGGACGAACTCGGCCCTTTCACTCGGGCGGATTCAGCACCCTCAGCCCCATCTGCGTCGCTGCCTCGTAGATCTCCAGCGCCTTCTTCCTCCCCACCTTCCCCGAGATCCTCACCGCGTGGACCCTCGGATCGAGTCCCTCGAGCTCCTTCCTGTTGCTGACGAGGACCTCCCTGAAGCCCGACGGGTGAAGGCCCCTGTACTTTCGCGGGGAACGATATCCGACCTTGACGAGGGGCGGCCACCCTCTGACCTGGAGCCTCATCTTGCTGTCCTTACCCCGCGGCCTCCTCCAGTTGGGCTTGAGCCTGACGTACCTCCAGCTCTCCTGTCTGACGAACTCGGGCCTCTCCTTCCTGAGCCTGAGGACCCTCTTGGGGATCTTGACGGCGGCCTTGGGCCTCCTGGCCTGCTCCTCCTGCGCCTCTGTCCCCTCCTGCTCCGACATCGCCGGTCCTCCAACCCACGTCCTTCTTATGAATCTCCCTCACAGGCAGCAGATCCGCGGGTCATCTCCCCGTCCTCCGCGAGGCCTGACGGATAAGGTCCAGGTCCGTCTGGCTTTTCATCCGGTGCGAACAGCGGTGGGATCGGTGCGATGGACCGGAGGGCAGAGCTGGAGGATTACTTCGCGCTGCTGAGGGCTGACTTCGAGAGGCACCTCAAGGTGGCGAGGGAGGTGAGGGAGAGGGTCCGATACCCGACGCCGGAGGTCGAGCTCAGGGTGGCGGAGGACATGGCCGAGAGGATCGAGATAGCGATGGGGAGGAAGGGGATCGCGGAGGTGCTGAGGTCCCTGAGCGCCGGCGTCAGGAAGGAGCTCCTGCCCTTCAGGCTGGCGGAGAGGCTCGCCTCGGAGCTCGACGTCCCCGACGACGGGTCGCTCACCTCCATCGTCAGGACCTGCCTCGCCGTCATGACGCCTCCCGGAACTACGGCGGCCCCTACCGAGGGGATCGCAGCGGTCAGGATCAAGGGGAACCCCAACGGCACCAGCTACCTCGCGATCTACTACGCGAACCCCATCAGATCGGCGGGCGGGACGGAGATCGCCGGCTCGGTGGTCCTGGCCGATTACCTGAGGAACCTCCTGGGCCTCGACCGTTACAGGCCGACGGAGGAGGAGGTGATGAGGTTCATCGAGGAGGCCCGAACTTACCGGAGGAAGGTGGGGAGGTTCCAGTACAACGTCCCCGACGAGGTGCTGGAGTTCGCCGTCAGGAGGATCCCCATCGAGATAACCGGGGTTCCCACCGACCCGGTCCCTGTGCCTTCCTTCAGGGACGTGCCGAGGGTCGAGACGCCCTACGTCAGGGGAGGGGCCCTGAGGGTCTTGAACGACGGCGTCGTCGGCAGGGCGAAGAAGGTGCTGAAGCTCGTCCAGATGGTGGGGCTGGAGGGATGGGAGTGGCTCGAGGAGGTGGCCAGGATGATGAGGGACTCGGGGAGGGGAGGTTCCTCGGTGCTGAAGGAGGTCATAGTCGGGAGGCCGGTCTTCTCGATGTCGGACCGGTTCGGCGGCTTCAGGCTGCGATACGGAAGGGCCCCCCACACCTCGATGTCGGCCGTAGGCGTCCACCCGTACACGATGAGGGTCCTCGAGGACTTCATTGTCGTCGGAACCCAGCTCAAGCTCGACTACCCGGGTAAGGGAGGCGTTGCAGTGCCGGTCGACTGCATAGAGCCGCCGGTGGTGAAGCTCGAGGACGACTCGGTCATCAGGGTCGACTCGCCCTCGAAGCTGGAGGAGGCCCTCAGGTTCGGCAGGGAGGTCCTCTTCATCGGCGACCTCCTCGTGAGCTTCGGCGACTGCGTCGAGAACAACGTCCAGCTGAAGCCCCCCGGCTACTGCGAGGAGTGGTGGGTCGAGGAGGTGAAGGCCGCGCTCGGAGGTCCGGAGGCCCCTCAGCTCGGCGGTGAAGAGGCGAGGTGGCTGGAGCTCGCCGACTCGGACCCCTTCAGGAACGTCCCTCCGGTGGAGGTGGCATGCAGTATCTCCTCCAGGACCAGGACCCCCATCCACCCCCGCTACATGCCGTTCTGGGACGCCTCCACCGGTAAGGAGGTAGAGGCGATCAGGAGGTGGCTTCGGGAGAACATCAGGTCCTACAGGGCCCTGCCGCACGACGAGAAGGCAAAGAGGGCCCTCGAGGCCATGCTGGTGCCCCACAGGGTGAGGGACGGCCGCATAGTTCTGGAGCAGGGATGGCTCAAGGCCCTGATCTTCCTCTTCAGGCCCTTCAGCCCCGCCGACGTCTCGGAGCTCTCCGTCAAAGACGCCCTGGAGGCCCTCACCGGTTTGCCCTACAGGCCCAGGATGGGGACGACGCTCGGGGTTAGGATGGGGAGGCCCGAGAAGGCAGACCAGAGGAGGATGAAGCCGCCGGCCCACGTCCTCTTCCCCGTGGGGATGCTCGGAGGGCAGAGGAGGTCGATCGTTGCGGCATCGAGGTCCGGGAGTGGACCTGTGGAGCTCAACGTCAGGGTATGCCTCGACTGCGGCTCGAGGACGTGGAAGCCCGTCTGCGAGTCCTGCGGAGGGCCCACCTCCCTCGCCGGTTTCTGCAGCGTCTGCGGCTCAGAGTTCATCGACCCCCAGTCCGCTTCCTGTCCCTCCTGCGGCTCGAAGCTCCATCTCAGCACCAAGTTCGTCGTCGACTTCAGGTCCGAGCTCGAGGGCGCCCTCGGGAAGGCGCGGGCTGAGGTCGAGGAGCTGAAGGGGGTGCGGTCGCTCACGAGCCGTCACAGGGTCCCTGAGGAGCTCGTGAAGGGCGTGCTGAGGTCGTCGCTCGGGCTGTACGTCTACAAGGACGGGACCGTGAGGTTCGACGTCACCAACGCACCTCTGACCCACTTCGTCCCCCGGGAGGTCGGCATCGACCTGGAGAGGTTGAGGGCCCTCGGCTACGAGACCGACCACAGGGGTGAGCCGCTGGTCTCGGACGATCAGGTCTGCGAGCTCTTCCCCCAGGACGTCATCATACCCGAGAGCCTGGCGGAGCACCTCTACCGCGTCTCCAAGTTCATCGACCGCTACCTCGAGCTGAACGGCTTCGAGCCCTTCTACCGCTGGAAGGGCCCTGAGGACTGCGTCGGCGCCCTCCTCGCGGCCCTCTCGCCCCACACCTACGGTGCGGTTCTCTGCAGGGTGATAGGCTTCGTGAAGGCCGACGTGGCCTATGCCCATCCTCTCCTCCACGCGGCGAAGCGGAGGGACTGCGACGGCGACGAGGACAGCTTCATGCTCCTCCTGGACCCGCTGATCAACTTCAGCACGCTCTACCTCCCCGACCGAACGGGAGGGCTGATGGACACGCCCTTCCTGATGACGGTTGTGCTGAGGGCCGAGGAGGTCGACGAGCAGTCCCACAACGTCGACGTCGCCTTCCGTTACCCGCTGGAGTTCTACTTGGCCGCCTCGAGGGGCGAGAGGGCGCAGAACCTTCAGGGCAGGATACCGCTCGTCGGTGACCGGCTCGGGACGCCAGGGGCCCTCAGGGGCTACGGCTTCACAGTCCCCGCCTTCTCCATCTCCCACGACGTCAGATCGACGTCCTACAGGAGGCTCGGGACGCTGCTCGAGAAGATCGAGGCCCAGATGAGGACCGCCGAGAGGCTGAGCGCCGTTGATCCGGTCGTCGTGGCCGAGCGGGTCATGGAGTCCCACCTGCTTCCGGACGTGGTCGGCAACCTCAGGGCCTTCTTCATGCAGGGCTTCGTCTGCAGGCGCTGCAACTCGAGGTACCGGAGGCCGCCTCTGAGGGGAAGGTGTGTGGTCTGCGGTGAGCCGGTCCACCTCACGGTCTACAGGGGCATGGTCGAGAAGAACGTGGAGCTCGTCCTGAGGCTGCTGGAGGGGTACGTGAGGGACCCCGTGATAAGAGAGGCGACGCACGAGGCCCTTCTGAACATCGGCCAGCTCTTCGGCTCCGAGTCCNCGGAGGGAGGAGGGAAGGGCAGGCAGACGAGNCTCAGCAGCTTCTTCTGAAATCAAGCAACTTCTAAAATCAAGCGAACTGCTCGAACCTCACCGTCAGGTCCCTCAGGTCGATCACGGCGACCGTCCCCACCGTCGGCTCGAGGCCCACGCCCTTCTGGAGCTTAGTCTGGTCCTGAAAGGTCCCTGAGTTGACGAGCCTCACGCCCCTGTAGAGCCTGAAGGCCGCGACGTGTATGTGTCCCGTTGCGAGGACGTGGGGGACCTCCTCCAGCAGCAGGTGGTCCTCTTTCCAAGGGATGATCGGCGTCACCTCCATCGACGGCGCCAGATGCCTGGACTTAAGTAGGACCTCCATCACCTCGCCGGCGCTCTTCCTGAGGTCGCTGTAGGAGAACCTCATGCTCGACTGGATGACGTCGTCCAGCGTCTGGCCGTGGAAGAGGAGGAGCCTCGCCCCACCTATCTCGATCAGCGCGGGGTTTCCCAGGAAGACGAACCTCCCCTCCGGGTCGAGGACCCTCCTGTGCTCAGCGTGGACCGGTGGCTGGGGAAGGGCCCTCCTCACGGGCTCGTGGTTCCCCGGAGCGTAAACCACCTTCACCTCCTTCGGAACCTTGGCCAGCAGCCTCCCTGCCTCTGCGAACTGCTCCTTCAACGTCTTGATCTCCAGCTCCTCCCTCTGGCCCGGATAGACGAAGACGCCGTCGACGAGGTCACCGTTGATCAGCAGGAACTTCACGTTCAGGTTCGCGTGCTCCGACGAGAGCCAGTCGAGGAAGTCGTTGAAGGCCCTCCTGTTGAAGCGGGCGCTCCCCACGTGGACGTCGGAGATTACGCAGACCCTCAAGTCGGGGCCCCTGAAGGGCCGATCCGTCTGGGGAACGTCGGGGAGCATCACGTCCCTCACGACCAGCCTGCTACCCCTCGCCGAGACCCTGATCACCACCACCATGTCGGTGCAGAGCGACTCGACCTTCTCGGAGAGCGACCTGTCCCTCGCCGGCGCGATGGCGTTCCAGATGCCGTTGGGGTCCTCGAGCCTGAGCCTGTAGTATCCGTCGCCTCGCGATACCTCCCTCACCTCGCAGACCGCATACCCTTCCCCTCCCGACTCGAGGATCTCCCTGATCGAGTTCAGCGGAATGCCCCTGCGGGACGATATCCTCCAGAGCGCCGCGAACCGGTTGATCCTGTAGACCGTGAACTCCTCCACCTTCCCCTCCATCCTGATCTCCTCGTACGTCGGCTTCAGGACCTTCAGCTCGAACTCCTCCCCGGCAGCCGTTCCCTCGACAGGTCTTGCTCCCTCGACGACCTCCTGTAACGATTTCCCTTCGAGGAAGAGCTCAAGGGTTCTGGCGTCGATGAGCGACATCCTTTCTCCTCTCGAGGCTAGCCACCTGACCAGCTCCTCCGCCACGTCCTCGCCGAGCTCAGTCAACTTCTCGAGGACTTCCGGCGTCACCTGATACCCGGACCCGAGGAGCCGTTTGGCGATCCTGCTCCTCAGGGCGGCGCTGGAGCTCAAGCTCCCTTCGGTTCGCTGACGGGGAGCTCGATCAGGTTGGAAAGGGCCTCGTCGTTGAGGAAGACGTTCTCAAGCTCCTCCGTCGGCACGTTCAGCGCTATCCTCCTCGTCCTGCCGTACCTCCCGTAACTCACGACGTCGCTGCTCAGAACGCCCATCATCGTCAGCTCCGAGATTATCGAGCTCACCCTCCTGTCGGTCAGCGGCTCGACCCCGAGGGCAGCGCAGACGTTCCTGTACTGGTTGTAGACGGCCCCCGTGGTGACCTTCTGGACGCCGGCCCTGACGCACTGGTAAACCGCCAGCAGAACTATCCTCCCGTGGAGCGGCAACGTCGACAGGGCCTCGTAGATCCTTCCCTGCTCGATGACGCCGAAGGCTGCCCTGACGTGCCTCTCCTCCACCCTCTCGGCCCCCTCCCTCTCCGCCAGCTCCGCCGCCACCCGCAGCAGGTCGAGAGCCCTCCGGGCGTCTCCGTGCTCCGCAGCTGCCAGCGCAGCGCAGAGCTGTATCACCCCTTCCGAGACGACGCCGTCGTGGAAGGCGGCCTTCGCCCGCTCGCTGAGGATGTCGACCAGCTCAACGGCGGTGTAGGGGTGGAAGACTATCTCCTCCTCGCTGAGGCTGCTGAGGACCCTCGGGTCGAGCATCTCCTTGAACATCAGGTCGTTCGAGACCCCTACGATCGACATCAGACCTCCCGGAGAGCCCTCGTTGATCCTCGTCAGCTGGTAGAGCGACTCGTCACCGCTGGACTTCACGAGGTGGTCTATCTCGTCGAGGCACGTGACCATGAGCACCTCGGACCTGTGGAGCGCGTTCCTGAAGCGGTTCATCACCTCCGCCTTCGAGAGGCCGGTGAAGGGCACCTTCACGTCGAGGGCCGCGCAGAGCTCCGAGAGGACCCTGTACTCGGTCCCAGCGACCCTGCAGTTGATGTAGACGAACTTCAACTGGAGGTTCAGCCTCGCCGCCTCCTCTTCGAACTTCTTGAAGACGTGTTTGACGACTGCCGTCTTCCCGGTCCCCGTCTTGCCGTAGATGAAGACGTTGCTGGGCCTCATTCCCTTCAGGCTGGGAACGAGGATCTCGCCTAGCCGCCTGACGTGCTCCCACCGGTGCGGCAGGTTCCCAGGTATGTAGTCCGCCCTGAGGACCTCCCTGTTCCTGAAGATCGAGGACCTCGTGAGGCTCTTCCTGATCAGCTCCGAGAGAGGGTCCTCCGCACCCCCAACCTTCCTCTGGAGCTCCTCCATGTCCCTCCGACCTGCTTCTACTGCACCTGATAAGTTGCTACCGTTCGAACGTTAGGAACTAAAGCGATTGTGAATACTGTGATGATGGTCTGAGGAATCGGAGTTCTTCCATGAACTGAAGACAACAACTTAACCCTTGACAACGAATCCCACCCGAAGAATGGGAATTGAAAGGGCCTCCACAGGAAAACAAGGGGTGAGGGTCATTTCACAACACTTCACAGCTGTGAAGTCACATGAAATTCGCCGAAGACCCCTCGATTTCCTGTGGATCGACTGGAGACCTCCACTTCGTCCACAGGAAGTGTAGGGGTGTGAAAGGCCTCGGCAAACGTTGATCTGCTGGAACCGGTTCCTGAGGTCCTGAACTATCAACGTTCTGTCATTCACGGTTCTCAGCTCAACGAGGGCCTGCGAAGCGTTTCGCAGAGGTCGTGTGAAGTGTTAGGGGACGAGGGCCCAGACCTTCTCGAGGACGCCGCCTATCTCCCTCAGGAACGAGGGACCGTAGTGCGCCAGAGTGTCGGCCGGGATCGTCAGGACCCTCCGCTCCCTTACAGCCCTCAGGTCGGAGAGGCCCCTCGAGACCATCACCTCTAACCCCTCGCCATCACGGGGATGGAAGCTCTTCGACTCGAAGACGATCACGTCGGGATCCCTCGCCCTCAGCTCGGCTACCACATCGACCGCCTCGTAGCCCTTGACCTCCATGCCGTAGACGTAATCGAATGGCCGGTCGCCGAAGGCGTTCATCAACCCTGCGAGGTGGAGGGCGTGGTTGATGTGGTTGAAGTAGCCGGGAATCGTCGGCCCGCCCAGATCGATCTCCACGTAGACCCTCGGCCTCCGGCCCGGTCTCGCCAGCGAACCGAGCCCATGCAGGCGGCTTAGTAGCTCGGAGCAGAGCCTGAGAGCGGCCTCCTGCTCGCCTACCAGCCCTCCGACGTCCGAGACCATGGAGAGGATCGAGTAGACGTCCCTCGGGTACGGTATCGGGTACGTCGGTACCCCCAGCTGGACGAGCCTCTCGAGGACGCCCCTCTGCGCACCGGTCGTGGTGAAGACGAGGTCCGGCCTGAGGGACAACAGCTTCTCCTCGAGCAGGTGAGTGTAGCTCCCGACCTTGGGCCTGCTCAGCGCCTCCTTGGGCCTGTGGCACCAGCTCGAGACCCCAACGACCCTATCACCTGCTCCGAGCTCGAAGAGCGTCTCGGTGATCGAGGGATTGAGCGAGACGATCCTCTCAGGCAGTTCCCTGAACTCTACCCAGCCGACGAAGGGGTTGAAGACCCTCAAGCCTCAGAAGACCTTGCGCCTGAGCCAGCCCATTACGGCATCTATCGGGTTTACGGTCGGTGGGGGAGTGGAGACCTTCGGCGAGGCGAGAGCGGTCGGGAAATAAACGAGTCCCTGACGGGAGAGGGACGAGAGCTCGAAGTCGGGCGTCATCTCGAGGGCATAGAAGGGGCAGGCGTCGACGCAGAAGCCGCAGAAGACGCACCTTCCGT
This sequence comes from Candidatus Calditenuaceae archaeon JGI OTU-1, assembly GCA_000494145.1. Taxonomy (GTDB): domain Archaea; phylum Thermoproteota; class Nitrososphaeria_A; order Caldarchaeales; family Calditenuaceae; genus Calditenuis. The sequence continues at coordinate 12,865 of AWOE01000020.1, read as the reverse complement.
AGTCGACGGAGGGGAAGTACGACTTCTTGTTGACGGGGATGTTCATGCTCCTCTTCTCGATGCGGAGCCTGACAGCCTTGCCCTCCTTCGAGATCTCGTATACCGCCTTGTCGGGCGACTGGTCCTCGACGAGGGCCACACTGTAACCCGATCCCTGAAGGGCCCTGAAGGCGCCCTCGAGGTAGCTGAAGACGAGGAAGTCGATGCCCCTCGCCCAGACGGGGCCGCTGACGAGTCTGACGGAGCTGAAGCCGTCCGACTTGGTCACGGTCTTCAGGTCAGGCAGCACAGGCACGACAGGGTGCGAGTAGCCGTACTTCACCTCGCCTGCCTCGGCGACCTCCGCGAGGCCGTCCGCCAACGCCGCCGCAACCCCGGTCACCGGCGAACCAGGATCACCGTATTCCTTGAAATGCTCCTCAGGGACGTCGAGGAAGAGGTCGTAGGCGTAGACCATCGTGATCGCCTCGGCGATGTTCTGGCAGGCGATGTCGCAGAGGCTGCACCCCGTGCACTTCTCCATCCTCAGGAGGTGCCTGCCCTTCGTACCAGGATACGCGATCCCCGCCTTCGGGTCGTAGCGGTAGTTCTCCTCCAGCATCCCGGGGACCTTCTCGTATGGGTACTTGATGGTGTAGGGCTTCATGAAGACGTGCTTGGCCGCGGAGATCAGCGGACCGAGGACCTCCTTCAGCGTCGGCAATCCGTCCCTCACCCGCACCGGCTACTCATAAATTGTCTCGCACGACAACGGACGCCTCGCACCTGAGCGTCCTGGGTCCTCGCCGCAAACCGATGGATCCTCCGTCAGGGCTGCCTGCTCCCGCACCGCGGACATACGCTAAAATGCCGTCGTGAGGAAGTACCACTGCGCGATGATGAGGTTGCCGAGTGGTGAGCTCGTGACCGTCCCGAGGTTGTCTGAGCGCCCGGGTAAAAGCGGGTGAAGATGGGGTGGCCGCCGACGAGGTCGAGAGGCTGAAGGAGTGGGTGAGGGAACTGTCACCCCGAAGGGTCCTGGTGCAGGCTCCTCCAGGGTTGATCGACGTTGCGCGGGACGTCTCGAGGATCCTCGAGGGGATGGGTGTGGAGGTCTTCTTCTCCGGCGGGATGTGCTGGGGAGGGTGCGATCTCGCCCTGAGGGAGGCCTTGGAGCTCGGATGCGACGCGATAGTCCACGTGGGCCATGCGGAGTTCGTCAGATCGCATTCAATACCAGTTTTCTATCTCGAGCACAGATACCAGAACTATGGGCCGGTGGCCTCCCTGCTCCCGGAGATATTGAGGGCCCTTCGGGGCTACGGACGCGTGGCTCTGGGGGCGACGGTCCAGTACCTCGACCTCCTCGAAAGGCTGGCGGAGGACCTCAGACGGGCTGGGCACGTGGTCCTGATGGGCGAACCCTCCAACCACCTGAGGCACAGGGGCCAGGTCCTCGGATGCGATTACTCTACGATGACGTCTCTCGACAAGGACGTCGACGCCCACCTCGTCCTCGGCTCAGTCTTCCACGGCCTGGGGCTTGCCCTGATAACGGAGAAGGAGGTCTTCGCGGCCGATCCCCACTCGCAGAAATTGGTCGCTCTGAGGGAGATGGCCGAGAGGGTCCTGAGGAAGAGGTACGCGCAGATACTGGCGTTCAAGTCGTCGCGGAAGGTCGGCGTCTTGGTCTCGGTGAAGCCAGGGCAGATGTACCTGGGGCTGGCGAGGTGGCTCGTGGGCCTCCTCAGGAGCAGGGGTTACGACGCGGAGCTGGTGGTGGTCGACGAAATAAGACCGGAGGACCTCGAGGGGAGGTACGAGGCGCTGGTGAACACCGCATGTCCCAGGCTCAGCGTCGAGGATCAGGAAAGGTTCAGGGTGCCGGTGCTGCTGCCGAACGAGGTGCTGGTCGCGCTGAACGTCATCGGGTGGGAGGAGCTCCTGAGGAGGGGCCTCCTCTCGAGCTACCCGCAGAGCTGGGTGATGACGGTCCTTACCGAACGCCCAAGGCCCTGACCCTCTCGGAATTTTCATAAGCGCCCTGCACCACGGAAGGACGTGAGCGTCAAGATCGAGGTGGTCAAGGTAGAGATGCCGGAGGGCGTGCAGCTGATACTCGCCCAGAGCCACTTCATCAAGACCGTCGAGGACGTCCACGAGGCCCTCGTCACCACGGTACCCGGCATCAAGTTCGGGATCGGGTTCTGCGAGTCGTCGGGGAAGAGGCTCGTCAGGCACTCCGGGACCGACGAGGAGCTGGAGAGGCTGGCGGCGGAGACGGCCTTCAAGATCGGCTGCGGCCACCTCCTCGTGATAATGCTGAGGAACGCGTACCCGATCAACGTCCTTCCCAGGCTGAGGGAGGTCCCCGAGATAGCGGGGTTCTACTGCGCAACAGGCAACCCGGTCGAGGTCATCGTCGCCGAGACCGAGCAGGGCAGAGGGGTCCTCGGGGTAGTCGACGGCCTGAAACCGCTGGGGATAGAGGGCGATGAGGACATAGCGGAGAGGAAGGCCTTCCTCAGGAAGATCGGGTACAAGTTCTGAGGGCTGCCGGAGACCGGAGAGGAACCCGCTTAACCGCTGCCCGCATCAGGGTTTTACCAAGGCGCTCTTTCCAATAGGTGTGCTTCCGCTGGAGGGAGTGAGGGTCCTCGACCTCTCGAGGGTGATGGCAGGGCCCTTCTGCACGATGCTGCTCGGAGATCTCGGCGCGGAGGTGATCAAGGTGGAGCCTCCCGAGGGCGATGACTCGAGGAAGTTCGCCGTCATGGTCAACGGCGAGAGCACCTACTTCCTCAGCGTCAACCGCAACAAGAAGAGCATCGTGGTCGACCTCAAGAAGCCGGAGGGCGTCGAGATCGTCAGGAAGCTCGCGGCGGTCTCCGACGTCGTGGTCGAGAACTTCAGGCCCGGAGTAGCCAGCAGGCTCGGCGTCGATTACGCGTCCCTCTCCAAGGTGAACCCCTCGCTGATCTACTGCAGCATCAGCGGCTTCGGCCAGAGGGGCTCCTACGCGCAGAAGCCGGGATACGACCTGATAGCGCTCGCGATGAGCGGGATGATGGACCTGACAGGGGAGCCTGATGGAGGGCCTGTCAAGTTCGCCGTGCCGATAGCGGACATAACAGCAGGGATGTTCGCCGCCCTCTCAATTCTCTCTGCTTTGATCGAGAGGTCGAAGACCGGCAAGGGGACGTACATAGACGTCTCGATGCTGGACGTCCAGCTCTACCTCCTGACGCACCAGGCATCTGCCTACCTCATCGGAGGCCAGGAACCGAAGAGGATGGGATCGGCCCACCCGTCGATCGTGCCCTATCAGGCTTTCAGGGCATCCGACGGATACATCATCGTTGCGGTGGCGAACGACAACCAGTTCAGGAAGCTCTGCGAGGCGATCGGTGCTCCGGAGCTGGCAGAGGACCCGAGGTTCAGGACCAACTCCGACAGGGTGAGGAACAGGGCCGAGCTGCTATCGCTGCTGGAGCCCCTCTTCCTGAAGAGGACCGTGGAGGAGTGGGCAGCGATCCTGGAGAAGGCGGACGTGCCTGTGGCGCCCGTGAAGTCCGTGAGGCAGGCCCTGAGCGATCCCTACGTCGAGGAGCGAGGGCTGATCCAGAAGGTACAGCACGCCAGGGCAGGACCGATACCGCTGCTCGCCTTCCCCGTTCTCTTCGACGACGAGAGGCCTCCCATCAGGTCGCCCCCGCCCCTCCTCGGCCAGGACACAGAGGAGATACTGCTGAAGCTCGGCTACACGAGGGACGAGATACAGGCCCTCAGGTCCAAGGGCGTCGTCACCTGAGCCGCTTGACCCGAAAGTTTTTTCGTTGCCGCGCAGCTGATCTGAGCGATGCCGGATAAGCTGGTCAGCATGGAGGAGGCCGTAGCGCTGGTCAAGGAGGGACAGACGATCACCATCAGCGGGATCTCTTTCTACAGGAACCCGATGGCCTTCATCTTCGCGCTGGAGAGGGCCGGTGTCAGGAACCTCGGGTTCACCGACAGGGAGCCGGGCGTGGGGCTGGAGTACATGGTGAAGAAGGGAATGGTCAGGAGCGTCAGGGCAGCCATGGTCTCGCTCGAGTGGTTCGGCATACCCGTCAACTTCAGGAGGTCCGTCGAGAGGGGCGAGGTCGAGTTCCTCGAGGACACCTGCGGCGCCTTCATGGCCGGGATAAGGGCCGGTGCCTTCGGGATACCCTTCATGCCGGTCAGGGGCGTTCTCGGATCGGACCTCGTCCAGCTCCACGAGAGGGCCGGAACCTGGAAGGTCGTCAAGGACCCGTTCACGGGCGAGGAGATCGTGCTGGTGAGGGCCATCGTGCCGGACGTCGCCGTGATCCACTGCCACAGGTCCGATCCTTCGGGCAACGCGGAGATACTGGGGCCCGTCTACGAGGACGAGTTCAAGGCCAGGGCAGCGAAGGTCACGATAATCACTGCGGAGGAGATCGTCGACGAGGACTACTTCAAGGGGAAGAGGCCCAACGTCCACTCGGAGCACGTGACCGCGGTCGTCCACGCACCAGGAGGCGCAAAGCCCACAGGGATGTACGGACTGTACCCGGCCGATTTCGAGGCGTGCTGGGAGCTCGTCAGCGGCTGATCGTGCGAACCCCCTCGACGGATCGTCGACCGCTCGGGCACGGCCGCGCCCTCACTCCACCCTGACCTCTCCGCCCTTCCACGGATGGACCACGCAGTAGTACACGTAGACACCTCTCCGCTCGAAGCGGTAAGAGAACCTCTGTCCCGGACCCAGCACCTCGTCGAAGGCCTTCTGCCCGCTCAGATCGGTCACGGTGTGGGTCACCGAGTCCCTGTTGATCCAGGTGACGACGTCCCCTGCCTTCACGGTCAGGTTGCTGGGGCTGAAGTACCTGTTGTCGAAGACGAGGCCTCCGCTCCAGTTCTCCGGCGGGACGAGGGCCCCTGACTGGATGACGACCACGTGCTCCCTCGGCTGGGTACGCGCCAGTCCCTGCAAGAGGAAGACCCCCAGAACCGCCAGCACCACCACCGCTGCCGGGATCAGGAGCTTAGCCCTGACCCTCATCGACCACCACTATCCCCTGCATCCATGGATGGGGGAGGCAGAAGTAAACGTACTCGCCCGGGCTGCGGAAAGAGTAGGTGAAGGAGTCGTAGAGGTTCAGCTCGCCGGAGTGGAAGCTCCAGTCGCTGGAAGTCACGGTGTGCATGTGATCGTCGAGGTTGATCCACCTGACCGTGCTGTTGACGCCGAGAACGACCCTGACGGCCGATGGATAGAAGTTCATGCCGTAAGGCATGTGGCTGACGGCCCTCGGCATCACGATCACAACCTCTCCCACGTTGGTCCTGACGCTCAGCGAGAGCGCCGTGAGGGCTGCGAGGAGAACGATCGCCACGAGGGCTGCTGGCAGCGTCCACCTAACCGCGCTCAACCCTCACACCCGACACGATGTCGGCCACGGTTCTACCGGTGACGAGCAAGACTAGGAGGCCCAGGGCGCCGAAGAGCAGCAGGTCGACTGTCCTGAAGAGGTTCCTTAGGAGGACTCTGAGGAAGGGAGGCCTCCGGCCCTCGAAGGAGACCCTGAGGCCGGTAGCCCACTTGCCCAGCGTCCGTCCGAAGACCGACTCGGTCACCAGGCCGTACGCGAACCAAGCGACGAGGACGATCGTGTAGGCCAAAGGCAGGAGGAGGAGCGAGAAGGAGACGATCCCGTCGGTGACGCTGCTGAAATCGGTCAGGCCGAAGCCGAAGACCATCAGGGCCGCTGCGAAAAGCAGGAAGAGGTCTCCCACCAGCAGGAGGTCTATGAGCGAGGAGAGCAACCTCCTCAGCCTCAACTTGCCGGAGGAACCTTTCCTACCCATCCCGGCGTATCCTATGCCGCCGGCCAGAGCGGCCGAGAGCGCCGAAACGAGGAAAGGCCACGTAACCGCAGCGCCTGGGACCTCGACCGTCAGGAGGAGCTGGAGGTCCCTGAGGGGGTTGGGAACGGTGAGCCTCAGCGGCGCAGGGAGGTCACAGGGAGGCGGGACGTCGCCCGTCGCGGACTCGCCCCCGCTGCACCTGAAGAAGCCCCAGCCGTCGCTCCAGTAGTCCATGCCGTTGCCGGCGAAGGAGTTCCGGAGGTAAACGTTCGAGGCCGGAGGGACCAGGAAATACCATTCTGCTATCCCCCACTTCTCGTGGCCCCGGATCGTGTTGTTCCTGACGACGTTCGAGTGGGAGCCTATCATCGCTATCCCCACTCCCACCGGTATCCCGTAGCTCGCAGCGAAGCCCGCGGCCCTCAGGTTCCTGTTGTTATTGTTCTCGATCAGGTTGTGCTCGATCACGTTGTTCGAGGCCCAGAGCATCAGCGGCCACCTCCCCGTGAGGAAGAGCCTCAGGTTGGGTAGGAGCGTGTTGGGGGCTATGCCGATGCCGTTGTCGTGGAAGTGGGAGTAGCGAATCGTCACGCCGTTGGCCCTCGTCCCGCTGTAGCCGAGCGTGTTGTTGAAGGCCTCCGAGTACTCCACAACGCAGTCGCACTGCTCCGAGACTTCCCCCACGTAGATCCCCGAGTCGCCGCTACCGTAAGCGATCACCCTCGAGACGACGCCCTTCTCGCTGGCGAGGAAGTTGATGCCGTAGACCCTGTTGTTCTCGGCCCTAACCCCCTCGACCCTGAAGTAGTCGGAGTTGACGTAGAAGATCCCGTTGCCGAGGTAGTTCCGGACGGTGAGGTTAGCCACGGTTACGTGGGGCGAGAAGACCACGTAGATCCCGTTGCCGAGCCTGTTCTCACCGTCGAGTATCACGGAGTCCCTGTCCACGCCCACGATCTCGAGCCAGGGCTTCGAGCTGACGGTCACCGACTCTTTATAGACCCCCGGATTGACCAGCACCCTGTCGCCGGGCTTGGCCGCGGCCACGGCCTCGCCGATGCTCCTGAAGTCGCCCCTTCCCGACTGGTCCACGACGATGACCCTTCCTCCCTCCGGTCTCGGAGGCACAGGGATCTCCCTGACCTGATGGCTCCAGCCGGGCTCCTCCGTCCCGAGAACAGAGTATATGATTACAAGGTGAGGCATGATGAGGACGAAGATGAGAACCGCTGCGACTGCACCTTTCACACACATCACCACCTCCTCATGTTGTAAAAGCGTTTCCGACGCGGAAGGACTGGGATCGGGGTGCGGTGCGCCTTGAGGTGGCCGGTGCCGGCGGTTGGACTGTACGTCGTCAGGGACGGGAAGGTGCTGCTGGTCAGGAGGGGCAACGAGCCTGGGAAGGGGAAGTGGTCCCTGCCCGGAGGGAGGATCAGGTTCGGAGAACGGAGCGAGGATGCGGCGGTGAGGGAGATGCGGGAGGAGACGGGCCTCGATGTGAGGCTGAAAAGGGTAGTGGACGTCGTCGACGTCTTCTGGCGCTCGGAGAGCGGTGAGCTGATCGAGCACTTCGTCATCGTCGACTTCGAGGCCGAGGTGGTCGGCGGAGAGCTGAGGCCTGCGGACGACGCCCTCGATGCCCGGTGGTTCTCACCCGAGGAGCTGGAGGGGCTCGAGATGACCGAGAGCACCAGGAAGTTCCTCGAGGAGCACTTCCTCAGCAGGGCCGAAAGGAGCTCGGGATCGGAGCGCTGAGACCCTACGGTATCAGAACCGGCTCGCCGTCCCGGATTATCCTGAAGTCAGGCTCGGAGAGGTCTAGGTACCTCTTAGCCAGCTCGATCACCGCCCGGTGGATGGCACCGGAGTAGAACCTCAGCCGACCGGAGACGCGCTCGNCGATCAGACGGTCNACGTCCTCAACGCTCAGATCCTCCGGAGACCTGGAGTTGGAGGCGACCACGAAGCCCCACACGGACGAGAACGAGACGACGAAGACCGCGAGCGGCGTGACGTTCCTGAAGGCGGTCCTGACCGTCTCCATGATCGACCTGAAGGCGAAGGGGTTGTGGACGACCGAGGTGGCCTGCGTCACGAACACGCCCCCCTCCCTCAGCTTCCTCGACGCCAGACGGTAGAACTCCTGGGAGTAAAGGGGAAGGGAAGCGGCGCCCTCCGTGGGGTCCGTCGCGTCGACGATTATCACGTCGAACGAGCCGTCCGGAGTCCCCTCGAGGTAGCTCCTGCCCTCGGCGATCACGAGACGCGTCCTGCTGTCCTCGAAGGCGCCCGCGCTCAGCTCCGGCATGTGCTTCCTGCAGAACCCCACCACCTCCTCGTCTATCTCTACCATCGTCAGCTCCCTGACGGTCTTCCACCTCAGGGCCTCCCTCGCCGTTGCGCCCTCCCCTCCCCCTATCACCAGCACCCTCTCAGGAGAACCGTGGGTGACCATTGCAGGGTGGACCAGCGTCTCGTGGTAAACGTGCTCGTCCAGGAGGGACGACTGGAGCTTGCCGTCGATTACGAGGCACCTGCCGAAGGGGACCGTCTCGACGACGGAGACGTCCTGATACCTCGTCCTCGCCCTCACAAGCACCTCCCTCACCGCGTAGTACTCCCTCAGACCTTCGGCCACGTTCTCGGAGAGCCAGAGGTACTCCTCGCTCATCTCATCTTCTCTATAGCGATGCTGACCTGCTGCCCCTCTTCCTCCTTCACCATCAGGCCCCTCTTGATCTCCATCACGCTGACCGTCTTGGGGTTGAAAGACCCTGCTATCACGTCGAAGGCCTTCCACGGATCCACGTGATCTCCGCAGGTGTAGATGTCGACCGCCGCGTACCCGAGCTCGGGCCACGTGTGCACCGAGAGGTGGCTCTCCTTGACCACCAGTATGTACGACACCCCCTCTCCCTTGTCGTACTTGTTGGCGAAGTCTCCGACGATCGTAGCGCCTGCCTCCTTTGCCGCCCTCCTGACGACCTCGACGATGCCTTCGAGATTCCTTAGGGAAGCTGGGTCGCACCCGTACAGTTCGCCTATCACGTGACGCCCGAGCCCGTCCATGTTCCTGACCTTAGTTCCCCGGCTCCCAGCCCCCATTTTTCCGTAAATCTGTTAAAAGCCACTCTCATAAACGTATCGAGTTGCGGGNTCNCGTGGAGGTGGAGTCAGCGGTGGAACGGTGGTGGTTGTGGTGGATGTGAAAGAGGAGCTGAAGNGAATCGTGAACGACAGAGAGATGGGATCGACGCAGATCGCGGTCGCGCTTTTGAAGAGGTTCGCGGAGCTCGGGAAGGGGAGGAGGTGGAGAGAGGTCGAATCGCTCCTCACGACGGCGTTNGAGATCGCANCGGAGAGGGCGTCGATGCCGGTGATCAGGAACTCGCTGAGGGAACTGCAGAACCTCGTCGCGGACGTGAAGGACTTGGAGCGGGCCGTTGAGGGCGTGATCGCGGGGATCGAGGAGCGGGTTGCCGAGTCGGTCTCGAGGCTCGTCGGGCATCTCGGGAAAGGGATCAGGGTCGCGACCTACAGCTACAGCTCCCACGCCCTCAGGGCCATAGCCGGCCTGGAACCAGAGTCGGTGGAGGTACCCTTCTGCTCTCCGCTGAACGAGGGGATCAGGGCCTGCTCCGAGCTCAGGAGGCTTGGGATAGCCTGCAACCTCAGCACCGACCTCGAATTCCTGAGGAGGCTCAAACGGTGCGACGCCGTGGTCCTGGGATCCGACGCGGTCCTGAACGACGGGAGGATCGCCAACAGGAACGGGACGTCCTCGCTGGTCGAGAGGGCATACGAGCTGGGGATCGGCTGCTACTTCATGACCGACGAACTGAAGCTGGACCTCGAGGGGATCTGGCGAAACGAGACCTTCGACGTCGGAGAGATCCGGTTCGACCTCTTCGACCTCACCGAACCCCTCGGGAACGTGATGACGGCTTCGTCTCTGGGCGTTCTGCGTCCAGGAGAGTTCGTCAGGAAGGCGTCCGAACTTCTCACGAGGACCTCTTCGAGACGATGAGGTTGAGTATCGAGAGGACCGCATAGACGGCCTCCTCGGTCCTCACGGTCCTCACGCCCTGGTCTGGGATGAAGTTCATCACGATGTCGAAGAGCTGCTCGAGCTTGAGGCCCTGGACCTCAGCTATCTCCCTCAGCCCCCTCCTGTAGGACCCGAAGACGACGCAGACGTTCTGCTTTGCGTTCCTCAAGGAGCCCTCAAGCTTGCTCCATCCGTCCGTCACCAGCTCGCCGATCCTGCTCGCACCTATCCTGAGGTCGTAGCCCTCCATCAGCCTGTCCAGGGTGCCCTCCCTGATCTCGACGGAGGTGCCCAGGAAGTAGGGCGACTTCGTCCTCGACACCACCCTGAAGCTCAGCCCTCCCTTCTTCCTCCTGATCAGAAGGTGGACCCTGCTCATCGGCCTCCGGGGAGACCTCAGCCTGAGGGGCCTCTCCAGCCCCGCCTCAACGTAGTATCCCTCCCCCCTCCTCATCACGAGGCCCTCCCTCAGCTCGATGCCTCCGACGGGAATCGACTTGCTCTCGGGGTGCGTCGGGATGTTCAGAGGCGGGAGCACGCCGACGTACCTGAGCTCCGGCCTGATGGGGAAGAGCTCCTTCCTGAGGTAAGGCGCGGTGTTCATGTAGTCTATTATCGTCTTCAGGAACCTCGCGTTCGGGTCGGGCCTCTTCGGGTCCTCGTGGAAGATCACAGCCTTCTCGACCCTGAAGACCGCAAGGGCCCGTGCCAGCACGCCTGCCCTCACGGTCCGCTCGAGGAGCGAGCCCGTCTCGGTCCCGAAGCTGCTCGGTATGAAGACGTGGACCCGCGGCGTGGGGAGAGGTGGTCCGAAGAAGCCGGGTCTCCCTTCCTGCTCCGGCACAACGCAACCCTCAGATGTCGAGGACGAACTTCAGCTCCACGCCCCCAGGCCCCTCGTTCACCTCCATCAGCCAGTAAGTCGGCGACTTCACGTCGATCCCCGGCACGTGCTTCTGAGGGCTGTAGTCCTCTCCGACGGCCCTGCCCCTCACCACCAGCTCGCCCGACTCCTCCGCGATCCGCAAGACCCTCACGTCGGACGCCACGAGCTTCTCGAGCTGGAATACCAGCAGGAGCCTCTCGAGCCAGTCGTAGAGCAGCGACATCCTGTCGTATCCTCTGGCCGTAACCTCGACCTCCCTCTTGGGCTCCGAGACCTCGGCGTTCCTGACCAGCACCGCGAAGAGGGCCTTCCCCGCCTCCTCGAAGGCCTCGGCCAGATCCCTTCCGTAGGCCCTGACGTAGACGTCGCTCGTGTGCTCAAGGAACTCGAAGCCCCGCGGGCTCATCCCTGATACAATCCGTCGAGCGGGGTGAAATAGCTACCGTGGCCCCTCGGCCTCAAGCGCTCTCTTACGCTGTGCGCCGAAGCTCTGAAATACACGCCCCCGCATGCGATGTCATCTCCTCTATCCAAAATGGTCGCGACTGTTCCCCATCTACAACCGCTATCGAATTGCGATCAACACATTCTACAACCTCTTGAAGTAATGAAATGGGGCCGGTGGGATTTGAACCCACGACATCCAGCGTGCCGTGCCGGTTCACCGGCACCCCAGGCTGGCGTCCACTCCAAGCTGGACCACGGCCCCTCAGATCTCTCATCCAGCGCCTGCGCTATAAACTTCCACAATCTCTCCTTCACCGTATCCTAAAAGGACCGAAGCCCGACCCGGAAAGGGTCAGCACTTATTTCCCCCTGTAAGCGGGGTTTAAGGGCTTGGTCGTCTCGGTAGGTCAGAAGGCGTCTTACACAAAGGAGATCACGATGGACATGATAAGGGCCTTCTCCGAGCTGTCCGGCGACAACAACCCGCTCCACCACGACGAGGAGTACGCCAAGGGGACGGTTTTCGGGAGGGTGGTGGCCCACGGCATGCTGACCGCGAGCCTGATATCCACCGTCCTCGGATCGATCCTTCCGGGACCAGGCACCATCTACCTCGAGCAGTACCTGAAGTTCACGAGGCCGGTCTACCCGGGGGACACGGTGACGGCCGAGGTCGAGGTGANGGAGGTGGTCGAGAAGGGCAGCAGGGCCCTCGTAACGCTCAGGACGACCTGCATCAATCAGAGGAACGAGGTGGTGATCGACGGATGGGCGAAGGTGATGGTGCCGAGAGGGACGTGAACCGAAACGCCTTTCTGTTCATCTTGCGGTGTTCGTAAAGCATGGGATCGAGGGAGTGCGCCCACGAAGACCTCGAGTTCCTCGGCTCCCAGCGGACCGACGAGGGTGAGAACAAGTACTTCAGGTGCAGGAGGTGCGGAGGCGTCATAGTGGTCACCCCCCAGATGAAGGCCTACCACATACCAGGAAGGGAGGAATCTACCGGCTGACGAGCTCCGCGCCCTTCCTCCCGGGCCTCGTCCAGATCACCTCGAGGACCCTGTGGCCCCTGGACTCCAGCGACCAGACGAGGTCGTTGAGGGCCTCGTCGATCGGCCTCTTCCCCTCCTCCTGCCAGTTTTTCCGGAGGTCGTACCAGAGCAGCCTCGAGGGCCCGGCACCGCTGATGGTCATAGCCACGCCGTACTTCCTCAGCAACCTCTCCTTCTCCCCGAGGAGCTCCTTCCAGCTGTACCTGCCGTAGAGGCCCGCATCGGCCCTCGCCCTCTCCACCAGAGGGTCGAAGATCACGAGCTCGAAGAGCCTCCGGAGGTCTCCGCGTTCGAGGGAGACGGCCATCGCAGCGACCCTCGATGTCACCAGGACGTGGTCCTCCATCGTGACGCTCTTGGGGACGACCTTCCTGCTCGACCCGGTGGACTCCTTGCTGACGTCTGGGACCACCACTACGAAGCCGAGCTGCTCCGGCGGCCTGATCTTCATCACCTCGAAGCCCTCCTGGCGCCTGAAGACGACCGTGAAGCCCCCTAGGGCCGCGGCAGCCACGTTGTCGGCGTGTCCTCCCGGCTCGACGAGCGCTGCTACCCTAACGACCTCCCTCCTATCGAGGC
>AWOE01000019.1 GCA_000494145.1 Candidatus Calditenuaceae archaeon JGI OTU-1 | reverse complement strand
CGAGCCCCATCACCGAGATCTCGCCCTCGAAGTCGAGAATACCCATCACGCACCTGAGGAGCGTCGTCTTGCCCGACCCGTTGGGACCCATCAGCAGCACCGACTCTCCCTTCTCGACCTGCATGCTGACGGACTCCAACGCAACCCTCTCGCCGAACGTCTTCCGCAGCCCCCTGACCTCGATAGCCTTCATCTCCGCCTTGCGACCAAGACGGCAACGAGAGGTGAAAAGGTTAGCGCGAAGGAGGTGAGGAGCCAAAGCGCGGAAGTAGATCGGGTTTCGTTGGTGCCGAGCACGTTCGGGGTCTGGGAGGGGGACTCCTCAATTGCCTTGACCGTAGGCTTCAGGTCCGTCAGCACCCTTGTGAGCTTCAGCGCGACATACCCCGGTCCGTAGGCGAAGACCCAAAGCTCCGGCCACCTGTCCATCAGGTCCTCGAGAGAGGAGACGACGAGGTGCCTCTCACCCACCTGGAGGCCCCTGTCGCTCCAGAAGTTACCGCGCCAGAGGCTGCTGAACCGGGCGAGGGTTGAGAGCTGCTGTGCGTTCTCGACGATGTCGTTCTCCTCGAAGACCGCCGAGGCCCAGACATCGAACCTGATACCGACGTTGTTGAAGGCTATGACGTTCCTCCGGACGACGACGGTCCCCTCCCTAGGGTACGGCGAGTTGACGACGTTCAGCCCGACGCCGTTGCCGACGATCCAGTTCCCCTCAACCACCACGTCGCACGACTCCCTCAGGAAGATCCCCTCGCTCACCGCCAGGCCCCTGTTCTCGGTGACGGTGTTGCCTCTGATCTGGACGCCGCAGGAGTACATGGGCGCCATGCCGACGAGGTTGTGCCGGAGCTCGTTCCGCTCNATGACGTGGTCGCCCGAGTACATCAGGTGGATCCCGTACCTCGAGTGCGAAACCTCGTTCCCCACNATTCGGACGCCATATGAGTGGTCGGTGTAGATNCCGTCCTTCACGTGCGCCATCACGTTCCCCGCGACCTCCACCTGCCTCGAGTACCAGAGGTAGACGCCGTGTCCCCTCTCGTTGACCGACTTCTCGGGGAAGCTGGAGAGCACGTTCCCCAAGATCCTGACGCCGGTCGAGTTGACGACGTAGATCGAGTGGACGACACGAGAGGTNTTGGTCCCGACGATGGTGACGTTCCTGCTGTTAACGACCTTGATCCCAGCGGGCTCGAAGGCCACATCGGGGAAGGAGTTGACGACCGTGAAGCCCTCGAACCAGACGTCGTCGGACTCTATCACGACCACATCGCCAAGTCCCATCCCGTCTATCACGGCACCGTCTTCGGCCAGCAGGACCAAAGGCTTCCGTATCCTCAGAGGTCCGACGTAGAGGCCGGGCCCGACCCTCACGACCGAGTTGGGCTCAGCGGAGTCCACGACCCCCTGGAGATCGGCCGGTGCCTGGGACGCGTGTACGGAAGGGACCTGGAGACTCAGGGGGAACGAGAGCGTGAGGAGGACCAGGGCAAGGGCGGACAGGGTGCGCACATTCACCTCACCTTCCTCATGAGCACGAAACCTATCGCCACCGCAGCCAGCTGGAGGATCAGGGATGGGCCCATGAAACTCCTCACCACGAAGTTCGCTATCCTGTACTCGCCGAGGAAGGGCGGATCGAAGGGCTCGATCTTCATGGGCGCTCCGGGATGTATTGTGTGCGTGTAGTTGTAGAGCCAGTGGTACATGTAACCGGGAACTGAGACGAAGATGGCGATCGCCACCAACAGCGACACGAAGGCAGCTCGCCTCCTGCCGGTGACGAGGGAGTACGTGAAGACCGCAGTCACGAAGATCATCGCGGTGTAGACGTACGGTATGTACGCAATCTCAGGTATGTGCTCGTTCCCTATCATCCCGAGGCCCACGTAGTGGTTGATCACGTTGACGTTCTCGACCTCCCCTCCGACGCCCGAGAGGGGGTGGACGTNGACCTCCATCCACCTCTGNCCNAGGAACGGNGCGTTGAGCTGGAAGAACCACATCGGCAGGAAGGGCGACGCGGCCACCAGCAACAGCGGTATGGCTGCCGCCACCCTCAGATACGGCTTCATCTTCTCCCGCCTCCTCACTTGAACTTGCTCAGCACGGACCAAAAGTCTCCCACCTCGCCACCGTACCTCTTAGCCAGCTCCTCCGCTTCCTCCTTCTTCCNGAGCGCAACCACACCGTAGCTCATGGGCGTCCACAGCCTCCTCGGATCCGCAATGACGTAGTGCGCTGCCCTGGCGTCGATATCCTCCTTCGTCGCGAAGTCGAAGACCCTGACCTCCTCCACCTCCATGCCCTTCGAGACGAACTCGTTGTAGTCGTAAGCGAGGCATCCGATGTCGTCGTAGACGTACCAGCTCCCCCGGCCCCTGAGGAGGATCCCTCCTGCGAACTCGAGCCTGCTAACGATCATCCCGCACCTCCTGCACCTGTCCTCGCCGAGCCTGATCGAGAGCTTGGGTCGCTCGGAATCCCTGCCGGACATCAACTGGAGGGCCGTNACCGCACCCAACNCCACCACAGCTCCTCCAATGACCACCANNAACTGACGCCTCTTCATGGTCTCATGGCTGTACCGTGATGACGACGCCCTTGTGCGGGTGGAGCGTGCAGTAGATGTTGTAATCTCCGGGCGTCCTGAAGGTGTACCTGAAGCTCTTCCCCGGCTCGACGGGACCCGAGTCGAACGAGACCGGCGCCTTGCCCCTTATGGTGGTGAAGGTGTGGGGCGTGGTGTCCTCGTTCACGTACTCGACGATGTCTCCGACATTCAGCGTGACCCTGCTCGGGTTGAAGTACTTGTCGCTGATGACGGGCGGGTCTCCGGGTTTCCAGCCCTCCGGCGGGATGTAAGAGTCCTTCATGCTGACGATCCGGACGACCTTAGCTTGCCTCGGAGGTTGCGCGCCTCCCCCAATCGTCCCCGTCGCGAAGAGCGCCCCGACGACGGCCACCACGACGACCACTACCACGACGGCTACGACGAGGTTCTTGCTCGCCAAACCGATCACCTCAATCAAAAAATGGAAACTCGGGTAATAAAAGAGTGGCGAACGGGTTAGGCAGGTTCGACCTCCAGCCAGCCGGCCATCTCGAGGTGGAGCGGTGAGCAGAACTCGACGCAGTAGAAGCAGAAGACGCCCGGGTAGTCGGCGACGAACTCGACGGTGGTCGTCTCGCCGGGCTCGACGCTGGCCATCACNTTGTACTCGGNGACAGCGAAGGCGTGGGTGGCGTCCTTGGTCGTCTCGATGTTCGTCAGGTGGATCCTCACCAGATCGCCCTGCTTGACCCTGATGATGTCGGGCGTCATCGTGCTCCTGATCAGCGTCGCGTAGACCTCAGTTACCCACCTGTCGCCCTCCTTCTTCCTCTCGACCCGCTCCTGGCCCTTCCTCGTCGCATGCGGGCTCGCTTCGAAGGTCTCCGGATCGAATCCGACCTGCGGGTAGATCTCCCAGGGCTTCAGCTTGGTCGTCAGTATCATCTTCGCGTAGTGCGGCTCACCTATTCCTATCGGCATGTCGTAAAGCAGCTCCATCTTCTCGCCGGAGATGTCGATGAGCTGGAAGTTCTGCGGCACCAGCGGCCCCACGTCCACGAACCTGTCGACGGCCCATTTGTTCAACGCCACGAGGTACTTCCCCTTGGGCGAGGGCGAGTTGCTCTCCGGCGTGCATATGTGCCCTACGTTGTAGTGNATCGGGATCTCTTCGACCTTCGTGAACGGCTTGTCGCCCGTGTAGTCCGGAGGACCGAGGGTGTAGCGGTCGACGGTGTTGCCGATGAAGCAGCTGACGTAGCCATGACCTTTGTTGTCGAACTCGTTGTGGAGCGGTCCTAGGCTTGTCGGGATCTGGGCCGCCACGACGTCCTCAAACCTAAGAACCGGAACGCCGTACCTGTCCGTCCCTGCGAACCTCTGGTTCCTGATGGCGTCCTTGATCTTCTCCACGTCGTATACCGTCACGGCGGGTGCCAGCTTTCCTCCGATGACGACGTACCTGCCGCTGGGCGAGATGTCGCAGCCGTGCGGGCTCTTCGGCTCCGGCGCGAAGAACAGAACTCCCTCCTTCGCAGCGACGTCAAGCGTCACGACCTTGATCCCGTTCATCTCGACGTACTTGCCCTGCCTGACCAGCTCCTCCGCCCTCTTCCAGTTGATTATGTGGAGGTAGTCGAAGTCGTTCTTCGAGGCTCCGACCTCGAGGGAGGGTTTGCCCTCTAAGACCCCTCCGATGTGCAGCTCCGTGTTGATCGAGTTCATGAAGGCCCATCCCTCACTCGGCCCCCATCCCACGACCTCCAGGTCCTGCATGTAGGGCGGCAGCTCGATCTGGAAGCTCCTGCTCAGGTCGAACTTGCCGGTCCTCCTGTCGAAGGCGAGGAANGTCGCGGTTCCCCTGAAATNCTCGGCGAAGTTCTCCTCGGTGAGCTTGATGTACGTCTTCCCGGGCTTGTAACCCTTCCCCGGCTCCCAAGGCGCAGCGAACTGGCTGCCGCAGGCGACGTACTCGGTGTTCGGCGTCGCGCATGCACCTCCGTGCTGGGTCTGGGTGTTGGGCAGCTTCACGATGTCCTTCGTCTCGAAGTCCCTGAGGCTGATCGAGGCGACCCTCGCGTTCAGCTTGTCGCCTATGAAGGCCCACTCGCCGTCGTACTCGGCGTTGGTCCTGCTGATCTCGGGATGGTGCGTGTCGCCCAGCGNCAGGAGCCTTATGCCGTTCGAGCCCTTGTGGAGGAGCCTCATCGTCTTGACGTCGCCGTAACCGTAGCCCTGCCAAGGCTCGGGAGTGAAGACCGCGATCACCTTCAGAAGCCTCATCGACGGAACGCCTATCACCAGCACCTGGCCCGAGTGGCCTCCGGAGGAGATCATGACGAACTCGTCCTTCCACCCTCCTGGCACGTAGGTCTTCAGCGCCGCCCTCGCGTGGCTCAGGTCGAGCTTCCTCTGCTCTATGATGTCGGTCAGCTCCTTAGCCAACGGCGGTGCTGTCGGTGCGAGAAGCCTGCCTGCCGTGAAGCCTGCCGCAGCGCCCACCACCACCCCGGCCCCGAGGTAAGAGAGGAACTTCCTCCTGCCGGCGTTGGTCTTTACGACGCCCAAAGTTTTCCCCCACCTCCTCAGCAGAAGGGATTCCCGTTGGGCAGTAAAAGCATGCGTTTAACGTGTTCAACCGCCCCTCTTTTGAATGGTACCGTTCGAAAGGATCGGTGTTCCACGCCTTGCTGTTATCGGGTTATATGCAGGTCGCACAGGGTCTCCGAGAAGGTGCGGCAGATGGTCCTCGAGAGGTTGAGGAGGGCTTTGTTCAGGCTGCTGACTTACAGGGAGAGGAGCGAGAGGCTGGAGTCTGCGGTGGCGATCGTGCTGCTGGCCTTCGCGGTACTCGTCGTCAGCGGCTTCATCTACGTGATAGTCACGGCACCGCCGGCGCTTTACGGCACCAGGCCGGTCTTCCCCTCGGTCACAGGCCAGACGATAGTTGAGTTCGTCCTCGTGGCCTTTGCCTACAGCCTTTCGTTCCTAGGGCTGTACCTGATCCACCTGACTGCGAGAGGGAGGTTCGCGACGAGGAGCGGAGTTGCGGTGTGGGCAGGGATATCCCTGTTCGTTGTGGGGCTTCTCACGGTCATCTCGATGCTCGTCCAGAAGTTCGGCGGCTGATCGTCTCGGACGTGAGCCCCGAGCTTGTGAGCCTGACCAACGTGGTGCCCTTCAAGCCCTCGACCTCGTAACTCAGCGACTTGACGTCTCCCTCCACGTTCTCGAGCCAGAACCTCATGTCGGCGAAGTAGCCCGTTATCCGCTCTGCTACCGGCCTCGTCACCAAGGCACCTCCTACTGGGACCTCGTGGGCCTCGGTCACGACGACCGCCAGTATTCCCTTCCTCAGCGCTGCCTCCTTCAGCGCTGCCATCTGGAAAGCCAGCTCCATGTACCTGGGCTTGTCGAGCTGAGGTATCCCTGTCAGCTCGAGCCNGTAGAGNTGNGTCGCCTCGTCCACGGCTATCACNCCTCCCTCTCCGCANAGCTCGGCCGCCTTCAGGACAAGCCTCGTCTGGTCCCTGAACGTCCTCGGCGAGGAGATCCATATCCTCGTCTGGTCCGCACCCCAGCCCGCGAAGACCGACCTCATCCGCTCGATGTGGAGGCCAGTCCCGGAGTCGACGAACATGCAGTCCTTCCCCTGAGACGATGCGATGGCGCAGATCTGCAGGACAAGGCTCGTCCTCCCCGACTTCTCCTCGCCGGAGATCAGGAGGAGTCTCGACCCCGGGAGACCTCCTGTGACCCTGTCGAGCTCGGCGATCCCCGTCAGGAACCTGCCTCGGCCCTCCAACCCGCCGATCAAGCGTGGAGCATCGCCTTGTACCGCTCCCTGAACTTCCTGAAGTCGGTCCCCGTCGTCTTGATGTGCGTGTACCTCTCAGCTCTCTCTATCGCCCTCTCGTTCTCGGGGTTGACGCGGACGAAGTACCTCTTCAAGGCGTCCAACCAAATCTTCGCACCGACGTTCAGTATCAGCGTCGTCAGTATCTTGTAGAACGGGTTGTCCTTGCCTATCCGCCAGGCGAGGGCTTCAGCCATCCTCTTGGTGTTCTTCCAGCAGACGTAAATCAGCGCGGCCTGAGCGGGCGTCATGCTGGCGTAGACGTCGGTCAACGTCCTCGTCCCTCTCAGCGACCCGAGGCTCACAAGGGCCATGGGTGTGACCGTGAAGTAGAGGTTCAGCGAAGCCATGTAGTTGATCAGCCCTATCGTGTCCCAGATGTCGTCGTCCGTCTCACCAGCCATCCCGAGTATGATCGTGTAGGCCGGGATCCAGTAGGCTGCGTTGTAGGCCTTCTGCGCCTCCACCACTATCTCGGCCCACGTCCCGTCGACCCCTACCCTAAGCGGAAGGGCCTTGCGGCTGGCATGCATCTTGATCAGCTTGTCGCTCCCCGTCTCGAGCCCGATCTGGACGCCGATGTGCTTGCGGGGACCTGCTCGGACGATCCTCGCGACCCCGAACGCCAGCTCCGGATCCGCAGCGACCGGTGCCAAGGTCGCGTGCATCGGGTTAGCGCCGGTTACCCCTGGATAGGACATCACGGTCCTGTACAGCTCGAAGATCGCCTCCTTGTTCGGCCAGTAGTCCTTGTCCTTCAGCATGTAGGCCCACTGGTTGTCGGTCACGAACCAGGCGTGCCTCAGCCCTCCCCTCACGTTCACCTTCACCTCCTCCAGCACCTTCTCCGGCGGGTAGTACCTCAGAGGCCTCGTGGTCACCTCGCAGAAGTCGCAGTCGAGCCCGCACCCCCTCATGATCTCCGCCTGACCGGAGATCGCAGGGTTGATGATAGTGGGTATCTCGCCGACCTTCGGCAGCTTGAACCTGGAGAACGGGTGCCTCGTGATGAAGCGGCCGTTCGGGTCCTTCACGTAGGTTATGCGGGGCCTGCCGTTGATGTCGAAGGTCGTCGATTTGTAGCCGAACATGAAGACTGTGGTGTCGATCGAATCTTCTATTATCCCCTCGAACAGCAGAGGTGCGATGTCATCGATCTCCCCTTCCACCGCATAGTCGATCCCGAGCTTGTCAAGGGCCTCCGGCATCATCTGGAACTCCCAGACGCCCGAGCCACCGATTACGACCTTCGCCTTAGGAGACCTCTCCTTCCTCAAAGCGTTGATTCTCCTCATGAGTCCCAGGAACTCCTCCGTGACCCACGACCTCTCCCGGCCGGCGTTGTTGAACATCAGCGTCAGGGGCCCTATACCCAGCGGGTCCATCGTGTTGACGCCTATCACCTTCGTGTCCTCCCTGATGTGCTTCTCGAGGTGATCGGGGTGCACGACCTCGACCGTGTATTTGGTCCTGCCCTTCAGAGAGGCCTCCAGCTTCCTGATGCCGTAAGGCGCCAAGACGGCCCTCCCGTGCTCGTCCGCAGGCACCGTGGGCTGCGCGAGGTAGTAGTAAATCGGCGGCGGAACGAACCGGACGGGCGCGCAGGGCAGGAACGAGAGGAGCGGGAAGTTGCGGAACATGTGACCGAGCGAGGGGTCGAACGTCAGCACTATGTTTGTCATTCCAGTGATAGGAGGGGGTTAGCCTCTCATTTTAGCCTTATCCGCGGGAAGTCGAGGGTGACTGTTCGGTCCGTCGGAGGTCCCAGGGTTGCCGCCAAATTTCAATAGGGAGCAGGTCTGAGTGTGACGAGGGGGCCGTAGTCTAGCATGGAGTGGACGCCCGGCTCGGGATCCTGAAGGAGGAGAACCCGGGAGGTCGTGGGTTCAAATCCCACCGGCCCCATTTTCGCGGCCTCCGTCAACTTCATGGACCGGACAGAGATGTCGATGTGTCGGGTGAAAGTCTCCGGATTTTACTTTGCGGTTGCATGCGAGGCAAGCGGGTTGTACAGTTATCTACGGGCTGGTCATCCTACATCATGAGTTGCTAAGGTCGGTGCCGCCGTCGCTGATGTTGGCCGCAATTGGAGCTTTACTCGTTATCGTGCTGACGTCCCCAGCCGTTGGCGCCGAGCCCGGGCACGTCCTGATCACCTCCAACTACCCCGTCACACTGCTTTACGAGGGTCTCCCGGAGAGGACACCGCTGAGGGCCGCCGAGGGCACGACGGTTTGCGCTCCGCCGGTGCAGTACGTGGACGTCGACACCAGGCTGAGGTTCGTCGGCTGGAACTGGACCCTGAGGGACCCGTGCGTGACGCTCATGGGGTTCAGCGCCCTCGTGGCCGTTTACCGGGCCGAGTACCTCGTGGTTATCGACTCGGAGCTCGAGGCGCTGAGGAGGTCGCTCTGGGTCGAGGAGGGAACGGTTCTGGAGCTGGAGGCGCCGCAGCTGCACTACGAGTCGGAAGGGGTCAGGCTCCGGTTCGTCCGCTGGAGCATCGGCGAGAACCCGTTCAACGTCATCAACCGGGTCTACGTCTCGAGGCCGCTTCGGATCGAGGCCGTCTACGAGAGGGAGTACTACGTCTTAGGCGTCTCGCCCTACACGATCGTTAACGGCAGCGGCTGGTACCGGGCGGGGCAGACGGTCCTGCTGAGCGCGCCGATGGAGATCCAGCTCTCGGAGGGCAAGAGGCTCGTCCTGAGGGAATGGGAGTCGATCGGCTCGGTCCCTGCCATAGTGGGCAGGACGGTCTCGAACGTGGCAGTCCTCGAGGTCAGGGGGCCTCATGTGATCAGGCCTGTCTACGAGCTCCAGCACCGCGTGACCGTCACCGGTCCGAGGGGCGTGGTCTTCGACGGCTGGGTTACGGATGGTGAGAAGGTCAGGATCTCCGTCGACGGCCACGTGGTCCTGAGGGAGAACGAGGTGAGGCTGAGGTTCGCCGGATGGAACACCTCGGCCCTCCCGCAGCAGGAGAGCTTCGAGATCGAGGTCAGGGCCCCCGTCAGGGCAGAGGCGGTCTACGTCCGGCAGTACTACGTCGAGGTCAGGGGCAGGTACGGTACCGGAGGGACTGGCTGGTACGATGAGGGGTCCGAGGTCGTGCTGACGGCCGTTCCGAACCCGCCCGGCAACGTCTTCTTCAGGCCTAAGCTGGCCGGGTTCGTCGGCACGCCAGGACTGCTCGAGCACAGGAACGGCGCCATCAGGGTGAAGGTCGACGGTCCCATCAGGGTTGAGGCGGTGTACACGACCGAGCCCGAGTGGGTGAACATCGGCCTCCTCGTGGCCGCAGTGGCAGGGACAGGGACCCTGCTGTTTTACAGTCCTAAGAGGGGGAGAGGCGCGACCCCCGAAGCGAAATCGGGGGAGCAGGAGGAGGTGATCTCGCTGAGGCTCTGCTCCAAGGGCCATAAGGTCCCGATGGACGCCACCGTCTGCCCCGAGTGCGGCGAGGTTCTCCGCCCCGTAAAATTATAGTCCTTGGAGCAATGCGGAGAGTTTCGCGAAATCGATCGAGACTATGACGGAGGCGGCCAGCAGGGCGTAGACGATGTCGGAGTAATGGACCTGGCGTTCGAGCTTCAAGGTGGCCGCATAGACCGGCAGGGTGATCGCCAAATACAGGGGCCCGAGCATCGCAGGGAGTCCCTTCACCGGCAGCAGGAGCGTGAGGGGGAGCAGGATCGCCGGAAGGTACCGCAGGATGCCCGGGCCCTTCTCCGGAGCGACGGGCTCCCTCACCTTCCTGGGGACCAGCAATATCACGAGGAGGAGGCCCAACAGCAGCGGCGCGTACGGAGCTAGGTATCCGAGGTAAGGTATGGCGATGAGCATCCTGCCCAGAACCCTCCCCGGCTCGACGAGGTCAACGCTGTAAGACTCTCCCGCATCGGCCGAGAAGACGTACCTTCCGTCCGCGGTGATCCCGGTGACCCTGTGGAGTATCACGTACCTCCTCCCCTGCACCTCCAGGACGTAGGCCGCCACGTCGCCCAGATCCGGCGGAGAGGCCTCCAGGACCACGAGGGAGCCCCTGGGGACGTTGGGCTCCATGCTCGATGTGAGGACGTAGTAGAATGAGAGGGGCGGCTGCTGCAGGAGCAGGTACGCGAGGACGGCCAGCAAGGGGATGAAAAAGAGCATCCTCCTCAAGCTGGCTCAGCCCTCACAGTGATCGTCGCACCCGGAGCCGTGTAGGGTAGTGGGGTAACCGTGAATGAGATGGTGGTGGGGGTCGATGAAAGGTACACGGTCGTCGTATACGTGCGGGATGCCGCACCAGAAGAGACAGTTATGGTGAGGACATAGGTTCCTGGGACGGTGGACGCGACTAAGACGCTCCCGCCAGTTATCTGGTTGTTGAAGCCGTTGTTGTTCACGGTTATCGAGGCCGACAGCACCCTCACGTGGTACCTGCTTACCGGCGCCTCCCCACCCCCGAGCTGGCTTATGTCGCCGCTCACAGCCATCAGGGCCGCAGCATAGGCTACCGAGGAGGCGAGGAGGACGAGGAGGAGCGGGAGCAGGGATCTGACCATGTCTCATCACGCAAAACAGTCGACCACATACGCGATCTCGACGTTAACTCTGTAGACCTCGTCGATCGAGACGGGAGGCGAGAAGCCGGTGATTATGGCGGTTTTGAGTCCCGTTCCAGTGTAAAACCCGCATACAGTTCCCATTGATATGGTACTCCCACCTTCGTCGAGCAGCATGACGGTGGTACGAATAGAATAAATGGCGGGATTCCTCTTGTGGAACACTACCGTCGCTCCCGAGACGGTCGTCCCCGACAGGGTCAGGGTAACCGACCTGACCTCGTTCCGGTCGATTCCCCGGTTGTTCTTATCGAGGACGTAGACCATCTCGGGCTTTGCCGCCACCGGGTCCACGGATACGAGGGGAATGTTTACCGAATAAGCCGCCATCAAGAGGGTAATAACGAATAGAAAAAGGAAGAGGGCGGTTATCGCAGTTCTCATGGCTAGTTCTGGACTATCACTATCTCGACGTAGTAGACTTGCGAGGGGGCGACGTTGGGCGCCACATCCACGTCCGTCGTCACAGGTGATGAAGAGGCCGGCTGAGTAGCGTAGCCACCGGATATGGGGTTGCCGCTGTTGTCAAACAAGGTCACGTAGACCGTATAGCTTCCCGAGGTAGAAGCCGTCTGCCACACCACTCTGACCTGGTCGACTTCATACGGGTAGCTCGACGTCAGGGTCCACTTGACCCTAGTGATCTGGCACGAGTAGGCCGGGCAGTCGACACTGACCCGAGCAGTCCCTCCGAGCTGATCTATGGCGTCCGAGGTGAGGCCTATCTGCACTGCCAATGCCGCCGACGTCACCGCCATCACCGCCGCCAGCGCCAGCAGCAGGAACGCAACCTTCCTTCTCCTGTCCCCGCCGTTCACATCTATTAACTGGAAAAAGGTCCCAGAAAAATCTACCGCCTCCAGAATGTGTGTTCTAGTCGTATTATTTCCGGGTCACCAGAAATTGTCTCCAGCTCATTGCCGGAATTGAAAAAAGCCTTTAGAACATCGGCGTGGCTCAAAGCCCAGCCCAGCAGATCTCAGGTCTTTGGCCAATCTCCGGCGGGACGCCTGCGGCCCGTCACCGCAAACGCTCCGGTTCGGAGTTAAATAAACGGAGGCTCGCCGATCCCTGAATGATCGAGCTGGAGATGCCCTCGTTGCTGCTCACGGTGGCCCTTCCAGTGAGTTTGGCCCCGCTCGCTTTCCTGTACGGACGGATAGCGGGTCACAGGGCATCGGAGCTTATCTCCCACACGGTGCTCGGCGTCGTGCTCGCCCTGACCGCCCTCAACGCCCTCCGCGTCGCGTCCGGCACGGTGGTCGAGGAGTCGTACCCGTGGCTCCCCCAGCTCGGCCTCTCGATCGGCTTCCGGCTCGACGGCCTGAGCCTCCTGTTCCTGACGCTGATCGCCCTCGTCGGCTTCCTCGCCAGCGTTTACTCCTCGAGGTACATGGAGAAGGAGCGCGGCCTCGAGGCCTACTACGCTCTGCTCATGCTCTTCGTCGGCGGGATGTTGGGCGTCGTCCTCGTGACGAACCTCTTCCTCTTCTACGTCTTCTGGGAGCTGATGCTGATCCCGAGCTACTTCNTGATCGCCTACTGGGGTACCGGCAACGCCCGCGTCATAGGCTTCAAGTACTTCGCGATGACCCACGCCGGCGCCCTCGCCCTCCTCACGGGCATCATCTGGCTCAACGTCCTCTACGGCAACGTCGAGTTCTCCACGATCCTCTCGAGGGCTCCCACCGACACCAGGCCCGAGCTCCAGGTTATCGCGCTCCTGATCTTCGCCGGAGCGGCGGTCAAGATGGCCCTCTTCCCCGTCCACACCTGGCTTCCCGACGCCCACGCAGAGGCACCGACACCGATCAGCGTCCTCCTGAGCGGCGTGATGATCAAGACCGGCGCCTACGCCTTCGCCCGGATCGTCATAGAGTTCCTCGGCCCCCACTTCAAGCCCTTCGCCGGAGCCATCGCGCTGCTCTCCGTGATCACCATGATCTGGGGAGGTGCCATGGCCCTCGTCCAGACCGACATCAAGAGGGTCTTGGCCTACAGCTCGGTCAGCCAGATCGGTTACATCTCGTTCGGCCTCTCGCTCCTCGCACCGGTCGGAGTCATGGGCGGCCTCCTGCAGGTGGTGACCCACGGCCTCGCGAAGTCCCTGCTCTTCATGACCGCNGGCGTGATCATCCACTCCGTCAACGAGCGCGACATCAGGAAGCTCGGAGGCCTCATCTCGACGATGCCCTTCACCGCCGTCGCCTTCCTCGCGGGAGGGCTCTCGATCGCAGGAACGCCACCCCTCGCAGGTTTCTTCAGCGAGCTCGTGATCTTCTTGGGTGGGTTCCAGGCAGGTTTCTGGCTCCTCACCTTCGTCGCCATCCTCGCAACCGCCATAACCCTCGGGTACTACACCAGGACCTTCATGTACGTCTTTCAGGTCGGTGAGCACAGGCACGCCCACGACGCTCCGCTCTCGATGGCCGCGCCGATGGCCGTCCTCCTGGCCCTTCTCGTGACCTTCGGGATCTTCGTCGGCGAGGTCCAGAGGGTACTGGTGGTGGNGTGGGGGCTGGGCTGATCGCGCTCCGACGGCATGAGTTCATGTGAGCACGTCACGATCTTCGTTGACGAATCGGGTGACCTGGGGTTCTCATCCAAATCGATAAGGAGATCACCGATATTCGTGGTCGCATATTTGGTACCCACTAACAGAGAACGGTTAGAAATCGATATGAAAAGATTTATCCGACGTAAAATTAGAATGGATTTGCCTGAACTGAAATTCCATAGGGACTCCGATGAGGTTAAGGAGAAGGTCCTGAAATTCCTGAGCAAAGTGTGTCTGTTCGAAGCAGGCTATGTAGCGATTGATAAAAATGCCGTGAAGAAAGAACTTAAAGAAAAAACAATCAGTTCTATACAATTACCTCACAGTTCATTACGTTCTTACACCAGTGATTAAGGTGTGTTCGCCCAAGAGAATCAACTACGTAATTGATCGCAGCTTAAGCGGGAGCAGAAAGAAGGAGTTTGATAAGNACGTGCGAGAGAAGACAATATGGCTAGCCCTGAAAGACGCCCCTAGAGCCATCCCCTTCAAGCCCGAAGATTTCGTTGAATTGCCCGACGTAGTCGTGAATCACGAGGACTCCCAAAAAGAGTGCTGTCTCCAAATAGCAGATTATCTGGCTGGATCGGTCTCGCGTGCCTACAAACGCGATCTCAAGTACTACAGTCTGATCTCCGGAAAGTTCAGGGACGATTGGAAGAATACCTGGGGTCTGCAGAAAATATGAGGTGGCCCCTCCCCTACTCGCCTCCGGTCCGCCGTCCGGCGGCCTCATACTTTCGGGGAGGAGGCNGGTTCCCGGTGTGCGCCGGNCCCGCAGTTACCCACCCACCACTANGATGATAAAACCGATATTTGAAAGTGCTTCGAGATTTGTCGCAATTCCTATAAAATGGTCCTCAGAACGCCGGGACTCCGTTCCTCGGATCGACCTTGTAACGGTTGAACTCCTCGAGGATCCGCCTGAAGACGGGGCCNGGCCTGCCGTCGCCTATTGGAACCTTCCCCACGAACCCGATAGGCACCAGCTCCGCACCGGTACCCGTGACGAAGGCCTCGTCGGCCGTCATGAACTCGACTGGGGTTATGTCGCGTTCCTGAACCGGTATCCCGAGCTTCTGGGCTATCTCGATCACGACGGCCCGCGTTATCCCCGGAAGGATCCCCGTCGTGACGGGAGGCGTGATCAGGGTTCCGTTCTTGACGATGAAGACGTTCGCACCGGTAGCCTCCGCGACGAAGCCCCTGCTGTCGAGCATTATCGCGTCGTCCGCGCCAGCCTCTATCGCCTCTATCTTCGCCAGGATCGAGTTCAGGTAGTTGAGGGACTTCACCTCGTGGCTCGTCGCGTGGACAGGGTCCCTCCTGGTGGAGCTGAAGATCACAGTTATCCCCTTCTCCCTCATGCCGGAGCCNAGGATGGGCTCGAGGTGCTCGACGATGATGATGACGTTCGGCCTTCCGCACTTCCTCGGGTCGAGCCCCAGGTCGCCCACTCCCCTTGTAACGACCAGCCTGATGTAGGCGTCCCTGAAGCCGTTGGCCCTTACCGTCCTCACCACCTCCTCCACCATCTTCTCAGGCTCCATCGGGATGTNGAGCCTCAGGACCTTCGCCGACCTGTATAGTCGTTCTATGTGTTCCCTGAGCTTGAAGATTATGCCGTTGTAGACCCTGATCCCCTCGAAGACGCCGTCGCCGTAGAGCAAGCCGTGGTCGAAGACCGAGACCTTCGCCTCCGACTTCGGGTAGAGCTCTCCGTTGACGTAAACCAGTGACTCCCTGACTTCCTGCGAGCTCACAGCCCAACATGAGGGAATCAGGATAAAATGTGTTCAGCGCGGTCGGCTCCCTCTGGAACGGTGAGGCCGCTCGGCTAAGGTTCCACGCCCGTCACCCGACTAAAACAGCTAAATAGCATATATTCGAGCATATACCTGAGAACCGTTGGAGATCAGGCGGCTCCAGAAGCTCGGGACGACGACGCTGGTGGTCTCGCTGCCGAGGAAGTGGGTGCTGGAGAACGGGCTGAAGTCCGGGGATCCGGTCTACATCGAGACGACGGACGACGGCCTTCTGATCAGGCTGGCGCCGAGGGCGTCGCGGACGGTCAGGGCGGTCATAGGCGCCGATGCGGTCGAGAGGGGCGAGGAGCTGGAGCGGCTCGTCACCGCTTGCTACCTGCAGGGTTACGACGAGATAGTCGTCACGTCAAAGCACGGCCTGACGGGCGACAAGATCGACTGGATCGTCTCCACGACCGAGCGTCTCCCGGGCCTCGAGATAGTGAANCAGGAGGATTACGAGGTGGTGCTGAAGGTCCTCATCGACACGAAGAGGTATACTATCGTCGAGCTCCTCAGGAGGATGCAGGAGCTGATAGCGTGGATGATAGAGTCCTCGGTCGATGCGCTGATCCACAACATGTCAGAGAAGGCGGCTGAGGTGGGAAGGGCCGAGCAGAAGATCGACTCGTACTACTTCCTCGCCCTGAGGCAGCTCCTGACGGCCGTTAGGGAGAGGTCGCTGATAAGGGAGGTGGGCCTCGACTCGCCGCTGGCCCTGACAGGGCTCCGGCTGGTTCTGGCCGCTGTCGAGGAGATCGCGGACCACGCCCTGCAGGTCTCGAGGGAGGTGGTCAAGCTGGGCCAGACGAGGGAGAAGAGGGAGGGGAGGCAGTTCGTCGAGCAGCTGAAGGAGCTGGCGACCGAGGTCTCGAACGTCTTCGGCATGTCCCTCAACGGATACCTCGTCTCCGACATCAAGCTCCTCAACCGTTCCTTAGACCGGGTGCCGGAGCTNCTNGAGAGGATAAACGCACTCGAGTCGACGGTCCTCGAGTCGGTCAGGGACGTCCAGAAGTCGCTGTCNTACAGGCTGATGCTGACCAACCTCGTCGAGATCCTCGACAACTGCAGGCTCATCGCCCANACNGGGATCAACAGGTTCGTGAGGGAGAACTCGGACGTCATAAGGATCGAGCAGGAGTGATCCGCACCCGCTTTCCTCACGACCTCGCCAGCTCGACGGCCCTCCTGAAGACCCTCCTGAACATCGCATCGGTCAACCTGCCGGTGTTCGTGTTCTGCCTCGAGGGATGGTAAGATGCCAGCAGNTGNANCGTCCTGCNGGCGGCGTTCCTGTAGACGTAATGGGCGCCGTGACCGAACACTGGCCTCCTCCTTCCCACATGGACGTAACCCGCATCGCGCAGAAGGCGTTTGACNGCGGCGAACCCTATCGCTCCCAGCGCCACGATCACCCTCACGCTCCGAAGCAGCGAGAACTCCTCCCTCAGGTACGGGTAGCAGTTCTCCAGCTCNTCACGCGTCGGCCTGTTCTCCGGCGGAGCGCACCTNACGGGCGCTGTCAGGAAGACNNCCCTCAGCTGGAGGCCGTCGTCCCTGCTGACCGATCTCGGCATGTTCGCAAGGCCGAAGTGGTGGAGGGTCCTCATCAGGAAGTCAGCGGAGGAGTCGCCGGTGAACATCCTTCCGGTCCTGTTGCCGCCGTGGGCAGCGGGCGCAAGCCCTACCACCAGTATCCTCGCGTCCTTGTCGCCGAAGCCCGGAAGCGGCCTCNCCCAGTACTGCTGCCCCCTGAACCTCCTCGGGGGGTTCTCGGCCACCCTCCGTCGGTACTCGACGAGCCGCGGGCACCTCTCGCAGCTGACGATCCGCGCAACGAGCTCTGCCCAGGGATCGGAGCTCATCCCCTCACGAACGGGTTGAAGCGCTTCTCCGTTCCCACCGTAGTTATCGGGCCGTGNCCGGGATAGACGAGCGTGTTCTCGTCGAGCGTGTAGATCTTGTTCCTGATCGACCTCTCGAGCTCCTCGAAGCTNCCTCCTATGAAGTCNGTCCTGCCGACGGAGCCGTTGAAGAGCGTGTCACCGGACAGGAGCACGAGGCCCTGGTGAAGGCATATGCTCCCCGGCGAGTGGCCTGGCGTGTGGAGGACCCTGAAGGTTGAATCCCCAAACCTCAGCTCGTCTCCGTCCTCGACGAACCCGTCGGGCCTCGGCCTCCTGACCACGAGTCCGAAATGCCGCGCCATCTCCTCCACTACATCCAGCAGCACGAGGTCTGCATGGTGCATCACGAACTCCGCGCCAGTCCTGTCGCGCAGCTCCTCGACAGCGCCGACGTGGTCGAAGTGGGCATGGGTGGCAACTATCCTCACCACCTTCAAGCCCGACAGCTCAGCCAGGATCCTCTCCGCCTCCCAACCGGGGTCGACGACGATCGCCTCACCTGCGGAGACGAGGACGTAGCAGTTGGTCATCAGAGGTCCCACCGTCAGCGTCCTGATGTCGAGGTCCATCCCGCCTCAGGTATCCGGCGCTCGCCAGATGGATTTAGCGTTGAACCTCAGGCGCGACGACACCTCTCGATGCGGAAGAATGAGAAAGGGGCTCAGCCGCGGGTCCCGATGCCGAGCCCTTTCAGGTCCACCAGCTCCTCGATGAAGACGGTCCTACCCTTCCTTATCGACTGGAGAACAGC
>AWOE01000018.1 GCA_000494145.1 Candidatus Calditenuaceae archaeon JGI OTU-1 | reverse complement strand
GGCGTGCAGACGGTGACCGCATCTATCGACTCGTCACCGCAGAGCTCCCTGTAATCGTCGGTGTACCTCGGAACCCTGAAGGCCGTCGCCACCCTCTTGGCCCTCTCCAGATCGACGTCGCAGACCGCCACGACCTCGCAACCTTCCAGCTCCGAGAGGACCCTCACGTGGTTTTTGCCCCAGAAGCCCGCGCCAATTACGGCCAAGTTCACCTTCTCCAACCGATCACCCGCTCAGGAGGGCTGTAGTGGGAAAATTTACATGGATCTTTGCTCGGAGGCAGGGAGGATGGAGTTCTGTCCTAAGTGCGGTGGCTTCATGACGTCGGCCAGGACCTCGTCAGGTGTGGTGCTGGTCTGCAGGAAGTGCGGCCACAGGAAGACGGCGGGATCGGTGACCGTCAACCTAGGGAAGGTGAGGACGAGGCGGAGGGCGGCCGTCGTCGTGGACGAGAGCGACGAGGCCTCGATACACCCCAAGACGTCCGACGTGGTCTGTCCCCAGTGCGGCAACAGGGAGGCGTACTGGTGGACGGTCCAGACGAGGTCCGCTGACGAGCCGATGACGCAGTTCTTCCGGTGCACTAAGTGCGGTCACACGTGGAGGGAGTACACCTGATTTTCAGGCGAGCTCCAAAACCGCGTGCTTCTTGCATGCCACGGGCACCCTGAGGCTGTTCCAGACGCGCCTCTTCGCGACCAGCGCGTAGATCCCGGTGACGTGGACCCTCCTCTCCTCGAGCGTCTTGAGGACCTCCGAGAGGGGGCTCGGGTGGGTCACCGCAAGGGTCATCAGCAGCACTCCCTCCCCCACCTCCCCGATCGAGGAGGGGCACCAGAGGCATCCGGAATAGGGTTCGCTTCCCTGCTGGAAGACTATCGGTACGGACTTCTCCCTTCCCCAGTGCGGCCGCTCGGAGAGCTGGTAGAGCTTTGTGCCGGTGAGCAACGAGAATGCCGTCGCGATCGGCAGAACCAGCTGGTCCATGCTCAGGACCCCAAGGATCCTCCTGCCTGAGAAGGTCTCGAACGCGCTCCCGGCCAGCAGCCTNACCAGCATAGGCTCCGCGGCGATCGTAGTGAGCTCCACGAGGTCTTCGCCGTTGACGNACTCCCTNACCAGCTCCTCAGGTTTGAGGTGCCTCTCGGCCCAAGCGAGGATCTTGCGGACGTGCTTCGGGCTCGGAACGGTCTCCCCTCTGACGTATCTGCTGAGCGTCGACTGGGGTATGCCAAGCATCGACGAGAGCTTCCTGTAGTTGTACCTGTTCTTCAGGAACCTGACGACGTCGATNGCCACGCTTACCGTCTCATAGGCGGCTGACCCCCTCGTCGACATAGCGAACCGTANNTGTGTAACCTGTCCATAAGATATTGCTATCCCGCATCCGGTCCGAGCAGCGATTCCTGCTTAACACGCACAGTTTGAACGTCAACGACATCGACGACCTCGACGAGTGTNTGCCGAGCTGCGCGATCATCGCTGAAGATCGGTCAGGAACCTGACCGGGATACCGGATGACGTCATGGCGAGGAAAGAGGCGATCATACGCAGGGTTGACGGCGAAATTCGACGCGCCCGGAACGAACACAACTCTCTCTTTGTCGGTGGGTCTTGAACCGCTGGAATCGATGACCGAGCTCACCTCTTCCTCGACCTGTCTTCGACGACCTTGACCAGCCCGGCCTCGATCAAGGCGAGCAGCAGCTCGTCGTAGACCTTCTCGATCTCAGCCACCGCCGCGTCCGGATCGGAGATGTCGACCATTATCCTGTGCTTCCAGATGTGNCCGCCGTCCCTGAGGTTGAGGCGGCTGAAGGTNCCGACGAGCTCCAGCGGTATCCGGGAGGACCTGATGGGCAAAAGGTACTCGACGAAGCAGTGCCTGTACGCTCTCTCGTAGACGTCACCGTAGAACGTGTTGAAGTAAACGTGGAGGGGCTCCTCCCTGATGTAAGTCTCCCAGCTGGTGTACTGCGTGAAGTACGGCACCCATCCGTCCTCCCTGAGCTCCATGTCCTCCAGCGAGACCGGCCGCTTCCAGGTGGAGACCATGAAGCCGTCGGCCTCGAGCCTCGGAATTATTGCTCCCCTCACAATCCCCTGCCTCATCAGCTCTATCCGCTCCCTCTGCGTCGCCAAGCGACCCACCTTCCCCTTCTACGCACAGCCCTCTCCCTCCGGGATATCTCGTTGTATATATCGGATATCGTGTCCGAGACTGCCCGTCTGGGCCTCCGCCGCTGCCCCTGAAAACGGAACGCCTGTCCGAGATCAGACAAGACCTTTCAAACTTCACGTGTCCCCTCCGCAACCAAGAACGTGACGGGCCGCTGCTGGGCGAAACGCATTTACACTGAGCATTTCATGGGCCGGCGATGGCTGATCTGCTCGGCTTCGAGGGCGTCATCGCCTCAACCATTACGCCTTCCAAGGGATACGAGGGCAGGATACCGTCGTACATGGAGTTCCTGCGGCAGCACGGCGTCCGGGGGTATTACGTCTTGGGCACGTGGGGAGAGGGGCCGAGACACGGCGTCGAACACAGGAAGCGCGTCGCCGANAAGTTCGTCGCCAACCTGAACTCCNGCGAGGTGGCGATAATCCACGTCGGCTCCNCGGACATGGAGACCGTCACGGAGCTTTTGCGCCACGCGAACGACATCGGAGCCACAGCCGCCGCGGCCGTCGCCCCCTTCTACTACAGGCCAGACGAGGAGACGCTGTTCAGGTTNTACTCCGCTCTCTCGGAGCGCTCTTCGATCCCGGTCATGCTCTACAANATCCCATCGAGGCAGGGATACCCGCTGAGCTTCAGGACCATCTCTAAGGTGATGGGCGAGCTGGAGAACGTGAANGGGATCAAGGACAGCAGCGGCGATGCTGCGCTCGTCCTCGAGATCGTCTCNGAGTTCAAGGGCAGGAAGTTCATCGCGATCGGCAGCGACGAGCTGATCCACTACTCCTTCTTGATGGGAGCAGACGCCACCGTCAGCGGCATCGCCGGCGTCTTCCCGGAGCTCGTGGTAGGGGTTTACAGGGCCGTGAGGAAGGGAAAGCTGGACGAGGGCCTCAGGCTCCAGCGGCTCGTGAACAGGGCCTCGTCGCTCCTCGAGGGAATGGGCGTGGAGTTCGAGACGCAGAGGGCAGCCCTCAGGATCAGGGGCATCGACCTCGGCCCGCCGCCGGAACCGGTTAGGCAGCTGAGGGAGGAGGAGCTCGAGGCATTGAGGTCCGGCGTCGTCCGGTTGATTGAGGAGCTGAGGAACGTGTCCGTCTGAGCTACAATGATGCCGTCGAGAGCGGACAACTGCCTGCAGCGTGGACCGGGGGGGATTCGAACCCCCGACCTCCCGCACGCCAAGCGGGCGATCTACCACTGATCTACCGGCCCGCCCGTTGATCCGGTGGAACCAGTAAGACGTTGCTCTTAACTCTGTCCGGTTTCAGNGGAGGTAAAGCGAGCGATCCGTTACGGATGGGTTCTCTGCCCGTCGCCGGACCGGAGGAGTCGTGNATGGGCGAAATCAGGTTCTNAGAACTAAAAACGCCCGGCTCATCCGATGACCTCCAGCTCTGTCCTGTCCCTCACGTCGGGTCTTCTCGGGACATCCAGCAGGAGCTCGATCGAGTGCCTCACCGGCGAGTGGTCGCCGATCACGAAGAGATCACCGGACTCGGGCTTGATACCACCGAAAAGACCGACTCTGACCTTGCAGCCGAGGGCACTGAGGAGTCTCTGGAACTTCCTCTGGTTATAGATCTCCCGCGCAGTCGTGACGACGACCACGGGCTCGGCGGGGCCGTTGACGGGGGACCACGTGATGCTGCCGCTCTGTCCCGGCTCGACCGTCAGGAGCCTCTCGGAGGCGTTAAGCTCGCTGAGGAACCAGAAGCCGAAGGGGCCAGACCTCCGGATGAAGGGGCCCGACCTCCGGAGCTCGAGCCTAGCCGACCTGACCCCCTCCCCGTTGCAGTTGACCGAGACCTCGATCCCCTCGTTCGAGTGCTGAAGGTAAGCGATCGCCTGCGCCCTCTCGGTGCTGACGGTTAGCACCGACTTCCTAGCCCTCACCTCGGGACTCGACTTGGAGGGTGAGAAGAGCAGGACGTGAAGGTCGCTCCCCATTGCGATGTCGAGCTTCGCAGCGGTGCAGTAGACGAAGCCCTTCAGGTCTTCCCTGACGACGAAGCCGCATGCGGGTTGATGGGGCTCCAGCTCCACCGAGATCGCCCTCGTCTTTCCCGGTCCATCGGATCGGTTGATGACCCGCAACGTCTTCAAGTACGCGTACCAATACCGTCCCGGATACCGGCGACTCCTCGACCACCTGTAACCGAAGCTGAGCCTGGCCACACCGTACTCGACGCTCCTGACCTCACGCTCCCTCCCGAAACCGACGCTCACCCTTACCCGGCGCATTCCGGCCTCAGAGACCTCGACTTCTAGGCCCGTCAGGTTAAGCGCCAACAACCGCCTCCAGGAACACGCAAGGTTGTTAATAATGCGAACTGATGNGGGACGGTGCTCGAGGAGGNGAAGCGATATCCCTGGCTTGAGTCTCCGAGGACTCACGTGGCGNCCCTGTCAGTGCGACCGGTTCACGATCACCTGACCCGTATCTGGAACCAGAGGCCGAGGGCGACCAANCCGGCAACTATCATGACCACGAGCCCCTGATCGATCGGCAGCCACGAAAGCCCGTTGTGGACCAGAAGACCACCGATCATAGCGGTGAGCAGCGCCAGCGTCTGGGCGTGCCACAGCAGGGCCAGCGAAAACGCCAGGAGGGAGATTACAAGCGCGTAGAACCACTGGAGCCCGAGGCTCGAGACGATCAGGTAGGCCAGGACGCCTGCGGTCACNCCGACCCCTNCTCGGAGTAGCACCANTCCCAGCAGGCCGAAGGCCGCGAAGCCGAGGAGCAGGACCGCCATCNCCAGCAAACCGCTCAGCTCGCTTCCGAGGAACCTCCAGACGAGGTAGGCTCCGACCGAACCCGCTGCGACGAACGCTCCGAACTTGACCAGCTGCCTNCCGAACAGGATCAGCAGCACCCCAAGCACCAGCTGAAGGAACGGTACCAGACNCCCAAATTCGAGCGTCAATTGACCGGCCTACCTCGGTATGGACAGGCTCAGGCGTACGTGTACATCGTCCTGAACTGGAAGTCCTTCGNCAGCTTGCCGACCCTCTTGTAGTACTTCACCAGCCGGTGGATCCTGGCCTCGAGCAGCTGGAGCCTGTGCCTGTTGTACCTGTCCGAACGGTGCTGCTGAAGGTGGACGTGCATCCTCCTCGCCCGCTCTATGAGGTGCATGAGGTCCTCCGGTATCTCGGGCAACAGCCCCCTCTCCTCGAGGATCTCCGTTATCGACTTGCCCGTCACGGCCTTCACCAGAGGTATCCCGTGCTGGTCCCTGAGGACGACGCCTATCATGCTCGGAGTCATCCCCACCTTCGCGTAGCTCACCACCAGCTCCTCTACCTCCTGCGGCGTCACGGCGAGCCAGCTGGGAGGCGTCTTCGAGATCGGCCTCTTCGAGCCGGATTTGCCCCTTTTCCTCGCGTGCATCCTCGCCATTTCGTCTCCTGCGGATCGTCCTTCCCATGGTAAAAACGTGATGCGGGTCGCTCCCGAGGTCGAATCGATGCGCGGTCAACGTCAAGGCCGGTCCTGCGCCGAATCATTTAGCTTATATTAAGCGAGTGTCACCTAAACCCGATGGCCGAGGAGGCCGAGGTCAAGGAGATATCGATTTGGGAGGCGGGAGAGGGCCTCGCCTTCTCTATTGGCCCTCAGCACCCAGGCACCGGGCACTTCAGGATGATCGTCAGGGTCCTCGGCGACACTGTGATCGACCTGGACCCAGACCCCGGATACGTCCACAGGGGAGAGGAGAAGATGTGCGAGCAGAAGACGTGGATCACCAACATCCCGCACCTCGAGAGGCCCGCGATCCTCGATGCCGCAGGCCTTGTCTATCCGTACTGCCTCGCCGTCGAGAAGCTGATGGGCGTCGATATACCGGAGAGGGCCAAGTTCATCAGGCCGCTCGTGGCCGAGCTCAACCGCATCGGCAGCCANTTCTACTACTTCGCNCTNTACGGCGTCTTCCTCGGNCTCGCCACTCCCTTCCTCTGGTGCTTCGGCGACCGGGAGTTCGTGGTGGACCTGGTCCAGTTCATCGGCGGCCAGAGGATCACCCACTCCTACTTCGTCCCCGGGGGCGTGAGGAACGACCTGCCCAAGAAGGTCCCAAGCGAGCTGGTGAAGAGGTTCAGGGCTTGGTACAGGGACGCGACGGGAAGATCGCCGCCCGAGAGCGAGCTGACGGA
>AWOE01000017.1 GCA_000494145.1 Candidatus Calditenuaceae archaeon JGI OTU-1 | reverse complement strand
TTGAAAGGCAAAAACAGTTTTCATCCCCAAAAGCCCGGCCGTAACCGGTGATCCCGGAGGAAAGAGTTGAAAGCTATTAACGACCACGCCTACGCCAAGGGAGGACAGCAACCTCAAGTCCGGTGGTGATGTGAGAAAAATGTTCAGCGCGCTCAGGGACGAGATATTCAGGTATCTAGCGTCGCTCGGGAACGGGCAGAGGGTGGCCACGAAGCTCGACTTCGAGGGGCCGAGGATAGCGATCTACACCGACAGGCCCGAGATCTTCGCCGACCGGAACAGGATAGCGAGGGAGCTGGTCAACCTGATCAAGAAGAGGGTGATCGTAAGGCCGGATCCGTCGATCAGGGCTCCGAGGGAGGAGGTGGAGAGGGTTGTCGCCGAGGCCTTCGCCGGTCACCAGTACACCCTGAGGATAGACGAGGAGCTGGGTGAGGTCGTCCTGACGATAAAGACGAGGGACGTCGTCGTCCCGATAGACGAGGCGTTCGTCTCGGAGCTCGAGCGCCGTCTCAACTGGGTCTTCGTCGTCAACAGGGAGCCGCCGATGACCTCGACGACGGTCGAGAAGGTCAGGAGGTACATCTACGGTACAGGGCCCGAGAGGTTGGAGGTCCTGAGGTCCATCGGCGAGCGGATCTTCCGCGACAGGGTCCTTCAGGGGAACGAGGTGCGGATCACCTTCTTAGGCGGCGGGATGCAGGTCGGGAGGTCCTGCATACTCGTGGAGACGAAGGAGAGCAAGGTCCTCCTCGACGCGGGGATCAACGCGGGCGCCTCGAAGATATCCGACGCCTTCCCGAGGTTCGACGTGAGGCCAGAGCTCATCGAGGAGCTCGACGCCGTGGTGATAACGCACTCCCACATGGACCACCACGGTGCCCTTCCCCTCCTCTTCAAGTACGGTTACAGGGGACCGGTCTACATGACCGAGCCGACGCTGCCTCTGATGATCATGGAGCACCTGGACTACCTGAACCTGATGGGGAAGGAGGGGGAGCTGGCGCCCTACTCGGAGAACGACGTAAGGGTGTTGGCCCAGTACACCACGACCCTCAGGTACGGCGTCGTGACCAACATCACGCCCGACATCAGGCTCACCTTCTACAACGCAGGACACATCATAGGATCGGCGATAGCCCACCTCCACATAGACGAGGGCTTCTACAACGTCGTCTACACCGGCGACTTCAAGTACGAGGAGACCGAGATGCTGGGGCCTGCGGTCACCAAGTTCCCGAGGATGGAGACGCTGATCATGGAGAGCACCTACGGCGCCACGCCGGTTCCCTACACGAGGGAGGAGGCGGTGCGGCTCTTGGCCGAGCACATATCCCGAACGGTCGAGAACGGCGGTCAGGTCCTGATGCCGGTCCCTGCGGTGGGGAGGGCGCAGGAGGTGATGCTGGTCCTCAGGAGGCTCTTCGAGGAGAAGAGGCTGAAGGAGGTCCCGATCTTCGCCGACGGCCTGCTGATCGAGTCGACAGCCATCCACATGATGTTCCCCGAGTACATGTCGCCGAGGCTGCAGAAGGAGATGGCCGAGGTAGGGAACGTCTTCCTCTCGGACTACTTCACCCTCGTCAGGAGCCCCCAACAGAGGGCGGAGGTCCTGGAGTCGAGGGAGCCTGCGGTGATACTCGCCACCTCGGGCATGATGGAGGGAGGGCCTGTCCTCTCGTACTTCAGGAAGCTCTGCGGCGACGAGAGGAACCTGCTGCTCTTCGTCAGCTACCAGGTCGAAGGCACCCTCGGCCGGAAGATCCTGAAGGGGATGAGGGAGGTCCAGATAATGAACGAGGAGGGGAAGTACGAGCCCCTGACGGTCAGGATGCAGGTCGAGAAGATCGACGGGTTCTCCGGGCACTCTAGCAGGCAGCAGCTGATAGCGTACATGAAGAGGGTCAACCCGAAGCCGAGGAACCTGATCTTCGTCCACGGCGAGCCAGAGGCGATAAGCTCGATAGCCTCCGTCGCCAGGAAGGTGGTTCCAGGTGCCTCGATCTACGCGCCGAAGAACCTCGACTCGCTGAACCTGACGGGCGACTGAGGACCTTCAGACGTACTCGTCGAGCTGGGCGTGGGATCCGGCACCCTTCCGTGTCCTGCCCCTCTTAGTCCTGAGGGAATCCGGCAGCACGAGCCTCCCGTAGACACCGTCGTACCCCGGGATCACCCGCAGCTCTCCCCTCCTCATCATCCCGATCAGTCTGGCCAGCGCCGTTCCACCGAGGTCCGCCACCTTCTCGACCGGTGCGTTGAGCAGGACCTCAACCTCGCTCCCGAAGGCGCCGACAAGCCTGAGGTACTCGTCCCAGATCCTGCGGCCCATCAGGTTCACGGAGGCCGGGTCCCCGCCGATGGAGAGGGCGATCAGCTCCTGAAGGGGAAGGGCGTAGACGAAGTCGACCGCTCCCTCAGGCCTGTACCCTGGTGGCCTGTCAGCCAGCTCCTCCACCCGGTCCTCGACGCCCTTGGTCAACCTCCTCCCGCATTCCGGACACCTGTAGTTCAGCTCCCTCGCCTTCGAGGGCGGCAGCGGACCAACCCCGCACCTCCTGTGACCCGACCAGTGATACTTGCCGTAGCTCGGGGGGACCTCGACCGTCATCGCGACCCTCGATTTCCCCGGAGACCTCGTCAGAGCTCTGTACAGCTCCTCGTAGCTCAGCTCCTCCAGCTCGAAGACCACCATCTCCCTCCCTAGGCGGTAGGGGTAGGGGCTGTGCGCGTCCGAGGAGCTCAGCAGGAGGAACCTGTCGAGCCAGCTGACCCTCCAGTTCATCGGAGGATCGCTGCTGAGACCTGTCTCTATGGCGAATATCTTGTCCGCCTTGTCGGCGTAACACTCCTCGATCCTGTCGACCCCTCCTATCGCTCCGAAGATCGACCACCAGGGCGTCCAGGCGTGGGCCGGGAAGACGTACGACTTCCTGTCGGTCTCGAGGACCAGCTCGACGAGCTCGGCCGGATGGACGTTCAGGACGGGCCTTCCGTCGGACGACAGGTCGCCGAACCTCCCCAGAACGTCCGCCAGCTGCTCTGCCACCTCGAGCGACCTCATCAGGATCACGTGGTGTATCCTCCGGACCTTTCCGCCGTGCTCGTGGACCGTCGCGACCTCCGACTGCGCCACGAACCTGACCTTCCCCCCTCGCCGGTACCTGTAGATCCCCGGAGGGCCCTCCTCCAGGTTCTCCTTCAGCTCCTTGAGCCAGAGCGGGTGGAAGGCGTCGCCGGTGCCGAGGAGGTTCACGCCCTTCAGGTCAGCGTAGTACGTCAGCTCCTCGAGGTTCATGTTGCCGGACGTGGCTCCGGAATACCGCGAGTGGATCTGGAGGTCGGCGTAGACCCGCAAGCCCCGTTCAGCGTCGGCCCTTTCAGGATAAGTCTTTCCGATCCGGTCCGGAGCGCTGGTGCCGAACCCGCTGACGGGTTACCTCCCGGGAAAGGTAGATGTGTAGGCGAGGGATGGTGCGGGGAGGTGGTTGTCGTATTGTGCTCCGGCTCTACAACTCCCTGACGCGCAGAGTCGAGGAGTTCAGGCCTTCCCGGTCCAACAGGGTGAAGATGTACGTTTGCGGTCCTACCGTTTACGACTACTCCCACGTCGGCCACGCGAGGACCTACATCTCCTACGACTTCCTCGCCCGGCTGCTGAGGCTTCACGGCTACTCCCTCTTCTACCTAATGAACATCACCGACGTCGACGACAAGATCATCCAGAGGGCCGCCGAGAGGGGAATGGACCCGCTGGAGCACGCGAGGGAGTTCGAGCGCTACTTCATGGAGGACCTCAGGGAGCTGAAGATAGGGAGCATCAACCTCTTCGCGAGGGCCTCGGAGCACATCGACGAGATCATCGCGGTCATCGAGGAGCTCCTGAGGAAGGGCTTCGCGTACGTCACCGAGACCGGAGTCTACTTCGACACGGCGGCCTTCGGGCCCTACGGCGAGCTCTCCGGCAGGGAGCCCGAGGAACTGAGCGTCCACAGGATAGAGCCGGACCCGACGAAGAAGAGGCCTCAGGACTTCGCGCTCTGGAAGCGCAGGCCCGTGGACGAGCTCGGATGGGACTCACCATGGGGTTACGGAAGGCCGGGCTGGCACATAGAGGACACGGCGATCATCCTGACCTACTTCGGCCCGCAGCTCGACATACACGGCGGAGCGATAGAGCTGATCTTCCCGCACCACGAGGCGGAGCGCGCCCAGGCCGAGGCCTACTCCGGCGTCTCGCCCTTCAGCAGGTTCTGGGTCCACACCGGCCTCCTCACGGTCGGAGGTGAGAAGATGTCGAAGTCGCTCGGGAACATCATCACGATCAGGGAGGTGCTGCGCCGCTTCAGCGCAGAGGACCTCAGGTACTTCTACGCGATGTCCCATTACAGGAGCCCGGTCGAGTTCGACTGGGAAAGGCTCGAGGTCGCGTCGAGGGCTCTCGAGGGCGTGCTGAACGTCTTCGAGGAGTTGCGCCGGAGGGACGTTGCGGACGAGGATTCGGAGGAGGACAGGACCCTGGTGGAGCAGCTCAGGTCCCACCGCGATTCCTTCGTCAGTTCGCTCCAGGACGACCTGAACACTCCGGAGGCGCTGGCATCGCTCCACGCCGCAACGAGGACCCTCTCGAGGTACCTGGAGTCGAGGGACGAGATTTCTCGCACGGTCTTGGTCGAGGCGGAGGGCTTCAGGTCGCTGGTCGACGGAGTGCTCGGGGTCTTCCCGGAGGACCTCGGTCACCGCGCAAGGCTCCTCGAGGGGGTTCTGGACCTGTTGCTGGACGTAAGGGAGCGTCTCCGGCGCGAGAAGAAGTACGAGATGGCCGATGCCATCAGGTCC
Organism: Candidatus Calditenuaceae archaeon JGI OTU-1; assembly: GCA_000494145.1. Taxonomy (GTDB): domain Archaea; phylum Thermoproteota; class Nitrososphaeria_A; order Caldarchaeales; family Calditenuaceae; genus Calditenuis. The sequence continues at coordinate 26,880 of AWOE01000017.1, read as the reverse complement.
GGTCTCGCGATGCTCGGCGTCTCGGTTGAGGACACCTCGAGGGGGCCCAGATGGCGCCTGAGGGCTTCCAGGGGATAATGCAGGTTATACCGACATAGCCCAGCTCGAAGCATCTGCGGAAGATTTATCTTAAGGTAAAACTTATTTGTGGTTGATGGGGTTCCGCATAAACCCTGTCGGAGGTAGGTGGAAGAGATGAGCAGTCCTGTAAAGGCCTGGAGAGAGGACCTCATATGTCCGGAGTGCGGGAGCAACAAGCTCGTAACCGATCCTGTGACTGGAGAGGTCACATGTCAGGAGTGCGGGGCGGTCGTCGTCGAGCGCGGCGTCAACAGGGGCCCCGAGTGGAGGAACGTGGAGGAGGGCGAGGGCAGCAAGGCGAGGGCCGGAGCGCCGCTCTCCATCATGTACAAGGACTTCGGCCTCTCGACGGTGATCGACCAGACGAGCGAGGACGCGGGAGGAAGGAAGCTGCCGAAGGAGGCGAAGGAGAAGATGCTGAGGCTGAAGAAGCTCGACCAGACTTCGCAGGTCAACGCCTCCGAGACGAGGAACCTCCAGCAGGCTGCCAACATCCTCGGGATCTACATGGACAAGCTGAACCTTCCCCAGTCGGTGGCCGAGCAGGCGATGCTGATCTACAGGAAGGCGCTGAAGGCCGGACTCGTCAGAGGGAGGTCGATCAGGAGCATCATGGCAGCAGCGGTCTATGCGGCCTGCAGGCTCAGCGGCGTCCCCAGGGACCTGAGGGAGTTCGAGAAGGCCTACCCGCTGGTGAAGAGGAAGACGATTGCCCAGGGCTACAGGCTGATGCTCAAGCACCTCAACCTCAAGGTCCCAGTGACCGACCCGACCATCTACATCTCGAAGATAGCCTCGAAGGTCAACGTCGACGAGCGCACAGTCGAGGAGGCGATCAGGCTGCTGAAGGAGGCTGCCAAGAGGGGAGCTACTGTCGGAAAGGATCCTGTGGGGATAGCGGCCGCGGCCCTGTACATGGCATGTCAGGAGACGATGCAGAACGTCACCCAGAAGGACATAGCGAGGGCCGCCGGAGTGACGGAGGTCACCGTGAGGAACAGGTTCAAGGGGCTGAAGGAGGTCCTCGAGGGGAAGCAACCCGCCGAGCTCACCGGCTGATCCATTATCGCAATTGACAACAGATTCCTTTCTCCTCTTCGGTTTCCTTTCCCGTTTTCCTGTGGCCGGCTCGAGGCCTAGTAGGTATCTTCTCAGATGACCTCTATGTTCTCGGGCATTATCCCCAGCTCCTCGGCGAGGATCCTCACGACCTTCTCCCTATGGTCGCCCTGCAGCATGATGACGCCGTTCTTGACCGCGCCTCCGCAGGCGCACTTCGTCTTCAGCTTCGACGTCAGGTCCTCGAGGTCTATCCCCGAGTCGGCGAGCCCCTCGATCACGGTCGTGACCTTGTTCCACTTCTTCGTCTCGAGCTTCACCTTCACCTTCTGCGTCTCGTATGCGATCGTTTGGCAGACACAGAGGCTTCGCGGCAGGCCGCACGTGGGACACGAATCGACCATTATTCGGCAGATCATCCCCTACCTTAGATTTAAGTGTTCAGGGGGAAAAGACGGTTGGGCTGGGAATCGAGGGGAGGATCCTTTGCGGCGAGAACGTCAGCGGGTCGAAAGGCAATGGGGCGCGGGCAGGGTGGCGGTGGTCATACCCACCTACAACGAGGCGGAGAACGTCGTCAGGGTTTTGCTGCAGGTGAGGGAGGTGATGGCGAAAGCTGGTCTTGAGGGGGCCGTGACGGTGGTTGACGACAGCAGCCCCGACGGGACCGCGGAGCTGGTGAGGCAGCTGAGCTCCGAGGACAGGGGCATACGGCTGATCGTGAGGCCCGCGAAGTCAGGGCTCGGCAGCGCCTACCTCGACGGTTTCAGGGACGCCCTCGGGTCTGGACTCGACGTTGACGTTCTGGTGGAGATGGACGCCGACGGAAGCCATGACCCCTCTGACCTGCCGAGGCTGGTGATGCCGGTGCTGAGGGGAGAGGCGGACGTGGTCCTCGGCTCGAGGTACGTCAAGGGCGGAGGATGGGAGGGAGACCAGAGGCTGAGGGAGCTCATCAGCAAAGGTGCGAACCTTCTCGCACGGATCTGCACAGGAGTTCCCGTTAGGGACGCGACAACGGGGTTCAGGGCCATCTCGTCGTCGCTGATGCACAAGGTCCTCTCGAGCATACCGCCTTCCACGAAAGGTTACGTCTTCCAGGTCGAGAGCCTCGTGGCGTACTACAGAGCCGGCGCGAGGATAGTCGAGGTCCCGATCAGGTTCAGGCCGCGGGCCTCCGGCAAGAGCAAGCTCGGCATCAGGGACGTGGTGGCGTTCGCCCTCTGGAACCTGAAGTACCTCGTGAGGAGGTCGCTCGGGCTCACATGACGCCCGGCGGCAGGTCCCTCCTCCCCCTCCGAAGGGCCCGCATCGCCTTGATCTGCTCTATCTCCCTGTCGAGCTCCGTGTAATCGACCGAGACGTTCAGCATCGCCGAGAGGACCTGGAGGACCGCCTTCGCCGCCGCCGGCTGCCGCACCCTCGGGTTCCCTATCTCGCCGAGAAGGCAGAGCCCCTCCATTCCCCTTTCCATCGCGAGGCCGTGGATGAGGCCGTTGTATCCGGTGATGTAGCCCTCGTCGGGGAGAGGCACCGCTCCGTAGAACCTGGCCTTCTCAGCCATCCTATCGGAGGTCGCCGCGAAGAAGACCCTCGGGTTCTCGATGAAGCCCTCGCCAAAGTGGGCCGCGCCGAGCGAGACGACGGTCTCGACGCCTATCGACTGCGCCAGGTCGAGCACGGCGTTGCAGAGCTCGTAGAGCTCGCCCGATTCCGGCGGCTGGAAGCTCCCTGTGAGGGCGACGAAGTCGTGGGCGTCGCTGCCGTAGAACCTGTACCATCCCCTCTCGAACCTGATCATGCTTCCGGTGTGCGTGACGAAGGGAGGCCAGTTGCCCTGAGCTAGGGCGAACTCCTCCAGGTTGCAGGACCTCACGAGGACCTCCATGGAGATCCCGGCCACGTTGCCCATGTCGGGCAACCCCGTCACTAGCACCTTCGCCCTGGGCGGCACCCTCAGTATCTTGAACTCCATGCCTCCGCTCTCAGAACGACCTGGCTCGGATAAAATCTCGCCGTCGGTACTCCTGCTGAAACAGTGCCGGTGAGGGCTTCAGCCGCCGGCTTGGGGCTTCGACCTGAGGACGATGACGGTGAGGGAACCGGTGACCGCGGTCTTGCCGGACCTCAGGTTCTGGACCCTGAAGCGGATCGTCACGGCTCCCGCATCGGGCCTGAGATCGCGCTTGACCTCGACCACCTCCGCCTCCACGGAGATCTCGTCGCCGGGTTGCACGGGAGATCTGAACTCGACCTCGGAGATCCTAGTAAGGGCCTGTATGTGGTCGAAGACCCCCGTCTGGTAGAGCAGGCCTATGGCGTAGGAGAGGGTTAGAGCTCCCGGTGCGACCCTCCCTCCCAGCCCTCTCGACCTGGCGACCTCGTCGTTCAGGAAGATCGGGTTGACGGCCCACGTCAGAGAAGCGAAGAGGTCCACGTCGGCCGGAGTCACGGTCCTGCTCCTGGTTGAGAAGGCCATGCCCTCCCTGAAGTCCTCGAGCCACAACTCGGTCCCACCGGGCGCTCCGCGTATTAAATCGGAATTTCCCCGGAGGTGCTCATGATCCCCCAGCCCGCCGAGCAGGTGCTTTGGCGATCCCGGTTGAAGATGATGGGATGAGCGACGGTAATGATGGGAGGGCGATGTTAGAGGGACCCATGGCAGGTCGGTGCGGGAGGTCGCCGAGGAGTGAGGCGTTCGCTGCTAGTCCCATGACGTTGAACATTTGTCGGTAATAAGCTCATTGATAGCATATGTTGTGTTTCATGATGCTAGACTAGTGTATAAGGTATGTATGCACGGGTAAGATCATTGGGTTATACTAATATGTTACTGTTTCATCGGTGAAAAATATGGGAGGTGAAAACATGGGAAATGATGAAAGTCGCAAAGAAAGAGTTTATTTAGACACATCATACTTACTTGAATTGATCAAAAAACGCGTCACTCAAAAAGGCGGTGATGCGATTCCGGATGTTCAGAGGTCGATTACAAGGGCTAAGAAAAATTATCAAATAGTCATACCACAGATTGTTGTTGGAGAGTTTTTCGCAAAGCTTCCAGGGCGAATTGATTATCAACAAAATCAACTTGATTTCCTAAATAAATTTTTGGATACTCTTCATGAAATTTTAGGTTCTAATTTTGACGGTCTCCTTCCTATAACTTACCATGCACTCATTGTTCTTAAAGATATAATGAACTATGATAATAGGATTGATCCCACCGATATGGTAATTATAGCTCAGGCGGCGACAGACCAGTTTTCAAAAATTCTTTTAACACTTGATAGTAAAATACTCTCATCGAAAGGACTTAGAGATTTTGTGGAAGAGCTCCAAAAAAATGGAAAACGTACAACTCCCCTTGAATTTAGAAGCGCTTTATAAGCGTATTAGGTTTGACTTAATCAACTCGTCTAAGACTCCGTTTACACGCTCATTAGCCCATGGTTTTATCTTTGTAGCTATCTTTATGATGTCTTCGCGGCTGACTCCTCTTTCCCTATTGTAATCGTAGATTAAAAGAACTGTTGCTGCGATTTCAAGCCATTTCACGTCTTTGTCTTTTACTAGATTGATAAAGTCTTGTGATCGGAACTCAGGGGGCAGCGTGCTTTCAACGTCAAGTCGTCTATAGTAATCTTCTGCCAGCTCCGGTGAATAGGGTCCACGAACATACATGCTGAAGTCATAACCAGAATTCAGGCCGAAATGGTCCGCTATAAAGACATATTTTTGAAGCTTTAATCTGTCTTCAAACTTTTCATGTATCTTAAACTCGTATCCTAGTTCTTTCTTCAAAAAGGATATAAAAGCTGCTAACCTAGCAGCTCTTTTCTCTGATTCCGCAACTTTGGGGGCTGGAATGGACATACTGCCTCATCATTATCTCGTTGACACTGCCTTTTTAATTCTGCGGGTCTCAACCGGGTACCTGCGTATTATCATCAAAATTTCTGGGGAGGGGTCAGGAGGAAGCGGTGATTAGGCAACTGAGCACACGAGCTTTGTGACGGACGTGAGCTTCACGGAGGCCGAGCTGGAGTTCCTGAGGAGGATGGAGCTCTGCAGGTTAGCAACGGTCGACGAGAGGTGCAGGCCCCACGTGGTGCCGGTCTGCTATGTCCTCCTCGACGGAGCTTTCTACATCGTCACGGATCCCGGCACGAGGAAGCACAGGAACCTCGAGCGGAACCCGTACGCGGCGCTGGTGGTCGACGTCTACAAGCCGAACAGGGCCGTGATGGTGGAGGGGAGCGTTGAGCTGCTGACGTCCGGAGAGGAGTTCAGGCGGGTCTCCGAGCTCTTCTACCGGAAGTTCGAGTGGGCCCGGCGGGACCCTTGGGACGAGGGCGAGGCGGTCTTGATCAAGCTGATACCCGAGCGGAAGGTGAGCTGGGGCCTCGTCAGGTCGGTCCGCCGCAGGGAGGGCTGAAGGTTCAAAAGTTCCGAGCGCATACCATTCTGGGGCCCCGGTAGCTCAGCGGTAGAGCGCCGGCCTCGTATGCAGGATGCGGCCGGGTCAGCCGGTGGTCGAGGGTTCGAATCCCTCCCGGGGCTTCGGGAGCTGCACGACGGCGGGCCTGCTGTCAAGTCACTTGACGTCTCGACGGTGGCTGTGGTGGCTGGAATTTGGAGGGGACGGAGCGAGAACCGCAGCGGTGGCTTCAGTTGAAGGTGCGGCCGCCGGGATTTGAACCCGGGATCTGCGGGCCGGAGCCCCGCCGTCCTGGTCCAGGCTAGACGACGGCCGCTTCCATATGCGAGTCCGGATGCGTGCATTTATCGGTAACGGGACGCTGCCCGCCGTTCCCGTCCGACAGGGGAATTTAATCTGCAGGCAGAAACGACTGGGCACGATGCCGAGGTCCCTGCTCTTCGTCCCGGCGAACGTGGAGCGCTTCGTCAGGAAGGCTCCCGAGACGGGTGCGGACGCGGTGGTCCTCGACCTGGAGGACTCGGTGCCGGAGGGAGCGAAGGACGATGCGAGGGCGAGGCTCGGACGGGCTGCGGACGAGATCAGGTCGAGGTCGGGACAACTTCTGGCGGTCAGGGTGAACTCGGTCGGTACCGCGCACTTCCGCGATGACGTGAGGGCTGCTGCCGAGGCGGGAATCGAGGTATTGGTTCTGCCGAAGTGCGACGGCCCGGAGGACCTCGTCCGGATGAGGGAGGTTTCGTCGGAGGTGGGTGCGACCTTCAGGGTCATCGCGCTGATCGAGTCGCCCCGTGGAGTCCTCGCCGCCCATGCCATAGCCTCCGAGGAGGGCGTCGTAGGGCTGGCCTTCGGGAAGTACGACTTCGCGCTCTCGATGGGGGCACTCCCATCCTCCAACCTGAACGTGCTGGTCCCGAAGTCGCTCGTGGCGATCGCGGCCAAGGCCCGTGGGCTCCTTGCCTTGGACACGCCTTATGCCGCTCTCAACGACCCGGAGGGCCTCAGGGCCGAGGCGCTTGAGGCGAAGTCACTCGGCTACGACGGTAAGTTCGCGGTCCACCCGGCACAGGTCCCTCTGATCAACGAGGTCTTCTCGCCGTCGGAGGAGGACGTCAGGTGGGCGGAGATGGTGGTCGACGTCCTGGACCGGGCTAGGAAGACGGGCAGGGCTTCCGCTGAGCTGCAGGGCACCATGGTCGATGAGGTCCACTACCGGATAGCGAAGAGGGTCCTCGAGATGCGAGCCGCTCACTCCGGTTCCGAGAGCGTGAAGTAGACGCGCTTGTTCCGCCTGCCCTTGCTCTCGAAGTCGACGACCTCGATCCTGCCTATCTCTGCGGTGTTCCTGACGTGAGGGCCGCCGTCTGCCTGAAGGTCTATCCCCTCTATCTCCACCACCCTCCAGACCTCGAGCTCGGGAGGCAAACGGTCGGCGAGCTTCGTGATGCCCGGTATCTTCAGCGCCTCCTCCCTCGGTATCCAGGAGATCCTGACCGGCCTTCCCTCTGCCAGGAGAGAGTTGGTGCGGTCGACGAGCCTCCTGATCAGTTCCCTGTCCAGCGTCTCCAGCGAGAAGTCGACGCGCGAGACGTCGGGCCTCACCTGATTGCCGGTGACGAGCGCTCCCGTCTCCCTCGAGACGACGGCCGAGAGCGCGTGGAGCGAAGTGTGCATCCTCATGATCCTGTAACGCCTCTCCCAGTCGAGCGTTCCCCTCACCACCTCTCGGACCTCCGGCAGATCGCCCTCGAGGACGTGCAGGACCCCCTCGTCTACGAACCTCGCCTCTGAGACCCTCGAGACGCCCCGCGAGTGTGCGATGAAGCCCGTGTCGCTCACCAGCCCTCCGCCCGTCGGGTGGAAGGCCGTCGCTCCGAGGATCACGCCGTTCTCCCTGACGTCTATCACCTCGGCCTCGAACTCGCGGAGGTAGGAGTCGTCCAGGTAGAGGAGCTCAGTCCTTCCGTGCCTCAACCGCCTCAGCGTCGGAGGGGTTGAAGATATCCGTTGTCCCGATCGAGCCAGCACCAGGCACTCCCCGCATAACCTCAGCAGAATACCGGGCCCATCCGTCGCACGGGGACCCGCATCACCGATAAAGTCCGAGAGTCCTGTCCGGGGAAGGGGTCCATGACCGGGGTCGTGAAGGGGTTGTTGGCCTACGTCAGCTCGGCGGTGGCGATCGGCAGCCTCCTCTCGGGCCCCACCTCGTACCCGTTCGGCGACCTCCAGCAGGCTATAGTGGCGGAGATTTACAGGGCGCTGACCTTCTACATCACACCGATCTCGAGCGCCTTCGGAGACGGCCTCACCGTCACGCGGTTCGGCTTCACGATCTCCACCTCTCACGGCATCTACCCGCTCGTGGGTCTGCTGGTAGCCGGCCTCCTCTCAGGCCTCTGCGCAGGTCGCTCGGGCAATCTCATCTCGCCCCTCCTAGGATCCTCCATCGTCTTCGGACTCTGGGAGCTGACGGGCTTCTACCTCCTCCCCCAGCTCTTCGGGCAGTACGAATGGGTCGGCGTCCTGAACGCGTTCAACGAGTTCCTGCTTCTCTCGAAGCCTCTGGAGCTCGTCGCCCTCTTCTCGGTCCCGCTGATCGGTGCGATACCGGCTGGTATGCTCGTGGAGCCCTCTGCGGAGAGGCCGAAGCCGTTGTTCTACAGAGGAGCGCGTCGATAGAAGACGGACCTCATCTCCTGGAGCAGGGGTATCTCCCTCAGCTTCTCCTCGTCGAGGAGGTCCCAGTAGATCCCGGCAGGCTTGGGGTTCGGAGGACAACGGATGTCCCGTTCGTTGGTGAAGATCGCGTCGACCGGCACGTCGAAGGGTTCCCTCGGCAGCTCGTCGACCAGCTGGAGCTCGTGGACGGTGGTGAAGATGGGCGTGGAGTCGTCGACCTTCCCATAGGTCCTCAGGATGCCGTACTCGAGCTCGGCATACCCCTCGCCCTTACCGACCCTCCATCCCGAGGGCGTGACGGCGACCGATCCTATCACGATCAGGTCTACCGTGGGGAGCTCGCGGGGGTGAACGGGTCTGCCGAACCTGAAGGCGCCTGATATGGTGGCGGCCTCCTTCAGATATTTCCTCGGCACCTTCCCCGGGTCCAATAGGAGGAAGCCGCTCCTGATGCGCGGCGTAGGCATGATCAGGATCTTCCCGTCAAGGAGGGCCCTCAGCCTCACCGGCCTCTGGGGCGAGTCGGGGTTGACCTTCACGACCCTGGCCCTGACGTATTCGGAAGAGGAGGAGAGGCGCGATGCGGCCTTCTCGGCACCCTCGAAGTTCGGTATCCTCCCCCTCACCGGAAGGGGGAACCTCGCGACGCCCTTTTCCTCGAGGACCCTCCATACCCTCTCCCGCACAGCGGCCTTGACCGCCGTCGGATCGGAGCCCGCGGTCAAACCTCTCTCCCCCTGAAACCCCCAGATCAGGTATTTCTGATCACCGGAGAGCGGTGTGAGGGGCCGGCGTTGGAGGTTTGGGCTTCGATCGACCTGCTCGAGGGGAACGTTGTCAGGCTCATAAGGGGTGAGATGGGGAACGCGATCGTCTACTCGACGAAGCCGCTGCACGTCGTGAGGAAGCTGACGTCCTACGGGTTCGACGGTTTCCACATCGTGGACCTTGACAGGGCGCTGGGCAGAGGGAGCAACTTCGAGCTGATCAGGAACATCCTCCCCGAACTGAGGGGCTTCAAGGTGCAGCTGGGCGGAGGGATGAGGGACAGGGATTCGATAAAAGACGCGCTGGCACTGGGCGTCGACAGGGTCGTGCTCGGGACCGTGCTGGTAAGGTCGCCGTCGCTGGTGAGGGAGCTGGTGGAGGAGTACTCGGGCGACAGGTTCGTGGCCGCCCTCGACTACGACCAGACCGGATCCGTCGTCTACAACGGATGGACCACAAGGGCTCGGATGAGGTTGGAGGAGGGATACGCACGGGTCAGGGCCCTCGGGATCAGGCACGTCCTCGCCACGAGCGTGGCCAATGACGGGACCCTCTCGGGGCCGGACCTCGAGCGGCTGAAGGAGCTCGGTGAAGACGAGCGTTCCATAACGTACGTCAGCGGCGGCATCTCCTCCGTCAGCCACATCAGGACCCTCAAGTCGTTGGGCGTCAAGGGCGTCGTCCTCGGCAGGGTCCTGTACGAGCAGCTGGTCAGCCCGAGGAGCCTTATCGAGGCCGCGCGTTCCCAGACCTGACGCCTTGACCTAGTCACCCTCAGGCGAGCTTCATCAGCAGCTCAAGGGGGACCTTCGACTCGCTCCCCGCGGAGGCCAGAACGTCCCCCTTCGAGTCGAGCAAGAGGAGGACGCTCTCGCCCTCGGCGCGTGGCGTGTGGTCGAGGTACCTGAGCCTCTTCCCCAGCACCACGACGTCCACCGCGAAGCCCCTGGCCCTTTCGGGCAGGAGGGACCTTCCGGGGAGATAGTTGCCTGTGAGGAGGGGGAGCCGAAGACGCTCCGGGCTCCGGGCGAGGTCGAGCGTCCTCGTGACCGTTCCGATCGCGAGCCTCCTTCTCTTCCTTCCGACCTCCCATCTGATCCAGAACGCCGCGACGATGGAGGCGAAGGCCGCGAGGCCCGCCAGGGACAGATGAAGGAGGTTCGACCTCAATCCCAAGGCCACCGAGACGACGCCCGCTGAGAGCAGGACCTCGAAGGCCAGCACCCTCTTCATCCTGTCGAGTCTGTAGAGGTCCTGGAAGGTTATCGCCTGCCGCACCGGACGACAGAACTCGCTGCATCAGAAAAGTGTTGCGCGGCAGAACACACGACCGGGAGGACGGGTCAGTTCTCCTGCTGGGATGCGGGTGCGACGGCCGTGAGCCGGTTGACGACGATCCTGTAGTCCTTCGGCAGCTTGCTGGCCGCTATCCTGAGCGCCTCTTTCGCCGCCTCGAGGTTCTTCGCGTCGACGTAGAGGCTGATGACCGCCTTCCCCGCGTAGACCTGCGCAGCCCTCCCAACCGGCCTCCCGAAGGCCCTGCTCATCCCCTCCTGAAGCCTGTCGGCATGGGCTCCGAAGATCAGCTTGTTCTCCCGCAGGACGTGGTGCGGGTGGGCCCTCACGACGAGGTAGAAGTCGTTGCCGATCTTGGAAGAGAGGAACTTGCCCGCCGCGACCCTCGCCGATTCGAGGGCCACGTCCCTGACCTGCACGTCGGTCATGGCGATGAGGTCCAGCCTCAGCTCGTACCCCTCCCTCCACTCGCCGTAGTCGTACTTGGCGATCCTCGGCTGGGGTGCGCCCGCTATGAACTCCTCCCTCGTGTACGGCCTCTCGATCGCCCTGTAGTTCCTCGCCCTCATTCCCTCCCAGCTCCCGCCTCGTTCCCTAATAACCTGAGCGGGACCGGGGTAAGGCCTGTGCTTTATCGGCTGCGCAGTTGGTCGCGGCATCTGCCCGCAGGTTGATCAGCAGGGTCCGTCATCCGTTGGCAGGTCCTTGCTGGTCGTCAGGTACATGGGCCACGCGATGGCCGCCGAGGCGTACAGGGTGAGGGTCGACGATGCGGTGAAGGCCCTCGAGGAAGCCGGGCTCATCGGCCGGGAGCCGGTCCAGCTCTTCGCTCCGTCGAGGGTCGTCTCGGAGAGGCACCTCGTGATTGCGTTCCTCTGCGCGGTCGACGCCTTCGCCACAGGTACCAACAGGGCCAAGCGGATGGAGGTCGAGTTCATCAGGTTCCTCGCGGGGGCGAAGCAGATCTCCGAGGCGATCGCGGCGGTCGGCGTCAGGCCGGGCCAGAGGATTGTCGGTGCGGTCGCCTTCTCCGGGGGGAGCCTGGACCCGGTTCAGCTGCTGGAGAGGGTGAGGGATGTCCTTGGAGGCGAGGTGGTGGAGGGGATGCTGGCCGCCGCCGACCCCCTCGACGTCGCCGGCAGGCTCGGGATCACCGAGGACGTCATAGGCTCGATCCCCGCATCGGAGGGCGTCAGCCGCGAGGAGCTGGCCGTCCTGGAGAGGATAGCGGTCCTGAGGATCGTCTGATGTCGTCTGTTGCGACGTTTAAAAGGTGGCATTAGCTGGTGGATCCCAGGTGATCTGAGATGGCCCTATCCGGCCAACCCGTGATAATCCTGAAGGAAGGCACATCGAGGACGAGGGGAAGGGCAGCGCAGAGGAACAACATCGCCGCCGCGAAGATCATCGCCGAGATCGTCAAGACCACCCTCGGCCCCAAGGGGATGGACAAGATCCTCGTCGACTCGATAGGTGACGTGGTCGTCACCAACGACGGCGCCACGATCCTCGAGAAGATGGACGTCGAGCACCCGGCTGCGAAGATGATCATCGAGGTGGCCAAGACCCAGGACAAGATGGTCGGCGACGGGACCACGACCGCCGTCGTCCTGGCCGGCGAGCTGCTCAGGAAGGCGGAGGAGCTGCTGGACCAGAAGATCCACGCGAGCACCATCATCACCGGGTACCGCAGGGCGCTGCAGGTGGCGCTGAAGAGGCTCGAGGAGATCGCAAAGCCCGTATCGCTCGACGACAGGGCGACGCTGAGGAAGATCGTCAAGACCTCACTCGGCAGCAAGTCCCTCGGCTTCGCGACCGACCACATCGCCGACTTGGCTATCGACGCGGTCCTGAGCGTGGTGAGGGAGGTCAACGGCAAGAGGAAGGCCGACAAGGACGACATACAGATCGTCAAGAAGATCGGAAAGAGCCTCCTCGAGTCGCAGGTAGTCAAGGGGATCATCGTCGACAAGGAGGTAGTCCACCCGGCCATGCCGAAGACCGTGAAGCAGGCGAAGATCGCCCTGATCGATGCTCCCTTCGAGATAGAGAAGACCGAGTTCAGCGCCGAGATCAGGATCAGGAGCCCAGAGCTGATGAAGCAGTTCCTGGACGAGGAGCACAGGATCCTCCAGGAGATGGTCGACAAGGTCGCCTCGGTCGGAGCCAACGTCGTCTTCTGCCAGAAGGGCATCGACGACGCGGCCCAGTTCTTCCTCGCGAAGAAGGGGATACTGGCGGTCAGGAGGGTGAAGAGGAGCGACATGGAGAAGCTCGAGAAGGCGACCGGCGGGAGGATCGTCACCAACTTCGAGGACCTCGAGCCGAAGGACCTCGGCTATGCTGAGCTGGTAGAGGAGAGGAAGATAGGAGAGGACAGGATGGTCTTCGTCGAGGGCTGCAAGGACCCGAAGGCGGTCTCGGTCCTGATCAGGGCAGGCCTCGAGAGGCAGCTGGACGAGGCCGAGAGGGCCCTGAACGACGCCATCATGAACGTCATCAACATCGTCGACGACAACAGGTTCGTCCCCGGCGGAGGGGCCGTCGAGGTCGAGCTGGCTAAGGCGATAAGGGAGGAGGCCGCCAAGTACCCGGGGAAGGAGCAGCTGGCGATGCTGGCCTTCGCCGAGGCGCTGGAGATCATCCCGAAGACCCTCGCCGAGAACGCCGGCCTGGACCCGATCGACATCATGACGGCGCTGCGGAACAAGCACGCGGAGAACGGGATCTCCTACGGCCTCAACCTCATGGCCGGAAAGGTCGACGACATGTTCCAGGTCGGCGTTATCGAGCCGCTGAAGGTGAAGGTGCAGGCGCTGAAGTCCAGCTTCGAGGCGTCCGCGATGATCCTCAGGATCGACGACGTCATCGCCGCGAGCAAGAAGAAGGAGGAAGAGAAGAAGGGTAAGAAGGGAGAGGAGACCGAGACCCCCGAGTTCGACTGAACCCTTCCCGCCTCGCTTTTCGTTTTTCTTCGCTTCTCACTGCCTGCTCCTTTCATCGCCTCTTCTCGAAAAGCACCGGACCTCCGATCAGCATTATAGCAAGGCCGGGGCAAGTTCGGATGGCATGCCGGGCAACTCCGACGTCGGCGTCTTCGGGCTGGGGCCGATGGGCGAGAACTTCGCGCTGAACCTGCTCAGCAGGGGCTTCTCCGTCTCGATCTACAACAGGACGCCGGAGAGGACGAGGACCTTCCTCGAGAGGGTTGGAGGGGCGGCCGGTCTGACGGGCACGTACTCCCTGAGGGATTTCGTCGCATCCCTCTCCAGACCCAGGAGGATCTTCCTGTTCGTGAAGGCCGGTCAGCCGGTGGACGAGGTGATCGCGCAGCTGGGGCCTCATCTCGAGCCGGGAGACGTCCTCCTCGACTGCGGCAACTCCCACTTCAGGGACTCGGACAGGAGGTACGAGGAGCTCCTGAGGAAGGGCATCGACTTCGTCGGCATGGGCGTCAGCGGCGGATACGAGGGGGCCCTGAAGGGGCCTTCCATGATGGCGGGCGGCTCGATCAGAGGTTACGGTTCGGTGGAGGGGGTGCTGAGGGAGGCGGCGGCGAAGCACCGCGGCGACCCCTGCGTCTCCTATTTCGGGCCCGGCGGCTCGGGACACCTCGTCAAGACGGTCCACAACGGCATCGAGTACGCGATGATGGCCGCGATCGCTGAGGTCTACGGCGTCCTCCGCAACGGACTCGGCATGGGCCCCGACGAGGCCTCCTCCGTCTTCGAGGGTTGGTCGAGCGGCGAGCTCTCCTCCTTCCTGGTGGAGGCGACCTACCGGGTCCTGCGCTACAGGGAGGAAGGGTCCGGTGAGCCGCTGATAGAGAGGGTTCTGGACGTCGCCGAGCAGAAGGGCACCGGGATCTGGACGGCCCAGCTCTCCCTGGACCTAGGCGTCCCAGCGCCCTCCATCGCGGAGGCGGTCCACGGCCGCTTCGTCAGCGCGATGCGGGATTTCAGGCAGAGGGCATCGACGTACGCCTGCGCCGCGTCCCTGCCCCGAGCGGAGGGAGAGGTCGTCGAGACCTGTAGGTGGTCTCTTTACCTGACGTTCGTCGCCTCTTACCTCCAGGGATCGCTGCTGCTCGAGGCAGCCTCCAAGTCGCTGGGATACGGCTTCGACGTGGCTGAGGCCTTCAGGGTCTGGAGGGCAGGCTGCATCATCAGGTCGAGGATCGTGGAGAGGGCGTACGCGGCGCTGAGCGCTTTCCAGGGCGAGGGCAGGACGCTCCAGCTGATGGAGGAGTTCCAGCGCGACATCAGGGAGCACGTCTCGGAGTGGGGAGGTTTCGTGGCTCTGGCGGCGAGGCTCGGCGTCCCGGCACCCGTGACCTCCTCTGCCCTGAACTGGTACCTCGCGATCACGTCCAGACGTCTGACGGCGAACCTGGTCCAAGCGTTGCGCGACTACTTCGGAAGGCACGGCTTCCAGAGGATCGACATGCACGGTACCTTCTCCTCCGGTTGGGGCAGGGAATAGATGGAGGTCTGGGTGCCGTGGGGCGAGACCGAGCTTCTGGTGGAGCTCCCCAGCGAGACCCTCGTCGACCTTCTGGACCCTTCTGAGCCGGACCTCTCGTCGTTGCATCGGGATCCNGTTCTAGAGCGAGAGCCGTCCGTTGTGCTGGTTGACGTGACCTTCGCGTCGCCCTCGTCGGTCGGCGAGCTGATCGGCAGGCTTCCCTCCGGGACGACCTACGCAGTCTCCTGGGCCGATCTCGAGTCGCCCCATTCGGGAGCCGAGCTGAGACGGGCCGTCGAGGAGAAGGGCGCGATACCCGTCGGCGACGTCTCCGAGCTCAGGGCTCTCGGTGAGAGGCTTGCGGGGAAGGGGGAGGTCCTCCTGGTGGTACCTGAGGTCAGCTCGGTCCTCCACGCGCTCGACGACCGCTCGCTGGCCGAGGTCTTCTTCAGAACCCTCGGGGTCCCCCACGAAGCCCTGAAGGTCCAGGTCCAGCGCTACCTGCTTGACGCGAGGGGCATGTTCCTCGGTTTCTCAGAGCATCGACCTGCTGTGCAGCGGCCCGAGAGGAGATACGACCTGGTCATCTGCTCGCCCGGCGGCTTCCCCTTCGACAGGACCTTCGTCGGGTCCCTGATGGTGGCCCTCAGCGCCTCGGACCTCGCGGGTGACGGAAGGGTGTTGGGGCTCGTGTGCGGCTGCGGCGAGGGCTTCGGTTCGAGCACGGCTCTGGAGCGGATGGTCGTCGGGAGCCGGGACGGGACTGGTGACGCCTACTCTCTCCTGGCGAAGAGGTTCAGGGACGAAAGGTCGAGGGTCAGGCTCTTCACGAACGCGCCTTTGCCCCGTGCGATCGTTCAGGACTTACTCGGGATCCGGCAGGTTCCTAAAGTCGACGATATGGTCCACGCGGCCACGCGCTTCGTCGGCAGGGAGGTCAGGGTGGCGGTGATGAGGAGGGGAGCCCTGGGGTTCCAGCAGGTCTGACCGAGCCGGCGGCCGACGGCCCCTCGCCCGTTGTCCTTGCGGCTGCTGAGCCGGTCCCTGCTGCAGCGACCTAGATCCTGAGCGGCACGGGCAACCACATCACGACGAAGGTGACCAGCGTCATCCCTATCACGCCTACAACCGCGACCCTCCTCTTCCACGAGAGCGCCGAGACGTTGTCGAGCACGGGGATGTCGGCCGGGGTCCGCATCATCAGCAACAGGAGGATGGCGAAGAAGAAGTAACCGGTGAGGGCTAAGATGGCCACGCAGACGTAGGAGGCTATCAGATGGCCCCTGCGCGAGAGGAAGCTCCTGAAGATCCTCCCGCCGTCGAGCTGCCAGATGGGGAGGAGGTTGAGGCTCGTCACCACCATGCCCAGCCAGGCCGCGAAGCCGAAGGGCGGGAATATCGGGACCAGGTCTCCCCTGCCCATGAGGGCGTCGAAGAGCTCGAAGATCAGGGGCGCCCCGAGTACCGCGACCCTTCCCTCCTCCACCAGCCTCATCACCTCTTCTGCGGGAAGCCACGTGGCCGTCGAGTACGAGAGGTAGGTGACGACCAAGGCGACCGCGAAGCCTGCAATGGGTCCGCTGACCCCGAGGTCGAAGAGGTCGTCCTTGTTGGCGATGGGGCCCCTCTGGAAGATCACGGCCCCGAAGGTCGGTATGGTGCCCGGTATCCCGGGGATGAAGTAGGGGAGGCTCGTCTCGATGCCGTCGATCCTGGCCGAGATCTTGTGACCGAGCTCGTGGATCCCGATTATGGCCATGACGGCTGCGGTGTAAACGGCTGCGCTGAAGAGCGGATCGTTGTAGGGCGGCCTCAGGAGGTCACCGCCACCCAGCGACCTGAGGTAGCCGTCGAGGAACGTGGTCGCGACGGTCACCACAAGTAAAATGAGCGGCAACGGAGTCCTCCTCCAGGTCCCCATATGGAGCCGGTAGACCTTCACCTTGACGCCGGCCTCGTCGCGCTCCGAGACGGGGACGTAGCCCTTCTTCGAGAGCTCACGCCAAAGGGACTTGAACCTCTCCTTGATCTCGGTCTCGAAGACCCTGAAGGTGAGGCTCCCTCCCTCGTAGAAGACGTCCGTCACGGTGAAGTGCCTCGATACGAGGGCCCTGACCTCTTCTGCCTGCTCAGGAGGTACTTCCAACCCCTACCAGACCCGACGGCTTCGGATTTGGACCTTTTGCGTCTAAGCCTCAGGTGCCTCCGCTGGCCTGCTTGAAGATCTCGAAGATCTCGTCGTCGTCCACCAGGAGCTTCAGCTCCTCGAAGTCGATCTTCTCACCCCTCGAGAGCTTCTCGAGCGCCTCCCGCTTCTTCCTCTCCTTTATGGCGGATATCCTCCGCTTCAGGTACTCCTCCCTCTCGGACCTGAGAGCCCTCCTCAGGTCGAAGACCCTCGACGCCAGGAGGATCACCTCTGCCTCGTACCTGTCCCAGACGTTCTTCGCCTGCGTGTACTTCTTCCGGACCTCCTCCAGCTCGGCCTTGAGCATGTCGTACCGGGCGTTCAGGGAGTTCATCTCCGACGTGATCGCGGAGATGCGGTTGTCGATCTCGTCCAGCGCAGCCCTCTTCTCGTCGAGGGCCTTCTTCTTCGCCTCGATCTCAGGGTACATTCTCAGCAGCTCCTCGTTGATCCTCAGAGCCCTCTCGTACTCGTTCAGCATCGCCTCGAGCCTCGAGGCCTCCTCGAAGAGCCTCCGTTCCTCCTCCCTCCGAACCCTGTGCGCGGCGAGGTACAGGTCGATCTCGTCCAGCCTCCTCCTGATCTTCTCGACGTCTATCCGCTTGAGGGTGCCCTTGATCTCGCCGCGCTTGCTCCTGACCTCGAAGACCGCGTTCAGCAGTTCCTCCCTCAGCCGTCTCACCTCGCCCCTGAGCTGCCTCGCCGTCTCAAGGAGGCTGATCTTCTCCGCCTTCAGCTCGGCCACCCTCTCCCTTATCCGCTGGAGCTCGTCGCGCAGCTCGTTCCTGCGGCGGTGATACTCCAGAGCCTCGGCCTTGACCTCCGTTATCTTGCCCTCGAGCTCGCTGATCCTCTCCTTCAACGCGTAGATCTGTTCCTCAAGAGATCCGCTCTCGTATCCGCTCATCTCAGCTCGTCCTCCCCCTCTCCGAAGAGGCGGGTAATTACCATGTGCAGGGCGGGGAAGCCCTCGAGCGTCTTGGAGGAGAGCATCACGTAGGGTATCATGGACCTGATCTCGCCGACGGCCCTCGCCACCTCCCGCGCCATCAGCATCATCACACCGCCTGAGCTCAGCTCGAGGTCCTGCTCGAAGTACTCCTGCGACTCCATCCACCTGGCTATCCGCTTCATGTGCCTCGGAGGGACGATGTCGATCTTCGTCACGGCCATCAGCATCGGCATCGAGAACCTCAGGAAGACCGAGGCCGCGAGGAACATCGAGGCCGCGAAGGACCTGGGACCGCTGGCCAGGACAGGATCGACGAGGTACGTTATTGCGCCCCTCTCGAGGGTCAGCGCCCTCGCTATCGTCGTCCCCTCCTTCCTGAAGGCGAAGATCTCCATCTGGCCCGGCGTGTCGACGAGGACGTAGTCGACGGCGAGGTCCCTTATCTCCTCGACCAGCGTCTCGACGTTCCTGGCCACCTCCCTTATCGAGTAGATCAGGGCCGAGTTGGGGCCCACTCCCCTTACGGCCATTATCTGCTCGTAGTCGACGAGCTCCCTGACGTCCACATCGGGCTCGTAGGGGAGGCTGATGACGGCCGGGTCTAGGTTCACCGTCGCCACCGACTGCTCGTTCTCCTTCAGCCAGTCGGCCAGCGCCGAGGTCAGCGTCGACTTCCCGGACGAGGCGGTGCCTATCAGGAAGATCGTCCTCAACCGCCCTCCCCCTTTCCCCTCTCATTATAAGTGTGATTCCTGAATCCCTGATGCCCGGTTCGCCGGGTCAAGCGTAAATCAAGCCCGGTCCCGGGTCCGTTGGTGGCCTCGGAGGCGGAGGGCTTCGAGCTGAGGGCCCGGAGGAACGGCGTGACGGTCATCGAGGTCGAGGGGCTGGAGGGTGCGGCGGATGCGATCGCCTCTCACCTGAAGGAAGGTTCTCTCGTCGCGGTGGAGGGGAATCTCACCGTGTTGAAGGTCATGCTGGGCGAAAGGGGTCTGAGGGTTATGCGCCCCGAGGAGGCCTCCGATCACCGACTCCAGCGGAACCTTCACTGAACCGGTCGCCGCGGAGAGAAGGACCGATCCGAGTAGGGAGGCAGGCAGGACCGGCAGCACGTATCGCCTCATTTCTTAAAGCGCCACGAAGTAGGAGGGCGTGTGTTCCGGGAAGAGCTCAGGGTACAGCATCGACGCCAAATCCAGGAACCAGCCCTCCGTGTCCATGTATCCCAGCTGGTAGACGTTCGAGTTGAACCGGTACACCCTGCCCTCCCTTACGGCCTTGAACTCGGCGATCTGAGGTATCTCCTCCGTCAGCGCCTCGAGCGACTGGATCAGGTCCGTCGAGACGACGAGGACGTCTGCGTCGCTGGCCCTTGCGACGAACTCCTCAAGGCTGACCTGCGCACCGCCCGTCACCTTCAGGTCTGAGAAGGCGTAGACGGCTTTGAGGTCGTAGATCGAGTTGGCCACGTAACTGAGGCCCCCCGCAACGTAGATGGTTCCCCTGTAGACGGAGAACCACGCCACCTTCACCGGTCTGAGGTCCAGAGCCATTATCGATGCCGATACCTTGTGGGAGGTCAACTGATACCTGAGTTCGACCAGCCTGAAGACCTCCGCACCGACCTCGTCGAGCCCGAAGAAGGCCGCGACGAACTTGATCCACTCGAACCGCCCGAGCAGCGTGTCCTCGAGGTACTCGCTGTTGACCACGTAGGGCACCTTCAGCTCTTCGAGCTTGGACCTGACAGGGTCGCCCTCGAACGTGTAGATCATCACGAGGTCGGGTCTGAGCGAGACCAGCAACTCGTAGTCGGGGGACCAGGCGGCTCCGACGTCGACCAGCTTGCCCTCCTCGATCATCCGCTCCACCTCACGGAAGAACCACTGATAAGAGCGGCCCCACATGATCCCCGCAACCCTGTCCCAGATCCCGGGCGAGTACTCCCTCAGCCTCTCGACGAGGGCTACGTGCGTCGCTGACATCAGCACGGCCCTCTCCACCGGCACCTGCACCACGAGGTCGGCCCTTACGTTCTGGGGAGCGCTCTGTCCCCGCCTCACCAGCAGTATCGTCCTGTTCAGGCCGTCCTTGACCAGCGTGTAACCGTCGCCCCGCTCGATCGAGAAGAGCTTGGCGTACCTGACCTCCGGCTCCCTCCTCTCCACCACCTGCGTCTCGGTCCTCGTGACGGTCACTGGCAGCTCCCGCGTGAGGGTGACCGTCTGGACCAGCCGCTCCGTCAGCGTGGTCCTGAGCTCCACCGTCCTCTCAATCTCCCTAGTGACGGTCACGGTGCCGGCTCCAACCGTCGACCCGGCTGCGAGGTAACCGCCGAAGAGGCCCAGCAGGAGAGCGGCGATCAAAGCCGCCGCAAAGAGGGGTCTTGAGACTCCACCCGTGGACATCAAGAATTGGCAATAATATCCAATAGATGAGATTTTTGCTATCACGCCGACCTCAGGGGAGATCGCTCCAACCGAACACCTCTAGGGCGTTCCGATACGTCACCTCGAGGACCCTGTCAGGGTTGATTCCCTTCAGCCGGGCAATCCACTCGACCGAGAACCAGGCGTTCTTCGGCTCGTTCACCACGGTCCTCTCCGGGCCGAGCCAGGGCGAATCGGTCTCGATGAGCAGCGCCTCCAGCGGCAGCTTCCTCACAAGCGCCTTCTTCTGGTCGGAGGTCGCTATCCTCGGAGGGATTGAGAACCTGAACCCCCTCCCGGCGGCCCTCTTCGCGGCGCTGACGTCGCCGTCGTAGGCGTGCATCACGACCCTTTCCGCACCCTCGGAGAGGAGCTGCTCGATCGCTGGCCGGCCGGCGTTGCGGCTGTGTAT
This sequence comes from Candidatus Calditenuaceae archaeon JGI OTU-1, assembly GCA_000494145.1. Classification (GTDB taxonomy): domain Archaea; phylum Thermoproteota; class Nitrososphaeria_A; order Caldarchaeales; family Calditenuaceae; genus Calditenuis. The sequence goes on along the minus strand of AWOE01000017.1, from coordinate 6,108 downwards.
CACCAGCGGCTTGTCGAGTTCCTTGGCGAGCGCGATGAACTCCGAGAAGACCCTCCTCTGCTCCACGAACCCCTCCCTCGTCCCCCTGTAGAGGTCGAGGCCGACCTCCCCGACCGCGTCGACGACCGGGCTGTTCCTCCTGATCAGCTCGATCACCTCCTCGTACCCCCTCAGGTCGTACGGCGCTATCCCCAGCGAGACCCTGACGAAGTCGTCCCTCAGCGCCAGCGCCTTCAGCGAGTCCTCCGGCCCCACGCCACACGTCACCACCCTCACGACGCCCGCCGCTTTGGCCGAAGCGATCACCGAACCCAATCTGCCGTGGAGGCGTTCGTCGGTCAGGTGAGCGTGGACGTCGACGATCATCCGCTGGACTGTTTTACACCTATTAAATACCATTGCTCCGGGGGGACGTGGACGACGGCTGGCCCCTCTGCGCCTGCGGTGCACCGCTCGGCCCAGGGAACGTGAAGCTCGAGAGGGCAGGCTCATCGATCCTCTTCCTCTGCGGCAACGTCTCCTGCCGTCTCGGCAAGATCGCCAAGTGGGAGGGAAGCTTCGAGGTGGTCAGGTTCCTGAGGGGGTTCAACGAGCTCCTCTTCGGCCCCGACGAGGGGCAGCGCAGGATAGAGCGGCTCGAGAGGTTCCTGAGGTCCCTCTGCAGGTTCACCCCACAGCCCTGAGCAAGGCTCTTTACCCCGCAGCGTCATCTCAGGACGTGCCGAGCAAGATCACGTTCGGCGCCGTGACCATAACTTGGTTGGGACACGACGGCTTCCTGATCGAGGGCGGCGGCAGGTCGGTCGTTATAGATCCGTTCAGGGTCAAGGTGCCTGGGAGGAAGGTGGACGTCGCCTTCGTAACGCACGACCACTTCGACCACTGCTCACCGGACGACCTGAGGGCGTTCGTCGATCCAGCGGCGACGACCGTCGTGGCGGCCGCCAACTGCAGCAGGGCCCTGAGCGGCCTGAAGGCCAAGGAGGTGAGGTACGTCAGGCCCGGCGACTCGGGCGAGGTCTCAGGAGTGAAGTTCAGGGCCGTCCACGCCTACAACGTCAACAAGTTCAGGGCTCCCGGTCAGCCTTTCCATCCGAAGGAGTACGGTGGCGTCGGGTACGTCGTGGAGCTGGAGGGCGTGAGCGTCTACCACGCCGGCGACACGGACTTCATACCGGAGATGAGGGAGCTGGGGCCAGTCGACGTGGCGCTCCTCCCGGTCAGCGGGACCTACGTCATGACGGCCGAGGAGGCCGCCGAGGCCGCGAAGGTCATCTCCCCGAGGCTCGCGATACCTATGCACTTCGGTGCCATCGTGGGGACCGTGAAGGACGCGGAGAAGTTCAGGTCCCTTGTCAGCGTGAGGGTCGAGGTCCTCGAGCCGGAGGGGTAAGCGTGGGCTGCACCGTCCACGACTTCCTCTACGTCGGCGCCCTCAACGTCTACATCGACCAGGAGCTGCTGAAGGTCCTCGAGGCGTGGAGGTGCAGGGCCTGCGGCGCTGTCCTCGCAGGCGAGAGGCCGATGGGGCCGATATCGTCGACGGAGGGCCTGAAGGGAGTGACAACCGGCGAGGAGGAGAGGTGGCTGGCGGTGGCGAGGAAGGGCGCTGGATCGCTGCCTCCCGACGTCCTCCTGGTCAGGGCTAGGAAGGGGCAGGAGTTCTCGGTCGAGGCGATCGACGAGGAGGACTCGAGGCTCCTGGTCAGGGACGACTGGAGCGTCGTGAGGGCGTCCGACGGCTCGCCTCCTAAGACCGTGGTCGTCTACGACCTCCTCTCCCAGCTGAAGGGCTACATCGACCTCTCGACCTGGCCGCCGAAGGCCTTCACGCTTCAGAGGCGCTCAGCGGTCGAAGGGGACCTCAAGCCTCTGTAGGTCGGAGGGCAGGATGACCTCCGGGAAGATCCTCCTCGCCTCCTCCAGCAGCACCTCCCACCTCCTCCGGTACCTCGAGCTGAGGTGGTACAGCACCAGCTTCCTCACCCCGGCCCTGAGGGCTATCTCCGCCGCATCGGCCGCCGTCGAGTGCATGTCCTCGAGGGCCCTCGCCCTGAGCGAGGAGTCGAAGGAGCTCTCGTGGACCAGGACGTCGGCGTTCCTCGCGAAACCGACCATACCGTCGAAGGGCATCGTGTCGCCCGAGTAGACCACGATCCTCCCCTTCCTAGGAGGGTCAACGGCCTCCTCAGGGGTTATGGTCCTGCCTCCGAAGACGACGGGCCTCCCCCTCTGGAGCTCACCCCAGAGAGGCCCCCTCGGGAGCCCGATGGACTCCAGGTACTCGACCCTCATCTTTCCGGGCCTGTCCCTCTCCCTCAACCTGTAGGCGAACGACTCCACGGTGTGCCTCGTCCTCAGCGCCTCCACCACGAACTCCTTCTCCTCCGTCACGATGCCCTCTCCTACCTCGACGGTGACGACGTCGAACCCCGGATCGAGCCTTGCGGCATCTATGAGCATCTCGACCACATCGCGGATCCCTTTAGGTCCGAATATCCTGAGAGGCGCCTCCCTCCTGAGCAGGTCGAGCGTGGCCACCAGCCCTCCAAGCCCGAGGTAGTGGTCGGCGTGGAGGTGGGTGACGAAGACGCTCATCGACGACGGGAAGCCCAGTCCTGCCGAGACTATCTGCCTCTGGGTCCCCTCGCCGCAGTCGAAGAGGAGGAGGTGACCCGCGAACCTGACCGCCAGCGACGGCAGTGCCCTCTCGGGGGTCGGCATGCCGCCACCGGTTCCGAGGAAGACCAGCTCCATCAGCAACCCTTCTCCCGTAGACTAAGACGCATGGGTTATTCTCGATTTCAGCCTTCGCGTCGACCTCAGGCGAGCTGCTCCTCCCAGTCTGCTCAGGGCCTTCGCCACGTCAGGGATCTGACTGTGGGGAAGCTTCCCCGCTCACTCCCTGAAGAGCGGCAATATCCCCAGGTGCTCTATGTCGTCGTAGACCTTGCCCTCGACCAGTATCGCCGCCTTCTTGTAGACGATCCCGCCCGCCCTCCTCACGATCTCCTCGAGAGCCCTCATCGTCTCCCTGGTGCTCACGATGTCGTCGACGATCGAGACCTTCTTCCCCTTTATCATGGGGACGTATCTCCCGTCGAGCACCAGAGTCTGCGGAGCGTTGCTCGTTATCGGCTTGTACTCCACGACGATCGGGTCGATCATGTAGGGGATCATGCGCTTCCTTGCGATCACGTAGTACCTGTGGCCGAGGATCTTGGCTATCTCGTGGACCAGCGGGACGCCCTTCGTCTCCGACGTGATCAGGACCTCGGAGCCGACTAACCTCTGGGCCAGGAGGTTGGCGCAGTGGGAGAGGAACTCCAGATCGCCGAGGCTGTCGAAGTACGCGATGTACAGGTTCTCGGAGACCTTCATCATCGGCAGCGTCCTCCTGAAGCCCTCGATCTCCAGCTCGTAGAACCTCCTTCCCTCGAGCGGCAGAATTACCTCGCCCTGCAATCCATGAGGTGCTCCTGCCTCTCCCACCTATAAGCATGAGTTGCAGAAATGTGCAAGCGCAGGTCTAGGGCATCGGCGCGGCGGGGAGACGTTATGGGGACGCGGTCCGCGGAACGCGGAACCGGTGAGAGGGGATGAGAATCACCGAGGCACCGAAGACCTCAACAGTACGGTCACGGGATGGAGGACCGGAAGGCCGGTCAGGTGGGAGATCTGGAGCGAGCAGACGCTGCTCTCGGTGACGACGATTTGGGGCCGGTAGCTGAGGATCCGCTCCGAGACCCTCCTCCCGATCTCGATGCTCAGCTGGGACCTCGAGGCGCCCGACCTCAACCCCCAGGTTCCTGCCATGCCGCAGCAGCCCGTGTCCTCGGAGAAGACCTCGACGCCGGCCTTCGTGAGGAGCCTCGAGACCACGTCCTCGGTTCCGCGCATGTGGCAGGGGACGTGCCTGTACGCCCTGAGGCCGCCGAAAGGTCCGTCGGCGACCAGCGACCCCTCCAGGTCCCCCGAGAGGAAGGCGATCAGATCGGACACCGCGGACGCGACCCTCCTCGACCCCTCGTCGCTGAGCAGCCACGGGTACACCTCCCTCAGGCAGTAGGCCGCGGTCGGCTCCGTCGTGACCACCGGTGCGCCGGACTCGACGTAGGGGAGGAGCGCCCCGACGATGCGCCTCGCCCTCCTCCTCGCTGCCCCGAGGAACCCGTACTGGACCAACGGCATCCCAGATCCAGGGAGATCCGGAACCTCCACGGCGTAGCCGAACCTCTCGAGCAGCTCCACGGCCTCGAGGCCCAGTCGCCAGTCGACGAGCGATGCGTAGGTGTCGGCGAAGTAGACGACGACTCCTTTCCGGCCCTCATCGGAGGTCCGTCCCCTCGGCAGGTGGTCCCGCAGCCGTCCTCCCCTGAAGAGCGGCAGGGGCCTTGACCTGTCGATCCCTGCGACCAGCTCCAGCAACGCCCTGAAGGCCTTCCGCTTCCCCAGAGAGTTCACGAGTCGAGGCATTCTGGAGCCGAGAGCGGCGAACAGCTCGTGACCTTGAGCGACGAGCCTGTCCCTCAACCTGAGTCCGCGGCGCATCGACTTGACGTGGGAGATGAGGAGAGGTATCCTGATGCCGACCGGGCACTCGAGCGCGCAGAGGCCGCAGGCGATGCAGAGGTCGGAGAACCTGTTGGCCGCCTCGGGGCCCGACGTAACGGCCTCCCAGAAGACGCCTATGGGGCCCGAGTACGTCCCGCCGAAGACGTGGCCTCCGACGGTCCTGTAGGTGGGGCAGACGTTGTAGCACGCTGCGCACCTGATGCACCGGAGCCCCTCCCTCATCACCGGGTCCTCCAGAGCGTCCAGCCTGCCGTTGTCGACGAGCACCAGGTGGAACTCCTTCCCCTCCCTCGAGATCCAGGGACCGTAGACCGTGACGAAGGAAGCGGGCCTGCCCGTCGCGCTCACGGCCTGAAGCGTCACCTGTTCTAAGGCCCGTCCGGCCCCCCGCACGACCTTCTCGACGCCGGCCACACAGATCACGACTCTGGCCAGGCCTATCACCAGCTGCTCGTTCCCCTCGTTGGTCACCACGAAGACCGCACCGGACTCGGCGTCGATCGCGTTGGCTCCGGTGATTCCCGCATCGATCCCTATAACGGACCGCCTCAAGGCCTCCCTGAAGGCAGCCACAATCCTCGTCGGGTCAGGTCCCGTCTCAAGGCCCGTCCATCGTGCCAGGACCTCCGAGACCTCGGACCTGCTCATGTGGAGCGCGGGACCCAGCAGGTGCGAAGGCCTCTGGCCGGCGAGCTGGACGACCCTCTCCCCCAGATCGGTCTCGAGGACCTCGATCCCCCTCGAGACGAGGTATTCGTTGAGCCAGACCTCCTCGGTCGTCATCGACTTCGACTTCATCGCCCTCTTCGCACCGATCGCGGAGAGGATCCTGTGGACCGCCTTGCAGGCCTCGGACCCGTTGCGGGCCAGATGGAACCTGCCTCCTTGGCGCTCGACCGATGCCCTAAGCTGCAGGAGGAGGTCTCCGAGGTCTGCGAGGGTCTCGTCCCTGTACCTCGCCACCCTTTCCGTGAGCTCCGGCCCCATCGCTGCCATGCCGGCCCTCCTCGAGTCCCTCGTCTCGAGGAAGACCCGCCAGAGGTGGTCGACCCGCTCCCTCTCCCTGAGGACGTTCCTCACCTGCGCGTCGAGCTTCATCTAACACCGTCCCCGATCAGGTAGGTCACGGACCGGGGTCCCGTAGCTCCCCTCACGAGGACGTGCTCTATGTCCCTCGTCGAGCTCGGTCCCGAGACGACGTAGACCATGCCGAGGCCCTGCTCCGCAACACGCCTCACCAGCTCCCCGACGTCAGCCCTCCTTCCGAGCAGTTCGCGCTCCAGCAGCACGAACAGGTGATCCGAGAGGGAAGTGATCAGCTGGGCCCTCGAGCTGCCGGTCAGGACGACGCTTCCGGTATCGGGGAGGACGCCTGCCGCGACCCTCACGGCGGCCGCACCGCCCAACCTCAGCAAAGCCTCCGGGTCGAGCTCCTCGAGGCGCATAACCCTCAGACCCCTTTCGCCCAGCATGACCTTCAACACGGTGAGATTCCCCTCCACCGCGACGAGAGAACCTTCCTTCAGGTGAGAG
>AWOE01000016.1 GCA_000494145.1 Candidatus Calditenuaceae archaeon JGI OTU-1 | reverse complement strand
TACGAAGACCAGGACCGCTGCAAACGCTGCGGTTTTCCTGATGCTGAACGCTTGGAGACGGTACGTGAGGAGGAGGGGAGGGTCGATAGGCCCGGCTGCGAGGGACTTCGTCAGGGCGTGGGTCGTAGCGCTTTCACCGTTCGCGCCCTACACGGCCGAAGAGATGAACAGGGTGCTGGGAGGGAGCGGGTTCGTCGCCAAGGCCTCCTGGCCTGAAGTGGAGGGAGATGGTCTGGAAAAGGTGCTGGTGATGGAGGAGGCTCTGGATTCGCTGGTCGAGGACGTCAAGAGCATCGTCAGGGTGACCGGCAACCAGCCGAAGTCGGTCAAGGTTCTCGTGGCGCCGCGAACGTTCACCNGGATCTACGTCGGCATCCTCGAGGAGGTCGCTGCCAAGGGCTCGGCCGACGTGGGCAGATGGGTCAGGTCGTTCCCGCAGGAGGTCGAGAGAGGTGCGGCTGCGAACTTGGTGCGCCGCTTCGCCGAGCTGGCAAGGGCCCTCCTCCAGCGCCACCCGCTCGACGCGATCAGAACCGCGATCGCCGACGAGAAGACCCTCTACGAGGAGGAGGTCGAGTACCTGAGGCGGGAGCTGGGATGCGAGGTAGTGGTGACCGAGGCCGATTACGCACACCCGGACCCGATGAGGAAGGCTCTGCAGGCGATTCCTCTGAGACCGGGCGTCCTGGTGTCGTGATCGGGTAGGAAACNCCTAATTCGTGAGCAGGAAGTCCTATTCTTGCGGAGATGTTGCCCTTCGACTCGGTACTGGACTTCAGGGTTGAGCTGAACGAAGANCACGAGCTTTTCAGAAAGACCGTCAGGCAGTTCGTCGAGCGCTACCTCGAGCCGAGGGTCAAGGAGATCGAGCAGAGCAACGAGATACCGAAGGAGCTCTACGCGAAGGCTGCGGAGGCGGGCTTCATGGGCCTGGGCATACCCGAGGAGTACGGAGGCCAGGGCTCTGACTACCTGAACGTCGTGATCTTCACCGAGGAGGTCAGCAGGGTCTGCCCGGCCTTCGTCACCTCTGCCCTCGTCAGAGGCCTCTTCACGACGCCCGTCCTCTTCTTCGGCACCGAGGAGCAGAAGAGGAAGTACATACCGCCGCTGGCGAGAGGAGAGAAGTTCGCTGCACACGCAACAACTGAACCGGGTGCGGGGAGCGACGTAGCGGGCATCAAGACGAGGGCCGTCAGGAAGGACGGCGGCTGGGTCATCACGGGCCAGAAGTACTTCATCACGGGTGCTGACAAGGCCGACTACTTCGTCGTCCTCGCGAGGACCAGCGACCCTCCGAGCAGGCACGAGAGGCACAAGGGNCTCACGATGTTCATCGTCGAGCGCGACACCCCCGGGTTCAGGGTCGGCGAGCGGATCCAGGTCACAGGGCTCAGGGGATCGATGCCATCGGAAGTGGTGCTCGACAACGTCTGGGTCCCCGACGACGCGGTGGTCGGAGAGGTCGGCGACGGCTTCAGGGCTGCCATGGTCACGTACGACTACGGAAGGGTAGGGATCGCTGCACAGGCGGTCGGCGTCATCCAGGGCGTCTTCGAGAGGAGCCTGAACTACTCGGCCCAGCGGATAGCCTTCGAGAGGCCGATACTGGCCTTCCAGGCGATCCAGTTCTACCTGGCCGACATGCTGCGCGACCTGGCCGCTGCCCGGATGCTGACGTACTGGGCCGCCACGATGCTCAACAGGGGGCTGACGACGGAGGCGGTGATCGCGGCATCGCTCGCGAAGCTCTTCGCAACGGAGGCCGCCGAGAGGGCCGCGCTGAAGGGGATAGAGATCCACGGAGGTGTAGGCGTCACGATCGACGGAATGGTCGAGCGTTTCCTGAGGGACACGCAGATCATGAAGATCTACGAGGGAACCTCGGAGATCCAGAGGCTGGTGATCATCAGGCATCTGGTGAAGAAGGTCTTCGGGTTCGAGGTCTGAGGGCCTCAAGCGAAACCCCGAGCGTAACATCCTTTATTTATTGTCGGATCGTGGGATGANTGCGGGATGGGTACAGCTTCGCGGCTGGTCACCTCCTCGGCAGCGGTGGCTCTGCTGGTCCTGATCGCCCCCTTGCTCGGGTGGGCNGGNAGGANAGAGCTCCTCGCTCCGATGATGCCCTTCTGGGACCTCGTTCTGGTAGCAGCGATCGTCCTGATCCCAGGGATTCTGATGAGGTCCTTCGCCTCCAGCGCATCGGCTGCCCTCCTGGGCGTCCTAGTCGGTTACCTGATCGGCGTGATCGCCCTCGGTTCGGTCGCTTTCGGTGAGGGCGTGGTCGTGGGCTTCCTGGGATCCCTGGGCATGCCTCCACCACTGTCCTGGCTGATCGTGCTGTTGATTTCGTCCGCAGTCGCCGGCCTCCTCTCCTTAGCGATCTCGCCCAGAACCCCCGGGGTCGCTCCCGAACAGAGGGTCAACGAGGTGATGCCCGAGGAAGCGGTCCGGGAGGCCGCCGAGCCCCAGCAGCCCGTCCAAGAGGAGGTCAAGCCCCCCCGACCGGCCGAAGAGGCCGCTCCTACCGTGGAAGAGGAGGCACGAACGCAGCCTGAGCAAATTTCCGCCGCGCCGCCGGCCGAGGTGACTCCCGCTCCGGAGGAGAAGGCCCGGGCTCCGGAGGTAGGAGTAACGGAGGAGGAAGAAGCCCTGATGGTCTGCCTCAACTGCAAGAACGAGGTCCCGGCTAAGGCGACCTACTGTCCTTACTGCGGCGCCAAGCTCTGAAGGTATCCGCTGCTCCTACTTCTTCTCCGGCTGGGAGGCCTCGGNCTGCTGGTCCTCCGACTTCTCGAGGGAGGGCAAAGGTTCAGGCGGCGGAGTCGACGCCAGAGTGTAACCGATCCACGCGAGGATTCCCAGCAGCAGGGCTATCCCCGCGAAGGCGGTGATCTGCAGCACCAGGAACGACCAGGGGCTCAGGAAGACGAGCCAGCCGTAGATCAAGATACCGAGAACGGAGCCGATCAGCAGCAACAGTCCCACCGTCTTGTCCGACATCGTCGTCCACAATTCGAAACTGTGATATAACTCTAATCTCAGAATCGGTGACAGCAGCGGAACGCTCTCTCAGACGCCTGACCTGTGGGTGTACTTCACGCCCCTGCAGGTTATGCCCAGCCTCGCTGCGGCCCTCTGTACCAGCGAGTCGTCGGATATCAGGAGGACCGAGTACCCCTCATCCGATAACTCCAACGCCAGAGCCAGAACCTCTACATCGGCCCTCGACGCCCGCTCCCTCTCTTCCCTGCTGAGGGACCTCGAGANCCTCTCGACGCTGGACCTTTGGGGATCCCGGACCNTGATCGCACCTGAGCTGAGAAGGGCCTCGACCCGTGTGCGTTGGAACTCCGAGGTCGTGTTGAGGACCTCCTCGACTACACCGGACGGAGCGAAGACCTCCATTCCCGTCCCACCCGAGACGGAGCCGACGATGATCGGCGTCGAGTCCAGCACCACCGCCCTCCTCATCTCACGATCTGCCCTAGCCTCTTCTTCAGCCGCATCTGGAAGAGGGGTGCGCGGCCGACGCGGATCAGGTATGCGCCCAGCGAAGACCTCGTTATCCTGACGGACCCCTTGACGGGGCTCCTGACGTAACCGTCTACCAGCACGGATCCTTTTCCGGCCGTCAGCTCGACCTCGAGCGTCCTCGTCGCAGCGAGCACCAGAGGNCTGAAGTAGGTGATCGGGGCAACCGGGGCTACCGTTATCGATTCGAGAACGTCGTCCACCGCAGGGCCTCCGCAGGAGAAGTTGTAGGCGGTCGAGCCGGCAGGCGTCGAGAAGACGAGGCCGTCGCACACGATCCCCTGCAGGACCAAACCGTCGATCGAGAGGGANCACTCGATCACCTTTCCCGTCTCCGTCGATGAGAGGTAAGCTTCGTTGATCCCGTCCNTGAAATGGGAGCCGTCGACCTCGACCCTGAGCCTCATCAACCTCTCGAGGTAGTAAGAGCCTGAGAGGACCATCTCGACCGCCTTCATGGCCTCCGCCGGCCCAACCTCTGCGAGGTAACCTCCGCGCCCGAAGGAGATCGGGAGGACAGGGACCTCCGGGTCCTCGAGGTGGTGGAAGGTNCGGAGTATGGTGCCGTCACCTCCCACAGCTACCGCCATGTCCANGNCGTACCTCTCGGACCCCAGATCTTCCATCGCGACCTCCGTGACGCGGTGACCCGACTCCCTGATGTAGCGCTCGATCTTCCCGATCAGGTCGAACGACTCGGGCTTCGCCTTCGAGTAGACGAGGAGGAAATCCACAACAGCTCAAGCGCTTTGCAATAATATAGCGGTAGAGGGTATCGCCCGGAGATGCGATGGCAAGACAGGGCCTGAAGGTCGTCCTCCTGATCGGCTTGGTCAGCCTTCTGGGAGACGCGATCTATGAGGGAGGTCGTTCCGTCGTCCCCGACCTGTTCAGGACGATGGGCCTCACCGCTGCAGGCGTCGGCGCGATCATCGGCCTCGCGGAGCTGGGCGGCTGGCTCGCACGGCCGGTCGGAGGCCTACTTGCCGATAGGCTTGGTAGGGCTGATCTGATCGTCAGGGCCGGCTACGCAGCGCTCTTCGTCGTNCCCCTGATGGCCCTCGCACCGAGCTGGGAGGTGCTGGCTGTCCTCGTCTTCGCCGAGCGGCTATCGAGGGGACTCCGGATACCTTCGAGGGACGCGATGCTGGCCCGGTTGAGGGGTGAGTTGGGGTCGGGGACGGCGTTCGGCCTCCACGAGCTCCTCGATCAGGTCGGCGCGGCCGGAGGGCCCCTGCTCATAGCGCTCGGCCTCCTGCTCC
>AWOE01000015.1 GCA_000494145.1 Candidatus Calditenuaceae archaeon JGI OTU-1 | reverse complement strand
ACCCCGATCGGGACGACCGTCACGATCTACTCGATGAGGCCTGGGCTGGTGATAGGGTCGAGGGGGAAGAGGGTGAAGGAGCTCCAGGCGATGCTCGAGCAGCGTTTCAAGTTCGAGAACCTCCAGATCGTCGTCTCCGAGGTGGAGAGGCCCGAGCTGAACCCTCACGTGATGGCGAAGAGGATAGCGCAGGCCATGATCTCGGGCGTCAGGTGGCGCAGGATCGCATTCTGGGCGCTTAGGAGGATAATGGAGGCGGGTGCGAGGGGGGCCGAGATCGTCATCTCCGGCAAGCTCACGTCGGCGAGGGCCCGGTCGGAGAAGTACACGGCAGGTATAATTCCGAAGTCTGGCTTCTACGCCACCAAGGTCAGAAAGGGCGTGGTTCACGTCCAGCTCCCCGCGGGGATCTACGGCGTCAAGGTCACCATCTACCCGCCCGAGGAACCGCTGCCTGAGGAGCTGCAGGTCAAGGGGGGTGAGGAGCAGGTTGGTGCGTGAGGTCGCCGAGCTGCGCAGGAAATCGGATCAGGACTTGCTGAAGGAGTTGGAGGAGATCAGGACCGAGATCAGGAAGCTCAGATCCCAGATAAGGGCCGGAGGCAGGGTCGAGAACTTCATGCAGCTCAGGAACCTCCGGCGGAGGTTGGCGAGGGTCCTCACGATCCTGAACGAGAGGAGGCGTGAGGCGGAGCGGGCATAGGCGNAGAGGGNAGGAGGGCGCCATCTCTCCACCCNTCACCTTGCTCGGGTACAGGGTGGAGCTGAACACGGGAAGGTCCGTCATCAGGGGAACGTTGGTCGACGAGACCGCAAGGACCCTGGTCGTCAGGACCGACGACGGCTCCCTCCGCAGGCTGCCGAAGGACCAGCTGGTCGAGGTCGTCGTGGAGGTCAGCCGAGGCCTCCGGCTCAAAACCGAGGGTAGGAAGCTCGTCGGCCTTCCCGCCGAGAGGNTGAAGAGGTCGATGCAGTACGGCTGGGTGAGATCCGTCTGATATCCCTCCGGGAGGTATCGCTGCGCGNGTCCNNATGCGACTCATCTGGGCCCCTCGACGGCGTTCTACGTTTATTAGCTCTCGGCNGAGCATGCAGCCGGTNCAGGGATGAAGGAGGCGAGGAACATCGGGATCGAGGTGGTGCCACCGCAGAGGACCTGCGAGGACGAAGCCTGTCCCTTCCACGGCCACCTGAAGGTGAGGGGGATAATCCTCGAGGGCAGGGTCTTCAAGAAGTACATGCGGAACACGGTCGTCGTCGAGAGGGACGTCGTGCTTTACGTCAGGAAGTACAAGCGGCACATGCGGAAGAGGAAGAGGATGTCGGTCCACCTGCCNCCNTGCATCGACGTCGAGGTCGGTGACCTNGTCAGGTTCGCCGAGTGCAGGCCTATATCCAAGACCGTGAGCTTCGTCGTCATAGAGAACCTCACCAGGACGAGGGGGATGACGGGTGGCGCGTAGGTCGAGGGCTGTAGCGGAGGTAGGCCTCCTGCTGACGAAGCCCAACATACCGAGGACCATCAACGTCGGATCCTACGTCAACTGCACCGACAACTCCGGCGCGCAGGTCCTGAGGATAATCCAGGTGATGGATCTGAAGACGAGGCTCAGACGTCAGCCGGCAGCATGCGTGGGCGACCTCGTCGCNGTGACGGTGAAGAAGGGCGACGTCGAGCTGAGGAAGAAGGTGATGTACGCGGTCATAGTGAGGCAGAGGAAGCCCTACCGGAGGCCCGACGGGACGTGGATCACGTTCGAGGACACGGCGGCGGTGCTCGTGACGCCTGAGGGCGACGTNAAGGCTACCGAGATCAGGGGACCTGTGGCGAAGGAAGCAGCCGAGCGCTGGCCCAAGATCGCCAACCTCGCGTCGATCATCGTGTAACGGGCCGTCACAACCTCCGAGGTTAGGGGTTATATGNTCACACGGGATGGGACCGGTGGTGATTGAAGTGGTTNCGAAGGCCTCGGCGAAGCCGNGGAAGCAGAGGGTCCTGAGGAGGATCCTTGCGAGGGTATGGCCGCACAAGCTGATGTCGGCGCACCTCTCCTCGGAGCTGAGGGAGAAGTACGGGAGGAGGTCGGTGCCCGTGAGGGTCGGAGACACCGTGAAGGTCCTGAGGGGCGAGTACCGAGGGGTTACCGCGAAGGTCGTGGAGGTCGACAGAAAGAGGCAATACGTCTACCTGGAGAACGTGACGCGGAAGAAAGCCGACGGTACCGAGGTGAGGGTGCCGGTCCACGTCTCGAACGTGATGATCGTTCAGCTGGACCTGAGCGACGATTACCGGAAGGCGTTGCTTGAGAGGGGGAGAGAGGGCATCAAGGCCTGGAAGGCCGCTGCCTGAGGCGTAAACCCTCTCTGCGTTGAGCTGATACGGTGATTAGAAACCATCAGGTCCGTTGGCAGGGATGTCGCTGGAGCAGGGCTGGTTGACGCAGCTGAAGGAGAAAGCGGCGAAGGTCTACCAGACGGTCGGCGAGGAGGTGAGCCCGCTCTACATCAAGCACCACATCCCAGTTTCGCAGGACATCGAGTCGAGGGCCTGGGACTTCGAGCCCCCGCAGGTCGGGTCGGTGCCGGAGAGGTTCAGGGGCCTCGAGGAGGTGGAGGAGGTCGTNGTGCTCCACGTCGACGGCTACCCGGCCCTNGTGAGGGTCCCGGAGATTTACTCGAGGAGGGGAGTGGCGGCGCACTCGCTGAAAGATGCCCTGAGGACCATGGAGGGCGAGGTCAGATCGGCCTTCGAGAGGGGAGGGACGANCCCGGAGGAGAGCAGACCCCTGGCGTATCTCNTGGCGAGGCTCAACTCCGGTGCTGTCGTCAAGGTCCCGAGCGGGGTCGAGGAGCCGGTGAGGGTGAGGCTGGTCTGGGTCGGATCGGGGAGGAACAGGGGAACCTCGGCGTGCACGTTGGTGCTGGCCGGCGACAACACCGACGTGAGGGTCGTAGACGAGTACCATTCGCTGGACGGGCCCGTCCTGATAGGGAACGTCGTCCACGTGATCGGGGGCACAGGGTCGAAGGTCAGGTATGCGGTCCTCGAGAACCTCTCGGACGAGTCGATCTTCGTCTCCTTCAGCAGGTCGATAACGGGCATCGACGCGCACCAGTTCTGGTCAGGAGCACTGATAGGAGGTGCGAAGGCGAAGTACAGGGTCGACAACGTCCTGGCTGGGCGCGGATCGAGGGCCGACACGCTAGAGGTCACCATGACGACCGGTACCCAGATGTTCGACGTGACGCTGAACCTCAGGCACGTGGCGCCCGACACGGTCGGGAGGGTCCACGCCAAGGGCATAGGCGCCGGAAGGTCGAGGACGCTCTTCAAGGGGATCATCA
>AWOE01000014.1 GCA_000494145.1 Candidatus Calditenuaceae archaeon JGI OTU-1 | reverse complement strand
ACCTCGTACCTCTGCTCCCAGTCGAGCAGGAGCTCCACCCTGCCGTTCGGAGCGTCACCCTCCACGACCTGTCCGTAGTGGACGACGACGCCTCCCACCTCCATCACCTTCCTGATCCTGAACCGGGAGCCGTTCGGCGATAGGACCTCTCCCGTGTCGCTCGGCTGCCCTCCGCCCTTAGGGTGGAAGATCGTCCTGTCGAGGACGAGGTAACCGGACCGCTTCGTCTCCGGGACGTAACGCAGCACCAAGGCCTCTGCCTCCTTCAGGTAGGAGTCCTCGAGGTAGAGCCTCGAGGTCTCAGGGCAGCCCTCGACCACCTCCTCNAGCCTGACCACGCCCCACGACGTCCCCGCCCCCAAAAAAGGATCTTCATGCCAACCCGATCGACCGNAAGACGGCCAGGAAGGCCTCTTCGGATAGAGTCCGCCTGTACTCCTTGAGGAGCTGCAAATCGACCTCGAGGCTCCCCAGTCTCTCCACGACCGCCTGCATCACCTCCCTCGACCGTAGGTACCTGAGGAAGGACGTGACGTTGCCCGGCCTCGGCGTGAAGCGAGCGGAGCCGAAGTCGATGATCTTAACCTCCGGTCCGTCGGTGACCAGCACGTGCTTGTGGGCCCGGGCCAGCTCGCCGTGGTCGATCCCTGCCAGATCAAGGGCCCTGCACTGCATCAGCGCCTTCGCTATCACCGTTCTCGCATCGTCGCCCGAAGCCTCAGGAAGCCATTTGTGCAGTGGGGTGCCCGCGACGACCTCCATCAGCAGCGAGTGCTCCNCGNTCCCTAGCAATTGGGGNCCTACGCCGGNCCTGTTCGCNGCGGCATGGACGGCCGCCTCCCTCCCCACTTCNGTCGACGGCGCGTCGTCGCGCCTCACCTTCAGAGCTGCCCGACCACGTTCCGTCTCGACGAGGAAGACGACGTTCCTGAAGCCCTTCCCGAGCAAGAAGAGCTGACCCTTCTCGACGGCGAACCTCATCACGCCGAACGCTTCGACGTCTTTCAGGACCTCAGCGGCGTACTCCGAGACCCTCCTCGGGTATGAGAGCTGAACTACAAGCTCCGCGGAGAGCTCCTCGACCCCGACCCAATCCACGCCTTCCCCAGCCTCATCGGCGCTCACGGCAAAATTTCGGTTCATCGGTGTCGTGGTGGGGGATGAAGAGGGTTGCAGTATCCGATGCCGGATGAGGAGCCCAGCTCACCCTGACCCCTCGCACAGAGATCGGTGGACGGGAAAGCGGCACCTCTCCTTACGTGCCGTCTCAGCGCCGCACCGACAGCAGATCATCTGAGGAAAGGAGGCCTGCCGTCCAGAAACGAGTCGACGAACGACGAGTAGCCCGAAGACCTCAGCTCGGAGAGACGGTCGGAGGTGACCCTGAAGATCTCGGCAGCCCGCACCGAGCCCGCGACGTCCTTGGGGACCGAGACCTCTCCGCGCTCGATCCACCTCACAAGCAGCTCCTCCGCTGTCCTCGCCGTCCTCCTCTTCAGGACGTAGAGCCTCTCGCCCGATACCCAGGGGCCGGCGGCAGTGAGGGGGCTATCGAGGTGCTCCCTCAGGAAGTCCTCGGCGTTNCTCAGCCATACCGGAGGACCAACCCTCAGCTCGAGCTCGGGAAGGTCGAGCGCCTCGAGGTCGAAGAGCAGCAGCACCTCGTCACCGATCGAATCGGCGGCCCACCTCCTGACCTCGAAGCCCTCCCTCTGAAGGCGCCTCTCGACGCTCCTCGCGAACTTCAACACCTCTCCCCACATGGTGTCNGCCGGCAGCTCGGGGAGCCCNNTCAACCTCACAGCCATCACGCAGCCCAGCAGNGNNTCCACGTNNCGGGGNGCAGGGGGCCTCGGGACGAAGTANGCGATCGAGGGTTCCGAGAGGAAGAGCCTCGACGCGAGGACGAACTCGGAGAAGCGGGTGAGGGTCACGGCGGAGGCCACGTTCCTGTTGCTGTCGACGGGGTCCGTCACGATCAGGGGGCTGTCCGGGAAGAGGGCCCGCAACTCCTGCTCGCTCCTTTTGCCCGAGAAGTCGATGACCTTGCCCGGCCTCCAGCCAGCCCCATCCCTCAGCAGAGCGAGGAAGCTCCCGTACCTCAGAACGAGGAGCTCGACGAGGTAGCCGCTGAAGCCGCCTATCCTGAGCTCGGCGCCGTAGACCCCTATCCCACGCATGAAGGCCTTCGCCAGCCTGACCTCGGTCCTGAGACGGTCGTCGAGCCTCGAGAGCACGTACCTCGTGTGGTAGGGCGTCCTGTCGACGGGACTCAGCCANCTGCCNGGCTCGGTCGCATAGCACCCCACCACGTTCACCGTCACGTCGCCGAGGAAACCCTCGACGTACGGGTGATCGGCGTACCTCAGCCTCCACCTCGCCCCCAAGGCCTCGAGGGCCTNGGCTCCCCGCTCCACCACCATCGCCTCAAGCCTCTCCCTGCTGACGTTCGGCGAGAAGTGGACGAAGACGTCGACCTCNGGCCTAGNCCTGATCCACGTTCTCTTGGCCGCCGATCCCTCGAGCGTAGCCCGCACGTAGCCCTCGACTCCNGCGAAGGCCGCCTCGGCCGCCCTCAGGACCTCCNTTGCCACCGAGCTCAGGCGCTCCTCCTCCTCCGACGTCGGGACCGCGATCTCCCTCGCCCTCTCCAGAACGCGTTCCAGGTCGCCTGCGTCCCCTCCCACTTCCACCCACCGACCTCACCTGGCCCAGAGCGGGTTCTGGGCGCGCATCAAGTTCACGAGCTCCTCCAGCGCCTTCCTCGACCCCTCGTCGAGCCTACCGCTGAACTTGGCGAGCAGCAGCCTCGCGTCCTTCTCCGGCACGGCCACGTAAAGGACCTCGCCCTCCTTCACCTGCCTTCCCACCGTTACGCCCCTTATCGAGATGGCCACCTTCATGCCCTCCGTGGCCCTGGGTATGGGCCTGCCGCTCTCCTGGATCTGGTGTATCTCTCCTACATGCCTGCCGGATGCCGTGACCAGCGGAACCCCGGGCGCTATCTCCCCTGCCAGGACCTCGACCCCGAAGATCGCGGGATCGCTGCGCCTGAAGACGAAACCTTCGAGGAACTTGACCTTCCCAGGTTTCACCAGCTTCCCGAACTCGGCCTCCTCCTCTTCCCTCCTGCGCTGCTCAACCCAGCTGAGGTAATCGTCGACGAGCCTGAAGAGCACGGTGCCGCTGAAGATCCTGACGCCCTTGCTGTTGGCCTCGAGCTCCACCTCCCTGTCCACGTCGACGTTGAAGGCGAGTATGTTGCCCAAGTACTGGTCCTTGCGCCTCACCACCTCCGCCTCCACCACGTCCCTCCTCGAGACCTTCCCGATGTCCGCTATCCTGATAGGAACGTTCCTCTCCCTCAGGTACCCGACGAGGGCCTCGAGCGATCCTATCGTGTCGGCCTTCACGACGATCCCCGTTCTGTCGGTCGTTATCCTGAACTCGGCCATCTCCTCCTCGAGCCTACGCTCGATCTCGGCAAGGTCCGACTGGTTCCTGACGATCAGCACCGGCGATCCCGGATAGACGTCCTCGAGCCCCTCCGCCACGACCTTGACGCCCGCCGAGGCCCTGACGCTCCTGACGCGCTTGAAGAGGTCCCTCGGATCCCTCATCTCGTCCAGCGGCTTTGGCATCAGAAGAGCCCTCACCCTCGTCACCACGGGGCCCCTCCTGCCGATCAGGGCTATCGTGTCGCCCTCGTTCAGGACGCCTGAGCTGACGATGACGTTCGCCGTCGCCCCCAGCCCCTCCTCCTCGACGACCTCGAGAACAACCCCCTCGAAACGGTCCTCNGAGACGGTCAGCTGCCTCGCCATGAAGGTCTGNGCCAGCCCCAGTATGACGAGCAGGAGGTCAGGTATGCCCTCACCGGTCTTGGCGCTGACCGGAACGATCGCGAGCGTCCTCCTGAAGTCCGATATCCGGGTGTAGAGGTCCGCCGCGAAACCGAACCTCGAGAGCTCCCCCATCAGCATGTAGGTCTTCGTCTCAAGCTCCTCGACCACACGCCTCTCCTGACGGGCCAGCGCCTCCTTCAGCGGAGCTCCGGGGACAGGCCTCCAGCCGTGTATCATGTCGATCTTGTTCAGAGCCACCACGAACGGCGTCTTCCTCGAGCGGAGCAGCTGGATGCTCTCGACCGTCTGCTCCTGGACGCCCTGCATCACGTCGACCACGAGAATCGCCATATCGGCCACCGATCCTCCCCTCTTCCTGAGGTTCGCGAAGGCCGCGTGTCCGGGCGTGTCGACGAAGAGGAGACCGGGCAGGCGTATCTGGGCCCTCACCTCGCCCAGGAGCTTCCTGCACGCCTCGACCACGGCGTCGTAGGGGAAGAGGCTCGCGCCGATGTGCTGCGTTATCCCCCCTGCCTCCCGCTGTGCCACTATCGTCCCCCTCATCTTGTCTAGCAGGCTCGTCTTCCCGTGGTCCACGTGTCCCAGCACCACCACTATCGGCTCCCTCAACCACGTCGTCTCCTGCATCCCTGATGAGGGTCCTGACGCTCTGCTCTAAAGTGTATGTCATCCGAGAGGGCGTCGGTCCTTCCTTACGCTTTCCCTGCGCTCCCTTCCCGGTCCCCGGTCACCAGCGCGTATACGTAGCCGTCGACAAGTGCCTTGACGCTGGCGTCGACCACGTTCCTCGAGAGCGCCGTCGTGGACCAGATCCTGTGNCCTCGCCGGAACTCCGTGTAGACCCTCACACCGGCCGACGTGCCGTTCCCCGAGTCGATGACGGAGACCTTGTAGTTGGAGAGCCCGATCTCCTCCAGCTCCCTGAACCTGCTCACCAGAGCTCTCCTGAGGGCCACGTCCAGCGCGTGGACCGGCCCGACGCCGTGTCCCGATGACGAGACGATCGACTCTCCGACGGAGACCGTAACGGTGGCCCTGGAGCTGAGGGATCCGCCGTCGTATCCCGTCTCGACGCTCCACGAGATGAGCCTGAAGGGTTCCTTCAGCATCCCGAGGGCCCTCAGCAGGACCAGCGCGACCGTCGCCTCCGCCCCCTCCAGATGGTTGCCCTCCGCCTCCACCCTCTTCACCTCCTCCAGGACCCTGCCGGCCTCCTCCTTGGTGAGGGACAACCCGAGCCTCCTGGCGGCCTCGACGATCGCCGACCTCCCGGCCAGCTCCGAGACCGAGAAGGACCTCTCGTTCCCGACCGATGAGGGGTCGACGTGCTCGTAGGCCCGTGGCGTCTTCAGGACCGCGTCGATGTGGACGCCTGCCTTGTGGGCGAAGGCGTTCCTGCCGATGTAGGGATGGTTCGGCGGGACTGGGAAGCCCGTGAGCTCGGAGACCATGAGGGCGACCTCCCTCAACCTCGGGAGCTTCTCCCTCGCATTCCCTCCGAGGCAATCGAAACCCATCTTCAGGACCAGCGTCGGGACGACCTGCGTCAGGTCCGCGTTACCGCACCTCTCGCCGAGCCCTATCATCGTCCCCTGGACGTGCCTCGCCCCCTCCTTGACGGCCAGCAGCGAGTTGGCGACCGCACAGCCCGTGTCGTCGTGGGTGTGGATGCCGAGCCTCACCCGACCTCCGAGCTCCCCCATGACCTCGCCGACGATCCTCTCAACCTCATGAGGGAGGGTTCCTCCGTTGGTGTCGCACAGGACGACGGTCTTCGCACCGCCCTCCGCCGCACACCTCAGCACGGACAGAGCGTACCCGGGAGATTCCTTGTATCCGTCGAAGAAGTGCTCGGCGTCGAAGACCACCTCCAGCCCGTGATCGACGAGGTACTCGACCGACTCGGTCACCATCCTCAGGTTCTCATCGAGGCTGCACCTGAGGACCTCCGTGACGTGCAGGGTCCACGACTTGCCGAAGATCACAGCCACCGGTACGTCAGCCTCGACGATCGCGTTCAGCGACCTGTCCTGCTCCGCCCTGACCCCCTTCCTCCTGGTGCTGCCGAAAGCTGCCACCCTGCTCCTCGAAAGACCTGCCTCCCTCAAAGCCCTGAAGACCTCCGAGTCCTTAGGATTAGATCCGGGCCAGCCGGCCTCGATGATGTCCATTCCGAGCTCGTCCAGTAGCTGTGCCACCCTAACCTTGTCGTGGAGGGTGAAGGTCACTCCTCTTGTCTGGGAGCCGTCCCTGAGCGTCGTGTCGAGGAGCTCGACGTAATCGATTCGACCACCCCCGCGCGCTTGGTCAGCGAGGAGTCTCCTCAAATAGCTTTGCATGGTCTTGCCGATCGCAACGCTCACTGTTTATCGAAATAGGGGCTCACTGCGAGCAGCACTGGCGTCTTGCGTTCGTTGCAGACCGACGGCGACGACGATGAGCTGCGGGCCCGCCGGGACTCGAACCCGGGACCTCCGGCTCTCCCCCGAAGGTTAGAAGGCCGGCGCTCTGTCCAGGCTGAGCTACGGGCCCAAATTCGGTACTCAGCACGGTATTTAATTCGTCTCCCTCGTGGAATATGTGCGACGAACTCGCGGCGGAGGTGGCTCGAACTCGCACAAATCGACAAATCGGTCGCCGAATACTTGAACGTTAACCCCGCCCCCCTAGATGCGGTGGCATTATCCCTTGGTTAGCTCGCGGGCGCTAATGTCGACCTCACTGAAGCTAATCGCCGCCTTGGGGAAGTTCGGCACCAAATCCGGGAGCTCGAGGAGGTCGTGCAGCCTGAACTCCTCGCCAAAGCCGGTCGAGGGCCGATGAAGCCGGCGATGAATAAAGCGATGAAGTCGATGATACCGATGAGCTACATCGGGATTGAAGCACCCATCAGACGCAGGGATCATGCGTCTCTCCTACGGGCTTCCCAACGGCTTTGACAAGGCTCGACATGACAGACGCCTCGAGTCTGTGCCGGTTTATTTTCTTATCGACGATTTTATTATAATAGGTGTTTTGCAAAAAGTCGGGCGTGTCAGCATGTCTTGAACGGGCCTTCGAGGTAGCCCTAAATAGTAGACCCAGGTCCGTGAGGACAGTTAATAAACCTATCGTGTGATAAAACCGAAAAATATAAATCACGGTAGCGAGGGCTATTTCGCAGAAATGGCTGAAGAAACCACAATAGAAAGGTTTGGTAGGAGGCTATCGGAAAATGTCGAGCGTTGGATGCCGGATCCGTTGATTTTTGCGCTGATATTGTCTTTAATAACAATGTTTATGGCGCTATCCATAACACAATTTAGAACGGGGGTTGTCGGAACTATAGAGACACTCGTTATGGGCTGGTATAGGGGCTTCTGGGAGTTGCTAACATTTGCGATGCAGATGGTTTTAATCTTAGTTACAGGATATGTAATTGCGCATCATCCCGTGGTTTATAAAGGTCTTAGTAAACTCGCATCTATACCTAAAAACACAAAGCAAGCTGCTGTATTGGTAGCCGCTGTTTCCATGGCTTTTAGCTGGATACAATGGGGGCTGGGGCTCATCATCGGTGCAGTGCTAGCTAGGATCGTAGGAATGGAGTTTTATAAGCAGGGAAAACCACTACATTATCCTGTAGTGGTCACCGCAGGTTATTCTGGTCTGGGCCTGACATGGCATTGGGGTCTCTCCGCCTCGGCGCCTTTACTCTCGAACACTCCAGGTCACGTTTTTGAAAAACTTATGGGTGATTTATTTGGCAAGGGGCTGGTTCCGCTCAATGAAACAATCTTTCACCCCTATACAATAATGAATTTTCTCTTGATATACTTCTATGCTCTCATTATATTTTGGCTTCTGGCACCTAAAGATGAAAAGCTGATGAAAGGAATAGATAAAGTCGCGCCGCAAGTCTTGGAATTGGAAATATCTGGGGGGTCGGAGAAAAAAATGGGTGTTAATGAAGCCCGACGAACAATAGCGGATGTACTTGAGAACAGCAAGGTTCTAGCAGCTGCGATAGTTGTTATATTCTTTGTAACTATGGTGTTCTGGTTTGGCAGGAGAGGGTTCTTTGCGGGGTTAGACCTCAACTCAGTTAACTACTTATTCATATTAATAGGTTTAGCCCTTTATCTGAATCCAATTGCATACATGAGGGCAATAGCAAGGGCTGCGGGCGCAACTGCAGGCATAATAATACAGTTTCCATTTTACGGTGGAATCATGGGTTTGATGAGGTACGTCGTGTCGCCCGACGGGCAGAACTTAGCCACCATACTGGCGAATTCTTTGGCGGCTTACGCAAATCCTTTCTCATGGCCGGTTATTTGCTTCTTGCTCAGCGGATTTATAAACATATTCGTTCCTTCTGGCGGAGGACAGTGGATAGCAACTGGCGAGATTCTGTTGAGAGCTGCGTCGACCCTAGAAGTCCCGGTGGGCAAAACAATCATAGCTTATGCTGCTGGAGACATGTGGACGAACTTGTTCACACCGTTTTGGGCGATTCCACTCCTCGGGATTACCGGGACGAGGGCAAGAGATGTCTTTGGCTATTGCATTGCTGTATTATTACTAGTTACGATACCCTTTGTAATCGGTCTGACCATATTGCCTTACTAAATTTTTGCTGAGAATGATTTTATAACGCATTACAACCTAGGGGGCTGCTTTAGGACGATGCGAC
The DNA here is from genome assembly GCA_000494145.1 of Candidatus Calditenuaceae archaeon JGI OTU-1. Lineage (GTDB taxonomy): Archaea > Thermoproteota > Nitrososphaeria_A > Caldarchaeales > Calditenuaceae > Calditenuis. The sequence continues at coordinate 11,178 of AWOE01000014.1, read as the reverse complement.
AATCGTCTGGTCTCACTTAAGCGTCTCTAGGTCTTCCGGTCCCAGTTCATAACGGTCCCAACTCCGTTGAAGATGGTCAGACAGGAGTTAGGGGGCCTCGATGGAAAGACGGGAAAGGGAGAGGAGGGTCAGTAACTCGGCGTTGAGGGGTGCATTGCGGGTGTGGCGAACATAGGCGAAGTGGTGCAGGGGATAAGGAATCAGGGACCTCGAGACAATTGAGGAAATTAGTTAGGTCGCCATAGGTACAAGACTGGGGTGAAACCGGCATCACCTTCCCATGAGAAGATGCCGGGCCGGTTCAACGTTCTGGCGACGACGCTTAGGGGACAGGAGCCTCTGGGCGTGGCCACCCTGACCAGCATCCTCTCCGAGCTGAACGACCCAGATCCGAAGGTCGAGATCACGGACGTCCACGGAGTGATAACGGCGCAGACATCGCTCGACCCCTTCGAGGTCGTCGAGAGGATCAGGGAGATGGCCGTCAAGGAGCCGTGGAAGGTCTCGGGGCTGATGAGGGTGATACCGATCGAGCGCGTGGTCGAGACGAGGCTCGAGAGGATAGCTGAGGCGGTGGACGCCCTGAAGGAAAAGATCCCTCCGGAGGCGACGTACAAGGTCGTCGTCGAGAAGAGGCACACACAGCTCTCCAGCAGGGAGATAATAGAGGCGGTCGCATCGAGGATAGAGAGGAAGGTCAGGCTCGAGAACCCGGACTGGATCGTTCTGATCGAGGTCCTAGGAGGGTTGACGGGCATCTCCGTCATCAGACCCGATCAGATCCTGAGCCTCGTCAAGGTCTGACGTCGGAGACGGAGAGGCGTGGCGCGATTGAGGACGCGAGCCTTCTGATCGAGTCGTTGTCGAGCCGCCTCGGTCCTGGAAGGGCGACGCGCTCCGCAACTGCGGCAAGACCCAGCGCCGTGGAGTGGACCAGGTCACCGGTCTCCATGAGGCCGACGAGGAGCGCCCCTCCGAAGACGTCGCCCGCGCCGACCGTGTCGACCGCCCTCACGTCAAGCCTTCCCCTGACGAGCCTCCTGCCGTCCGAGACGAAGGCCCCCTCTGCGCCTGCGGTGACCGCAACGACCCTCCCTGTGGACCTCGAGAGCTCGACGGACGCGGTGGAGGGCTCTCCGAAGCCCAGGGCCCTGGCCTCCTCCAGAGCCAGCCTCAGAAGGGACACGGACCCGAGGAGGTTCAGGTCCGCTCCTTCCGTCTTCAGCGTCACGTTACCGTGCTCGTCGAACATCCGCATCAGCCCCTGCGGATCGAGGGCCGACCATCGGTAGAACCTCGCTGTGAGGGCAACGTCCTCGGGCCTCAGCTCCGAGGCGACGGGCCCGTAGTACATTCCGTCGAGCTGCCTGACCAGGTCCTTCGACGATAACGGTGGCGCACGGGAGAGGAGCCTCAACCTCCTTTCGCCGCCCTCGAGCTGGACGATCTCGTAGCAGGTGGTCTTGGCGCCGCTAACGACCCTCACCAGTTCGGTTGAGACGCCGAGCGACCTCAGACCCTCCAGCGCCTTGTGCCCGTCTTCGCCGACGACCGAGATGGCAAGCGCCTCGTGTCCGAGCGAGGCCACGGCAAGCCCCGCGTAGGTCGGAACTCCTCCGACGGAGTCGTAACTCAACGAAGGCCCCCTGACGCGGTCCAAGACCACGTGCCCCGCGATCCCGATCCTGAACCTGCTCAACGTCCTGTACATCTCCTCCTCGGATATCAACGGAGGATCCGCTCTCCCTTCAGAGCAGGTCGTGAACGGTCTCCGAAACTTTTTCCGGTGGACGGGCGTTCTCGGCGGTGTGGGGTACGCGCACCTCAAGGACATAACGGGCAGCCACGGAGACGAGCTAGCGGGGAAGAGGATCGCTCTTTGCGTCACCGCCAGCGCCTCGATCTACAGGGCACCCGAGACGGCGAGGCTCCTCATGAGGCACGGAGCCGACGTTATCCCGGTCATGACCCGAGAGGCGGCATCCCTCCTGAGCCCCGAGGTGATGAGGTGGGCTACGGGGAACGACCCGGTGGTGGAGGTGACGGGGAGGATAGAGTACGTCGAGCTGACCGAGGGGAAGGGAAGGGTTGATGCGGTCGTGGTGGCTCCTATGACGGAGAACGCGGCTGCGAAGGTGGTGGGCGGGATCGCCGACGACGCGGTCTCCCTGCTCGTCTCGTGCGCGCTTGGCTCGGGGATACCTGTCGTCGTCGCACCGGCCATGCACGCGTCGATGTACTCCTCACCGGTCGTGAGGGACCTCATGGCACGGCTGCGGTCCCTAGGGATCGTCGTCGTGGGGCCTACGGTGAAGGAGGGCAAGGCGAAGCTGGCCCAGCCCGAGGACGTGCTCGACGCCGTGATCTACGCCACATGGCCCAAGCCGCTCTCGGGCAGAAGGTACGTGGTTACCGCGGGGCCGACGAGGGAGAGGATTGACATGGTGAGGTTCGTCACCAACCCCTCCAGCGGCAGGATGGGCCTCGAGCTGGCAAGGGTTCTGAGGGCCCTCGGGGGCGACGTGACGATCGTCCACGGCCCGATATCGCTGAGGCCGCCGTGGGACGTCAAGGCCGTGGGCGTCGAGTCGGCAAGGGAGATGCTCGCGGCGGTTCTGGGGGCTCTGGAGGGGGCCGACGGGCTCTTCGCGGCTGCGGCGGTGGCGGACTACGAACCGGCCGAGGTCCACAGCGGCAAGATCGAGAGCAGGAGGCATCCCACGCTCCAGCTGACGCTAAGGGCCACGCCGAAGGTCGTCGAGGAGGTCAGGAGGTCCTTCCCGGGGATCGACCTGGTCCTCTTCAAGGCCTCCTACGGGGCAGTCGAGGACCCGCGTGAGGTCTTCCAGGAGTACGCTGCTCTGGATCCCGTGCTCGTGGCGGTCAACGACGTCTCGAGGAAGGGAATCGGGTTCGGAGCGGAGGAGAACGAGCTGGTCGTCGTCACGAGATCGGGCCTCGTCAGGAAGCTCGGACCTGCGAGGAAGTCGAGGGTCGCGAGGGATCTGGTGCAGCTCTACCTCGAGGAGAAGAGGAGAGGTCGTTGAGAGATGGCCTGCTTCGCGGTCGAGCTGTTCGTCCAGGGCAGAGGTTGGAGGCGATGGAGCGAGGTGACGGGCGAGGGGCTTCTCTTCAGCTCACCTGAGGAGGCGATGGACGCGGCAGCATCGCTGATATTCTCGTCCATGTCTTCCTCCTCCCACCCCTACGGCTCGAGGGAAGGGGACGTGGTCGGCTTCAGGGTCAGGCCGGCAGGGGAGGGCGATTGCTCCGAACGACCCGCGACCGAACCCACCGTCAGGTTCAGGGAGGTCGCCCACCGCTTCTTCAAAAGGGGTGATGCGTACGTCCTCTACAAGACCTGGTCCTGGCCCGACTGAGGGATCGGAACCGGTCCTCGCGATCGACATCGGCGCCAGCAGAGTAAGGGTGGCCGTCGTCGACGGGGCAACCCTGAGGATCGTCGACTCCTCCGAGGCTCCCACCCCTCAGTCTCCGGACCCGGACGCGATACCGCATGCTGTAGTCGAGCTCGCCAGGAGGCTGAGAGGACTGGACCGGGTGAGGAGGGCTGGTATCGCATCGATCGGTCCTATCGACTCGAGGAGGGGCGTCATAGAGCTGGCGCCCAACGTCGCCGGGAGGCCCAGGTCGATTCCTGTGGCGGAGTTCCTCAAGGGGGAGCTGGGTTTTGAGGAAATCTACATGGCGAACGACTGCAACGCCGCCGCATACGCCGAGTACCTCGCGAGGTCCGGGAAGGAGCGTCAGGACCTCCTGTACGTCACCATAAGCACTGGGATCGGAGGGGGAGCTGTGGTGGACGGAAGGCCTGTCCTCGGCAGGAGGGGGAACGCGGCGGAGATAGGGCACAGCGTCGTCGACCCGACCGGCTACATGCGGTGCGGGTGCGGCGGTCTGGGCCACTGGGAGGCCTACTGCTCCGGCAGAAACGTGCCGAGGTACGCGAGGAGGCTTGCGGAGGACGGAGAGGTCCCCACAGGAAGCAGACTTCACTTACTCGCTCTACGAGAGAACGCAGGACCCCGCGAGATCTTCGAGCTCTACCGCTCCAACGACCCCTCATCGAGGCCCTTCTTCGGGAGGTTGGCGACGCTGATGGCCGCAGGCCTCTCGACCGCGATCAACCTCTTCGCACCCGAAGTGCTGGTGATGGGAGGTGCGGTTTACCTGAACAACGAGAACTTCTTCCGCGCAGAGGTCTTCCCGAGGCTCCAGGACTTCCTGATGCTGGAGGGACCGAGGATAGAGGGGCCAGTTTACGGGGAGCGTTCTCCGCTGATCGGAGGTGCCCTGCTGGCGGCGAACGGCGTAGGTGAAGCGCGCGTCGAGCTCTGACACCTGTGCCTCCCCGAGGAACCCTCCCTAGCTCACGATACGTTCATGTCCTGTTGCCGGAACTTCCGTCACGGTGACCTCGCAGGGAAACGGCAGAAGGGTGATAGTACCGGACACGAGCGTGCTGATCAACAGGACGCTGAGCCGGATGATCGAGGCCGGCGAGCTGAGGGACGCGGAGGTCGTGATACCGGTACCAGCGCTCGACGAGCTCCAGGCACAGGCCTCAAAGGGGAGGACCGAGGGAAAGGTGGGGCTGGAGGAGATCAAGAGGATTAGGGAGCTCGGCGCGCAGCACAACGTCACGGTCCGGTTCGCAGGCGAAAGGCCGACGTTGGAGGAGATCAGGCTCGCAAGGGGAGGACGGATCGACGCTCTGATCAGGGACGTGGCGAAGAAGGAGGGAGCGGTCCTCTACACGTCGGACTACGTGCAGGCACTAGTGGCGGAGGCCGAGGGGGTCCCGGCAGCCTACGTCGCCAAGCCCGAGGAACCGGTCAGGCTATCCTTACTCGATATGATGACGCCCGACACGATGAGCCTCCACCTGAAGGCCGGTGCGCCCCCGATGGCCAAGAGGGGAAGGCCTGGGGCCATGAGGCTCGTGAGGCTGAGGGAGGAGCCGCTGACGGAGGAGGAGATACAGCGCCTCATCGACGAGCTCCTGTGGGCCCTCAGGAACTCGAGGGACGGCAACGTCGAGATCGCGAGGTCCGGTGCGATGGTCGCGCAGCTCGGAGACCTGAGGATCGCGATCGCCCGCCCTCCCTTCAGCGACGGCCTCGAGCTGACCGTGGTGCGGCCGATAGTGAGGATGAGTCTCCAGGACTACAAACTGAGCCCGAGGCTGCTGGAGAGGCTGACGAACAGGGCAGAGGGGATCCTCATCGCAGGCCCACCCGGATCGGGGAAGACGACCTTCGCCTCGAGCCTCGCGGAGTTCTACGCCGGCCTCGGAAAGGTGGTGAAGACCCTCGAGTCGCCGAGGGACCTGCAGGTAGGCCCCCACATCACCCAGTACGGCCCCCTCGAGGGGGACTTCGAGAAGACGCTGGAGATCCTGCTGCTCGTCCGACCTGACTACACGATCTTCGACGAGATGAGGAGGCCGAAGGACTTCCAAGTCTACATCGACCTGAGGCTTGCAGGGGTAGGGATGGTCGGAGTCATCCACGCCAGCGACCCCATCGACTCCATCCAGAGGTTCCTCGACAAGACGGAGCTGGGGATGCTGCCCCACATCGTCGACACCGTGATCTTCCTTAAGGACGGGGCCGTTCAGAAGGTCTACGAGCTCTCGCTGACGGTCAGGCTTCCCACGGGTATGAGGAACGAGGACCTCGTCAGGCCCGTGGTCGAGGTGAGGGACTTCGAGACCGGAGAGCTGGAGTACGAGATCTACACCTACGGCGAGGAGCGGGTCGTCGTGGCCGTCGGCAGGGGCGTCGCGAGGGAGGTGGCCGAGAAGCTGTCGTCCCTCTTCAGGACCATGGGCCTCCATCCCCCGTCGATCGAGCATTCTCCCGACGGATCCCTTACGGTCCTGGTCGACAGGTCCGAGTTCGAGAGGATCCCGAGGGAGCTGGTGAGGCAGGTTAAGGAGCTCGGGAAGAGGTACCGCGTCAGGCTGAAGCTTAGACCGGTGCCACCCTCGCTGGGGAGGGAGCTGGAGTTCACGGTCACCGAGTCCGGGAACTCCATCGTCATCCACCTGAGGGGGGTGGAGGCTGGCAGGCAGGTGACGCTGTACGTCGACGACGAATACGTCGCCACGCTTACCGTCGGCAAGAACGGAAGGGTAAGGGTCGCCAAGGACTCGGAGGCCGGGAGGACGCTGATCTCCGGCCTTGCCGAGGGAAGGCGGATCAGGCTCTTCTACTCCGAATGAGTCACGCCTCGACGTATTTCATGCCCGAGCCCTTCAGCCTCTGGCGGACCAGCTTGTACCTCGTTATCCGGTACTCGTCGTAGACGGCCAGAGCCGCTCCAGCGACCGGGATGAAGGCGAGGGGAAGACCGAGCATCACCGCCAGCACCGCCGAGACCAGAACGGCTGCCAGATGACCGCCCCGGGACCTGGTGAGGACGAGCGCCGCGCCCACGACCGACGGCACGAGTACGATCAAGGGGTTCTGGGTGCCTGAAAGCGAGAGGTAGGTCGCCGATGCGAGGATCGCGAGGGCCGAGGCATAGGCATAGGCCGGGGAAGGGCCCTTCACCCGCTCCTCAACGGGGACGAGGGTGTAGTGCCTCCCGCACGATGGACAGACCGCCTTCCAGGCCTGGAGCCTGAACTCCCTGTTGCAGTCGGTGCACCTGAAGAGCCTGGTCTCCAACTCCGCGAACTTACAGCACCTGCGGCTTTTCAACGTATTCCGTGCTGTCGGTTCGGGCCCTCAACCGTGGTTCTGACTGCCTTATGACCGGCCGGTCACCCGCTCGAGGTACTGCTCGAAGGGGACGGGGACGTTCCATGAGACGTGCGCAGGGTCCGGGTCCTTCAGGTGGTGGCCGGTGGCGATGCAGACGTAGGTCTCGTCGCGCGGCAGGAGTCCCGACTCGACCCCCGACTTCAGGAGGGCGATCGGCGCCGCGCCTGCGGGCTCGGCAGCTATCCCCTCGGTGGTGGCCATCAGCCTCATCGCCTCGAGGATCTCGTGGTCGTCCACGCTGTAGATCGATCCGCCTGAGCTCCTGACGGTCCTGACGGCCCTCTTCCAGTTGATCGGCCTTCCTATCCTTATGGCGGACGCCACCGTCTGGGGGCTCTCGACCCATTCGGGGGAGTCGGCGCCCTTCGCGAACATCCTCGCCAGAGGAGCAGCACCCGACGACTGGACGCCTATCATCCTCGGCACCTCGTCCGTCAGACCGTAATCGCGCAGCTCCTCGAAGCCCTTCCAGATGGCCGAGATGTTCCCTGCGTTGCCGACTGGCACGACGACGTTGATCCCGAGCGACCCGTCGAGCTGCTCCCAGATCTCGAAGGCGGTCGTCTTCTGCCCCTCGAGACGCCATGGGTTCACCGAGTTCAGGACGTAGGCTCCCATCTCCTCGGCCCTCCCGAGCACGATCCTCAGGGCATCGTCGAAGCTCCCGGAGACCTCACAGATCGTGGCGCCGAAGAGCCTGGCCTGGAAGAGCTTCCCGGACGCTATCCTCCCTTTCGGAATCAGGACGACGCACTCGATCCCGGCCCTTGCCGCGTAGGCCGCGAGCGAGGCGGAGGTGTTCCCCGTCGATGCGCAGATGACCCTCCTCGCACCGGCCTCGAGGGCTACCGTCACGCCCACACTGATCCCCCTGTCCTTGAAGCTGCCGGTCGGGTTCATGCCCTCGAGCTTGACGTAGAGCTCCCTGACGCCCAACGCATCGGCCAGCCTCTCGCACCGGACGAGCCTCGTCATCCCCTCCCCCATCGTGACCGGCCTCCTGAAGTCCGGGAGGAGCTCGACGTAGCGCCACATGCTGTTGACCCTCCCGAGCAGCTTCTCCCTGTTGAAGACCTCGCTCGCCTCGACCCTGACCTCGAGGAGGTCGCCGCACCTCTCACAGAAGATCCTCCTGAGGCTGAACGGGCTGACGTGGCCGCAGGCGATGCACCTCAGCTCATACCTCTTCACGACCCCGCACACCCTCAGCTGAGGAGAGCCATGATCCCTCCTAGGACGAGCAGAGCGCCGACGAAGAACGCCAGGGCCTGGACCGCGACGCCCATCGAGCCCGTGACGGAGAGGACCGACGATGCGACGGACGCACCGATGTAGATGAGGACCGCACCCATTGCCTTCGCCAGGAACCTCGCCGCGAGCCTCGGCCACCTCCCGGTCAAGAACCCACCTCTTCCCCGGGATCCCTCCGCATCCATTTGAATCTCATCAGGGGGAGGGGCCCTAGGCCTTAGGCCGCTCGGGGCTCCCGGCCCTCGGGCCTCGAGCTTACGTGCGGTGATGTCGACAACGCTATCAGCAGGTCGCCACTTCTACCAGCAGGTTGCCGAGGAGGCTCGATCCGAGGGAGGTAAGGGAGGATTTCCCGATATTCAGCGACCCGAAGTGGAGGGACCTGATCTATCTGGACAACGCCGCGACGACCCAGAAGCCGAGGCACGTCATAGAGGCCATCGCCGATTACTACTCGAGACGGAACGCGAACGTCCACAGGGGAGTCTACGAGCTCAGCGTCGAGGCGACCGAGCTCTACGAGCGAGCGAGGAGGAAGGTGGCCGAGTTCATCAAAGCGAGGAGCTGGAGGGAGATCGTCTTCACCCGGGGGACGACCGAGTCGATCAACCTCGTGGCCTACTCATGGGCCCTCAGGAACCTGAAGAGGGGGGACAAGGTCGTCTTGACGGAGATGGAGCACCACAGCAACATAGTTCCCTGGCAGACAGTCTGCGGCCTCACCGGAGCCTCGCTGAGCTACATCCCGGTGAACGAGGAGGGTTATCTCGACCTCTCCGAGCTCGACAAGTGCCTGAAGGGCGCGAAGCTCTTCGCGTTCACCTACGCCTCCAACGTCCTCGGGACCATCAACCCCGTCGGGGAGCTCGTGAAGGCGGCGAGGGAGCACGGAGCGGTCACCGTGATCGACGCGGCCCAGTACGTCCCCCACGCTCCCGTGGACGTCGCAGGGATAGGCTGCGACTTCCTCGCCTTCTCAGGACACAAGATGTGCGGGCCGATGGGGATAGGGGTGCTTTACGGCAGGTCCGAGCTGCTGGAGGAGATGGAGCCCTTCCAGGGCGGCGGCGAGATGATCAGGGAGGTGCGGCTCGACGGGTCCAGCTGGAACGAGGTCCCCTGGAAGTTCGAGGCCGGGACGCCCAACGTCGAGGGTGCTGTGGGCCTCGCCGCCGCCATAGACTACCTCTCCGAATTCGGGATGGACCAGATAAGGTCCCACGAGCTCAGGCTGACCGAGAGGGCGCTGGAGCTGATGGCGGGCGTGCCCAAGATCGGGTTGGTCGGCCCTGAGAACCCGAAGGACAGGTGCGGCCTGATCTCCTTCACGCTCGCCGACGTCCACCCCCACGACCTCGCCGAGTTCCTCGACGCGAAATTCAGGATCGCTGTCAGGGCAGGACATCACTGCGCGATGCCACTCCACACCAAGTTGGGCCTCACCGCGACAACGAGGGCCAGCTTCTACGTCTACAACCACGAGGGGGAGGTCGAGGTCCTCGCGAGGGCTCTGAGGGAGGCGCTGACCTACTTCATGGTCTCCTGAGAAAGACCGCATTCGTTCTTTAGCCGGCTCTCACCTGGAACAGCGATGACCAGAAGGACCATCCTCACGGAGGCGGCGCCCAAACCGGTCGGTCCTTACTCGCAGGCGGTGGTCGCCAACGGCTTCGTCTTCGTCGCGGGCCAGGTCCCGATAGACCCGAGCACGGGGAAGGTGGTCGAGGGCGGGATCAGGGAGCAGACGCGGAGGGTCCTGGAGAACGTCAAGGCGATCCTCGAGGCCTCAGGCTCCTCGCTCGAAAAGGTGGTGAAGGTGAACGTCTACCTGAAGAGAGCGGAGGACTTCGCCGCGATGAACGAGGTCTACTCCCAGTACTTCCCCACGGAGCCGCCGGCCAGGACGACGGTCGTCACGAACATGGTGAGGGAGGAGTTCCTGATCGAGATCGACGTTATTGCCCTCGCCCAGTAGACCCGATGGTGAAGCATGGAAGCACCGGGATTCTTCCAGTCGGTCTTCGAGCTCGCTGTGGCTGCGTTGATCCTCGCCGCCGTCCTGACGAGCCTCCGCCTCCTCTTCAGACGCATCGAGCGGCATTACCGCGATGCGGTGAAGCTCTACTATTTCATAACAAGCCTGATCATGATAACGGCGCTGGCGATCGCAGCTTACCGGTACGGCCTCGTGGACGTCCTCGTGGGCTCTCTCACCGCGATAGGGGCGATGGGCCTCATCCTGGGACTGGGCTTCGTTCCGTGGTTGAGCGACATCTACTCCGGTCTCGCCCTGATGCTAAACCCCCACATCAAGATCGGGACAGAGGTGGAGGTTGCCGGGAAGAGGGGGAGGATCGTCTTGATCACGTTGACGACCACTAGGATCGCAGGCGATGACTGCATCATCATCGTCCCCAACAGGAAGTTCCGGGACGAGGTGGTGGTAATTTACGGCACCAAGCCTCCAGAGCGGATAATGCGGCTCTGATCAGTACCTCATGATCTGGACGTGCTTCACCCCTCCCACATCTCTGCAGGCCCTCTCCGGGACGAGGCCGTCGTTTATCGCCCTCGCCACGACGCTGTTCCCGACGAGGTTGACGATGGTGACCTGTGCGATCAGCGACTTTACCTCCTCCCACTTCGCCAGCCTTCCCATGTAGAAGCTCTCGGAGACGAGGACCTCGAAGCCGTCGGAGACCCTCAGCCTTTTCCCGAGCAGGTCCCTGTCGCAGGCGGCCAGAACGACCTCACCGGTGTAGGAGTGGTGGACCTTCATCCAGTACGTCTCCCGGTCCTCGTCCACATCATGACCTCCGATTGCCGGGCATTAAACGCTCTCCTCCGAGGAGCTCAAATCCACTATGAGTCCTCCACCTGTTTTCGTCCCTGAGGATCCCCGCCGACTGACACTGCGGCTCCCCCAGTTCCGCGACCTAAGGCCCGATGGGACGCATCAACGCTTATGCCGGCCGACAATTCCCCTCAGGGGCGACGTAATGGTCTCAAGGGCCAGGGACTGGATGAGGCAGGCCCTGAAGGACCTCGGACATGCGGAACGCTCGCTCCAATTCGGCGACTACGAGTGGGCATGCTTCGCCGCCCAGCAGGCAGCGGAGAAGGCGGTCAAGGCGCT
>AWOE01000013.1 GCA_000494145.1 Candidatus Calditenuaceae archaeon JGI OTU-1 | reverse complement strand
TGATCCCTCAGAAATTTCTCTGCAGCCTCGAGGACCTCCCTCGACGTCCTGAACTTGAGCCTGGAGATCGCGTCCTCGTAGGGTAACCACTCGTAGACCATGCCTTCACCGGACGCCACGGGCCGCAACGTTCCGAGGACGAATATCGACATTCCCTCGGGGCGAGCTCAGCGTGTTGGTACGTTGATATTCAGGGCAGAGGTTCTGGCGGCGGCATGGGACTGGAGGAGGAGGTCGGCAGGATAGCGGTGAAGACCCGCGGAAGGGAGGCGGGGCTGAAGTGCGTGGTCGTGGACGTCGACAGGGAGGACGGGTTCGTCGTCGTGACGGGTCCCAAGGACGTGTCAGGCGTCAGGAGGAGGAGGGTCAACGTGATGCACCTGGCCCTCACACCCCACAAGGTAAGGATCAGGCGCGGAGCATCGGACGAGGAGGTGAAGAAGGCGCTGGAGGAGGCGGGCCTCCTGGATTACGTCAGGTCCAAGGTGAGGGTAGAGGTGCGGTGACGGTACTGAGGTTCGTCCACTCCGACCCCTTCAGGGAAAGGGAGAGGGAAACGGTGAGGGTCCTCGACGCGGGGACCGACGAGAGGTACGGGAAGAGGCCGGAGGAGAGGACGGTGGAGGACCTGCTCCGCTTCGGGTTCATAGCGGTCGACAAGCATGCTGGACCGACCAGCCAGGACGTCGTCTCGTCCGTCAGAAGGGTCTTGGGAGTTGAGCAGGCCGGTCACGGCGGGACCCTCGACGCCCTGAAGGTGGGGGAGATCCCGCTGTAACCGGAGTCCTGCCGGTGCTGCTCGGAAGGGCGACGAGGCTGACGCAGGCCGTCACGGGCCTCCCGAAGGAGTACGTGGGAGTGATGAGGTTGCACGGCGACGTGAACGACGAGGAGCTGGCCGAAGCGCTCTCGAAGTTCGTCGGCGAGGTCTACCAGACGCCGCCTGTGAGGTCCCGGGTCGCGAGGAGGCCGAGGCTCAGGACCGTCTATGAACTGGAGGTCATCGAGAGGGAGGGGAGGGATGTCCTGTTCAGGGCCGTCGTCAGCGGCGGGACCTACGTCAGGAAGCTCTGCCACGACATCGGCCTCCTCCTGGGCACCGGCGCCCACATGAGGGAGCTGCGGAGGACCCGCGTCGGCAACCTCCACGAGTCCCAGTCCCACAGCCTCCTCGAGCTCTACGCCGCCCAGAAGGCCTACTCGGAGGGAGACGAGGAATGGCTCAGGTCGATCCTGAGGAACCCGGAGGAGCTGGTGGCTCACCTGCCGAGGGTTGAGGTGCTCGACACGGCGGTCGACGCGATATGTCACGGAGCCCCGCTCGCCACACCGGGCGTCGCGAGCTACGAAAGGTCCATCGAGAGAGGCGATCTTGTGGCGGTCTTCACGCTCAAGGGCGAGCTGGTGGCCCTCGGAAGGGCCGAGAAGTCGGCGCTGGACTTCGACGAGGGCGGCGTCTTCGTTAGGACCGACGTCGTTCTGATGGAGCGCGGCACCTACCCATCATTCTGGAAGGGACGCTTCAGAGGACCCGTCTCCGGTTAGCGCAGTTGCAGGTCGGCGTCAGCATAGGTCACCGAACAAGGAGGTTTCATGGAGGAACTCTTATTGGTTGGACTGAAATCCGCGTTTTAAGAAATGTCCTCGGAGGACGTCATGGGAGAGCCCCTGCCCTTCGACGAGAAAATGGTGCCGCCGACCTACGGCCAGTGGGCCGCGGACCCCAAAACCTACTTCGAGTACCACAAGAACTCGATCGCCGACATAGAGGCGTTCTGGGGGAGGGTCGCGGAGGAGCTGGAGTGGTTCAGGAAATGGGATAAGGTGCTGGTGCCCGGCGAGCACCCAAACGTCTACAGGTGGTTCGTCGGTGCCGAGACCAACATCTCCTACCTCTGCCTCGACCGGCACGTCAGGACGTGGCGCAGGAACAAGGTCGCAATAATCTGGGAGGGGGAGCCCGTTGACGAGAAGGGGAACCCGAAGGAGCGCAGGGTCCTCACGTACTTCGACCTCTGGAGGCTCGTCAACAGGATAGCCTTCGCCCTCAGGCGCCTCGGCGTGCGGAGGGGTTCCCGGGTGGCGATCTACATGCCGATGATCCCTGAGCTGCCAGCGGTGATGCTGGCCTGCGCGCGGCTCGGAGCGGTCTTCACGGTCGTCTTCAGCGGCTTCACCAGCGAGAACCTGGCCATGCGCATGAGGGACCTCGGCGCGCAGTTCCTGATCACCGCTGACGGCTTCTACAGGAGGGGGCGCGTGATAGAGCTGAAGAGGGTGGCCGACGAGGCGGTCAGGCTCTACGACGGAATAGAGAAGGTCGTCGTGGTCAGGAGGCTGATGTCGGAGGTGCCGATGAAGGAGGGGAGAGACCTCTTCCTCGACGAGCTCCTCTCGGACGTTCCTGCTAACGCCTACGTCGAGCCCGAGAGGATGACCTGCGACGAGCCCCTCTACGTCCTCTACACTTCGGGAACGACGGGGAAGCCGAAGGGCGTCATCCACGACCACCACGGATACTCTGTGCTGCTCCACGCCACCATGAAGTGGGTCTTCGACATAAGGGACGAGGACGTCTACTACTGCACCGCTGACATAGGATGGGTTACCGGTCACAGCTACATCGCTTTCGGGCCCCTGATGGAGGGAGCGACGACGGTGATGTACGAGGGGACGCCGGATTACCCAGCACCGGACAGGTGGTGGGCCATCGTCGAGCGCTACGGCGTCACGGTACTGTACACCACGCCCACGGCGGTCAGGATGCTCATACGCTTCGGTGACGAGTACGTGAAGCGCCACGACCTATCGACGCTGAGGCTGATCCACAGCGTCGGCGAACCCATCAACCCGTCTGCGTGGAGGTGGCTGTACGAGGTGGTCGGCGGAGGGAGGTGTCCGGTTGGGAGCACGTGGTGGCAGACGGAGACGGGAGGCATCCTGATCAGCCACGCACCAGGGCTCATGCTCGTCCCCCTGAAGCCCGGNACGAACGGCCCGCCGCTGCCGGGAATAGATGTGGACGTCGTCGACGAGCAGGGAAGACCTCTGCCTCCTGGCTCCAAGGGTTACCTCGTTATCAAGAAGCCTTGGCCGGGGATGCTCGGCCCTCCGACCGGCATGTGGGGCGACCCGGAGGGTTACAACAGGGTCTACTGGTCCAGGTACCCGGGGGTCTACTACACGGGCGACTACGCGATCAGGGACCAGGACGGGTACATCTGGGTTGCGGGGAGGGCGGACGAAGTCCTGAAGGTCGCGGGCCACAGGATAGGGACGTACGAGCTGGAGTCGGCGCTGGTGTCCCACGAGGCCGTCGCCGAGTCGGCCGTGGTAGGCGTTCCCGACGAGATCAAGGGAGAAGCGCCGGTGGCCTTCGTCGTCCTCAAGTCCGAGCACCAACCGTCCGAGGAGCTGAAGACGGACCTCATCAGGTGGATAAGGGAGAGGTATGGGCCGGTGGTGGTGCCGAAGGAGATCGTCTTCGTCAGGGCCCTTCCGAAGACCAGGAGCGGGAAGATCATGAGGAGGCTGCTGAGGGCGGTCCTGCTGGGCGCTCCGCTCGGCGACGTCACGACCCTCGAGGACGAGGCGACGGTCGACGAGGTGAAGACGGCGTACGAAGAGCTGAGGAAGCAGATCCGATGAGCGGATGGCGAGGAGGGAAAGGTCAGCGGGGTTCGTCGTCTTCACCGAGCAGGAGGGCAGCAGGAGGCTTTACCTCTTGCTCCATTATCCCAGCGGCCACTGGGACTTCCCGAAGGGACACGTGGAGCAAGGCGAGAGCGACCTCAGGGCAGCTCTCAGGGAGCTGAGGGAGGAGACTGGCCTGACGGACATCGAGGTCGTCTTCGGCTTCAGAAAGGAGATCAGCTACTTCTTTACCGAGGCCGGTGAGAGGGTTCTGAAGACGGTCGTCTATTATCTTGGCAGATCCAGAACAACCGAAGTCAGACTCTCTGCCGAGCACAAGGGTTACGAGTGGTTACCCTACGAGGACGCGATCTCCAGGCTCAAGTTCAGGACGTCGAGGGAGGTCCTCGAGGCTGCAGAGAAATTTCTGAGGGATCAGAGGACCTGAGAGCCCTCTGCGACGTCCCTCTCCGGAACAAGCGGAACCACGTCGTTCTCGTCCTTCATCGCTGCTAGGATCATGCACTCGGACACGAGTCCCCTCACCTTCTTCGGCTTTAGGTTCGTCACGAACGCGAACTTGCGGCCGAGGAAGTGCTCGGGCTGGTAGAGGTGACCCAGCCCTGTGAGGGCCTGCTTCCTGAAGCCTCCGAAGTCGACGGTCAGACGGATCAACCTGTCGGTCCCCTGCACCCTCTCCGCCTCCACCACCTTCCCTATCCTTATCTCGACCTTCCTGAACTCCGAGATGTCGATCTGCTCCTGCACATCGGTGCGAAATCTACCAGCATAATATATTCGCATCGGAGGACTCGGCCCGAGGACCGTCCTAAAGCGTCACCGGTGCGCTGGACGGACGCGATGCCGGCTTATCGTAGGGTCCGGAGATTCTGCATCGCAGCAAATTAATAGGAGTACCGCTAATACACCTCGAGTTGCCGTTCAGGTTGTCGAAGGAGGTTGCCGCTGGTAACCCGACGATCGTGGCGCTGCCGGACGTGGGTCTGGTGGGCGTCATAGCCGCTTCCTTCATGATCTCCAACTCGAGGAGCGAGGTGGTCGGGAGCATAGAGCTCGAGGACCAGCCGCCGATAGCCGTGATTCAGGAGGGAAGGGTTCTGGACCCGATCAGGATCTACGAGGTCAGGACCGAGCAGGGACCTAGCTTCAACGCGGTCTACTCGGACATACCGGTTCCGCCGACGGCTGCGTGGGATATATCGGGGGCTATAATGGACTTCGCGGGGAGCGTGGGGTCGAGGGAGCTCGTTGTGCTCGGAGGTCTGCCTGAACCCAACAGGATCAACATCGAGAGGCCGCGGGTCTTCGTGGTCTCGAGCGACCCCGAGTTCACGTCGAGCGTTGCGCAAAGGGCTGAGGCCGAGGTCTTCGAGATGGGATACGTGACCGGTCCGAACGCGGCGCTGCTGAAGATGGGAGGGGAAAGGGGGATCAGGGTGCTCCTCGTTCTCGCCCAGGCCCACCTCAACTACCCGGATCCGGGAGCCTCGGCGGAGGTGATCGCCTTTGTCAACAGGCTATACGGGACGTCGTACAACGTCCAGCCGCTGCTGGAGCAGGCCGAGTCGATAAGGTTGCAGCTGAGGGACCTCATGAGGAGGACCGCTGCGTCCCTGACCCGTGGACCGAAGGGGCTGGAGCTCGAGGCCCCTCCAGGCTACATCAGGTGACGACCTTCGCTCTGATTTCTCTATAGATCGAGCGATAGTAGAGCAGAACTCCTGCGATGAATCCTCCGGTCAGGACTAATGTCAATCCGAGGGTCAATGTTGCATCGAAGTGGAACGTCCTTGCGCTCTCCAGCACCGAGATTGCGATTACCGTTATGATGACAAGGACCAGAACCTGTGCCAGCGCAACGATCACGAACAACCGGTCGATGTACTGCCTCCTCACCTCCTTGTCTGCGATCTTGCCGAGGACCAGNGTGAGGGCTGGGAGGCTGATCAGGTACGGATACCTTTCAACGATGGTGTGCCTGAAGACGATGATGGCCGTGATGATTGCCGCCGTCGCGATGCCCACGCCTATCATGAGCGCCAGGGGCCTGAGGAGCATCTCCTTCGGCCCGATGACCGGTTGTCCGCCGGGTCCGAAGTCCACGGCCACCATCTCGGGGAGCTCGGCGTAAACGCTCCAAACGTACAGGATCAGCGCCGCAGCGAGGGCGTATCCGCTTGCGCTAAACACTATAATGTAACCCCTCGGATTGAGCATCTCCGGCACTCGAAAATTATGGCTCCTGCTCTTTAACCTGCCAAGGGGTTACCTCAGCCCGATGCCGACGAGGTGAGGATCGATTTGACGCGGTCCTCGCCGAACCTGCTGATCCTGTAGGTCCCTGTCTCCTCCCTGATCAGGAGGCCGTCCTTCGCCAGCTCGTTGATCCTGGCCACGACGCTGCCGTAGTTCACGGGGAAGCCGTCGTTCCTGAGGAACTCGTACACCTCAACCGGCTTCAGCTCCCTCTTACCCTTCAGTCCCATCGCGAAGTATGTGAGGAGTATCTGGTCCTTCAGCGGGAGCCTCCTGACGGGCGTGCCCATGTGCGGGACGTCGCCGGACAGGTCAATCCACCCCTCCAGGTTCAGCTCGGTCTCGGCGAAGGATTCGGCCGTCTTGGCGATAGACTTCGTCAATTGGACGATCTGCTCGTGGACGGACCTGAGCCGCTCCGGGTCGAAGGAACCCAGCTCATCGGGGGTCAACTCCAACTCGTATGACTGTCCATCCCTGAGCTGGAACCTGAGGCGCACGATCATGCTCCAATACACCTACAATACTACGGAAAGACCGGGTGATAAACGTATCGTACAGACGTTGAACGGTGGGATCGGACTAATATCCTGCACGCCGTCATCGGGGCGGATGGACGTCTCCGAGGTCACGATCGAGTCGGTCGAGACGGAAGAGAAGGTGAGCCTCTTCAGGGGAAGGGCGGTGGTCGACGGAATGGACGTAAGGTTCTCGGGGATAACGGTCTACACCATAGGCGGGCCGACGGTCGGCGTCAACCTCGAGCAGGAGGACGAGGCACGGTTGCTGAGCGCGTTCGGGAAGGAGGGGGTCGATGCGGTGATCGCGGAGCTCCAGAGGAGGATCGTCGAGGGAGACTTCTCCGTGAGCGGTCCCGTGAAGATAAGGAGGCAGCCGCTGTGACGACGGACGAGCTGGCGATCGCCGAGGTCATAGTGGACTGCTGGAACGCGGTGAAGGAGGGTGACTTCGGCAGGCTGGCCTCGCACTACGACCCCGAGCGGTTCACGCTGTTCAGCGAACATCCGCCCCACGGGCTTGAGCACGGAGAGAGGGCCCTTCTGATCAAGAGGAGCCTCATCACCCAAGTCTCCGGGATCGAGGTCGAGCTGGAAGGAATTGAGGTGAACGTGTTCGACGACGTGGCGCTCGTCACCTACACGGTCAGCTACAAGGGGATGCTCGTCTACCAGTACAGGTTCGAGGGGCAGCTGATCTCGGTGAAGGCGTTCTGCACGACGGTCCTCGTCAGGCAGCAGGACGGCTGGAAGATCGTCCACGAGCACTTCACGAGGCTTCCGGAGGGCAACGACCTCACCTCTCGGTCAGCCACCTGATCACCTCCTCCGGCTCCTCCGTCTCGACGAAGACGTCGATCCATCCTATCTCGGGGAGCTCGTCCAGCTCGAGGAGGGAGGCGGTGCCCACGTAGGCGGCCTGCTTGCTGAGCATGAAGTGGACCATCTTCTCTCCTGAGAAGCTGCGCATGATCCTCTCGGCCGCAGCCCTCACCTTCCTCCTCCTCAGGTTCTCCTTCAGGTAGCTGAGGGACCCCAGCTCCTCGGACTCGCCCTCGATCACCTGACGCTGTCCTACGCTCCTGAGCTCGAACCGGACGGTCGGGAAGAGCTTGGTGAGGGCCCTCGTCAACTTCTCCGGGTCCTCGGTCGGCCTCAGCTCTGCGACCACCCTCACCCGCACCTTCATCCAGACCTCCTGCATCGTCATGCTCTTCAACCGTACTCCCCGCCCTACCCGCCCAAGTGAGGGACAATCGGATTGAAATACGAGCATAACGGTGTTATGCCGAAATGGTCGCTCAGACGATAAGCTTCGACTACAGCAAGTACAACTTCAGGGACGAGGTCCAGCCGGTCTACAGCACCAAGCCAGGGCTCTCGGAGGAGGTGGTCGACGAGATCTCGAGGCTGAAGGACGAGCCGGAGTGGATGAGGAGAAGGAGGCTCGAGGCCTACAGGATATTCCTGCAGAAGCCGATGCCGACCTGGGGTCCTGACCTGAGCTCGCTCGACTTCCAGAAGATGAGGTACTACGTGAGGCCGACCGAGGGCAAGTACAGGAGCTGGGAGGAGGTCCCGGAGTACATCAAGCGGACCTTCGAGAGGCTCGGGATACCAGAGGCCGAGCGGAAGTTCCTCGCAGGCGTCGGAGCGCAGTACGACTCGGAGGTCGTCTACCACAACGTGCGGAGGGAGCTGGAGAAGCTCGGCGTGATCTTCTGCGACATGGACACGGCTGTCCGCGAGTATCCTGAGATCGTGAGGAGGTACTTCGGAACGGTCGTTCCGGCCGACGACAACAAGTTCGCCGCGCTGAACACCGCAGTCTGGAGCGGAGGCTCCTTCGTCTACGTGCCGGAGGGCGTCGAGGTCGAGTTCCCGTTGCAGGCCTATTTCAGAATCAATGCGGCCAACATAGGACAGTTCGAGAGGACCCTGATCATAGCCGAACCCTACAGCAAGGTTCACTACATCGAGGGTTGCACCGCACCCATCTACAGCACAGAGAGCCTCCACGCCGCAGTTGTCGAGGTGATAGCGATGAAGGGCGCTCATGTGAGGTACACGACGCTCCAGAACTGGAGCACGGACGTCTACAACCTCGTGACGAAGAGGTCGTTCGCTTACGAGGAGGCTACCGTGGAGTGGGTCGACGCGAACATAGGGAGCAAGGTCACGATGAAGTATCCCAGCGTTTACCTGCTCGGGAGGGGTGCGAGGGCCGAGATCCTCTCGGTGGCCTTTGCGGGCAGAGGCCAGCACCAGGACACTGGAGCTAAGGCCGTTCACCTCGCACCTGACACCACCAGCAGGATCACATCGAAGTCGGTTTGCAAGGACGGCGGTCGCGTCACGTACAGGGGCCTCCTCCACGTCGCAAAGGGGGCTAAGAGGGTCAAGTCCAGCGTGAGGTGCGACTCGCTGATACTCGACGACAGGTCCAGGACCGACACGTATCCTTACAACGAGATACAGGAGGACGACGCGACGATCACGCATGAGGCGACGGTCGGCAGGATCGGCGAGGACTGACACCCCACCACGTTCCCTCCCCTCCTGAGCACCACGTCCGATATCTCGAGGGCCCTGATCCCGAGCATCAGCTGGTTGAAGACGTCGACGTCCCTCACCCCCGTGAACCTCGGTGAGACGTCGGAGACGAGCACGTCGCACCTCCTGTTCCCGAGAGCGGAAAGGATCGCGAAGGGAGCCTCGGCGTCGTTCACGTCCATCTGCAGGAAGACCACGTTCTCAGCCTTGAACGCGGGCTCCTTCAGGTCCACCGCGACCACGAGGCCCTCGGGTCCGACCGTCTGCGACTCGACCGAGAGCATCCCCCCTGGCCAGGAGCCCAGATCCACCACGAGGTCCCCCCTTCTGATGACGCGGTACTTCTGCTGGATGTGGATCAGCTTGTAGGCCGCCCTCGATGGATAGCCCTCCTCCTTGGCCTTCCTGTGCCAGGGGTCGCTCCTCCTTTCGGCGAGCCACCTCGCCTTCGTCAAGCCAGGAGGAGAAGTCGAAGCTGAGCTAAAAGTCCGAGACCGGTACGGGCACGGATTTCAGGGCACCAGCGTTATCGGGATCCTCAGCTCCTCCAGGGCGCCGAGGGCAAGCTTGAACGCCTTCCTCGCCTTTCTAGGTGCGAGCTTGGTCGGGATCTGGAGCACCGCCCTAAACGGCCTGAAGTAGTCGCCGCCCTTAATGGCGTAGCTGAAAGAATCGTAGGTCTCTATCACGTAATCGTAACGAGTGCCGCTCTCCCGCAGGATGCCCTCCAAGGACCTGACGATCTCCTCGCCCTTGAGACGTGCGTAGAGCCACCTCGGCTCCTCACCCCTCCACGTCGCCAAGGGAGCCAAGAGGGTCAAGTCCAGCGTGAGGTGCGACTCGCTGATACTCGACGACAGATCCAGGACCGACACGTACCCGTACAACGAGATACAGGAGGACGACGCGACGATCACGCATGAGGCGACGGTCGGCAGGATCGGCGAGGACCAGCTCTTCTACCTGATGAGCAGGGGCATACCGGAGCAGGAGGCCCTCAACATGATAGTGCTAGGGTTCTTCGAGGGGTTCACGAAGACGCTCCCGATGGAGTACGCCGTCGAGTTCAACCGGCTTATAGAATTGGAGATGAGCGGCAGCGTCGGCTGACGGAGCCTTTCCCCGCCCGGACCTTTCACATTCAGCCCCACAACNCGGCTTCTAACCCTGTTGTTTCATGCGCACGTCAGATCGCAGCCCTTAAACGCGAAGTATATGCTGAAATATGCTGGTAAATGTCCTGAAGTGCAACACGTTCACCCTATACGGAGACGCTAAATCCGCAGGACTCCCACATTAGGACGGTGATGGNGTTGGAAGCAGCCACATTCCAGAGGTCCGGAAGGCTCGAGACGAGGCAGCTCGAGGTGGTCCTGGTGCCGGTCTTCGAGGGCGTTAACTCCGAGCGGGCTGTGATGGCNGCNGCAGAGCAGGCGAGGGCATCGGGAAAGGAGCTGATGCTGATGGTCGTCGTCGAGGTGCCCAGGTCCCTGCCGGAGGGCTTCAGCGAGTACGCGAAAACCGAGTGGAGGGGCGAGGAGCCGAGGTGGCTTTACGCACGTCTCAAGGGCGAGGAGATCGTCAGGTCCTTGGAGGGCATCCTGCGGGAGAGCGGCATTCGGTATGACTACCTAATAGAGACCTATGACTCCTTCAAGTACGCCGTCAAGGGCGGAGGTTACTTCAGGCCGTTCAGGGCGGTGCTCCAGATCCCGACCAAGCTCGCACCTAGAAAGGCGAGGAAGGCGTTCAAGCTCGCCCTCAGCACCCTGGAGGAGTTGAGGATCCCGATAACGCTGGTGCCCTGAAATCCGTGCCCGTACCGGTCTCGGGCTTTTAGCTCAGCTTCGACTTCATCCTCTTGGCTTGACGAAGGCGAGGTGGCTCGCCGAGAGGAGGAGCGACCCCTGGCACAGGAAGGCCAAGGAGGAGGGCTATCCCTCGAGGGCGGCCTACAAGCTGATCCACATCCAGCAGAAGTACCGCGTCATCAGAAGGGGGGACCTTGTGGTGGATCTGGGCTCATGGCCAGGGGGGATGCTCTCGGTCGAGTCGCAGACGGTCGGACCCGAGGGCCTCGTGGTCGCGGTGGACCTGAGGGAGCCCGCGTTCAAGGCTGAGAACGTTGTCTTCCTGCAGATGGACGTGAACGACGCCGAGGCGCCCTTCGCCATCCTCTCTGCGCTCGGGAACCGGAGGTGTGACGTCCTCATCTCCGATGTATCACCGAGGTTCACAGGAGTGAGGGACGTCGACGTCTTCAACCAGCTGATGCTCGGGATCAGGGCCCTCGAGATATCGGACGTGGTTCTCAGGAGAGGGGGGAACTTGGTGATCAAGTTCTTCGAGTGCGAGGAGCTCCCGAGGATCGAGCGGAGGCTGAGGGGGAGTTTCAGGTTCCTCAAGCGCGTCATCACACCTCCAACCCTCAGGAAGAACTCCTCGGAGCTGTTCTTGGTTGGGATCGGCAAACTCGCCGAAAGGGTCTCGGACGGGCTTGCGGAGCTGGTGAGGTGAGTCAGAGAGACCTCCGGACGAACCTCGGCCTCGGATACGAAAGGTTCAGAGCCACCTCAGCTATATCGGTCGAGTACTCGACGATCCTCTTGACGTTGTCGTACAATACCCTGAGGGCGACCTGTAAGCCCACAGGCACTTTACGCTCAAGGGTCTTCACGAAGAGCCGCTCCAGATCCCGCAGGTACTCCGAGGATTCGTCGAGAAGCCTCTGTGAGGTCTCCGCATGCGGTTCGAGGACCGAGTCCACCGACCTCCAGAAGTGCGTTGTACATAGCAAGCAGTGGTTGTAGAACTCCCCAAAGGAATTCACGTCGAGGTTCCGCTCCAGAGTCAGCAAAGCGATGTTGGTCGCGTGATCGGCCACCCTCTCTATGCTCCGGGCGACCATCGTGTACCCTAGCAGGAGTTGGGGCTCGTCGACCTCAAGCGATTGGAGTATCCTAGGATCGATGATCGTTAGGTTGGTCAGCCTGACCATGTAATGGTAGAACCTGTCGACCTCGTCGTCCCTGTCGATCAGGTCCTGCACCTCGTCCCTCGAGGGGTTGGCCAGCAGCGAAAGCGAGTCCTGCACCATGCCCGCGGCGATCGTCCCCATCCTCGAGATCACCTGCTTCGGAGGCAGATCCCTGTGAAGTTGGACCACGTTGAGAACGATCCCGTCGAGCCTCTCGTCGACGACCTCGACTCCCGCCAACCACCTCCTCGCCGTCTCCTTTATGCCCCTCAGGATGCCCGGAGCCGCGCCGTCGAGCTTGATCCTGATCGACGAATACCCTGCGAGGTAGAGCGAGATCAGGGACCTCACAGCCACGTCGAGCGTCGCGGTCTCCTGCAGCTCGAGCACACCGTCACTCAGCGCTGCGTCCACGGGGATTATCGTGACCGGGCCCGTGGGCATCGCCACCATCGTCACCTCATCGCCCTTGCCGAGGCCGAACTGCTCGGCCCACTCCTTCGGCAGCGAGACGATCAGCGTCGAGCCCCCGGTCATCTGCAGCCTGCGGACGAACGTCCTCATGCTGTTTCAATATAGAAATGAAGGGCGATATATAGTCTGAGACCCCAATAGGGACGGAAATCACTCAATAGTTTATTTGTAGCTCTATATAGCGGGACCATCATCTATAAATTCAAACGGGCCGGTGGAACGGACGCGGAAGGACATGTCGGGACCTCGGAACCTGAAATCGAGGATCGGGATGGCCCTGAACGCGTTGGCGGTGGCGATGCTGGTGGTAGGGCTGCTGGTAGGGCTGGCTGTCGGGTTCGGGGTCGGCGGGATGGGCGGAGGAGAGAGGCAGGTGGTGACCGTCGAGCGGACCGTCACGGTTGCACCCGGAGGCGGTGCGACGACGGCAAGGCTCAGCGGCAAGATCGTCATCGACGGTTCCAGCACCGTCTATCCCTTAACGGAGGCTGCAGCTGAGGAGTTCATGAAGCTCCACCCGGGAGTCACGATCACCGTCGGCATCTCCGGGACCGGCGGAGGGTTCAAGAGGTTCGTCGTCGGCGAGACCGACATCAACGACGCGTCGAGGCCGATCCTGAGGTCGGAGGCCGAGACCGCGGCCAAGAACGGCATCGAGTGGATCGAGATCCCGGTGGCGATAGACGGCCTCGTCGTGGTGGTGAACCCCCAGAACGACTGGGTCGACTGCATAACCATCTCGGAGCTCAGAGAGATCTGGAAGCCCGACAGCACGATAACCAAGTGGAGCCAGATCAGGCCTGAGTGGCCGGATGAACCGATAAAGCTGTACGGTGCAGGACCCGACTCCGGCACGTTTGACTACTTCACGGAGCGCGTGGTGGGCAAAGCGAAGGCCAGCAGGACCGACTACGTGGCTTCCGAGGACGACAACGTGCTGGCTGCGGGGGTCGCGGCTGAAAAGTACGCCCTCGGTTACTTCGGTTACGCCTATTATTTCGAGAACCCAGGGAGGTTGAAGGTGTTAAAGGTCAAGGACGATGCCAGGCCAGATGCCGAGTGCGTCGAGCCAACCGACGAGACCGTAAGCAGTTTCGTCTACCCGCTCGCGAGACCGATCTTCATCTACGTCAACAAGAAGTATTGGAATGAGAAGCCTGAGCTGAGGGAGTTCGTGATCTTTTACGTCGAGAACGGAGCCAAGTTCGCCAGGAAGGTCGGATATACACCGCTGCCCGAGGATTACTACAAACTCGCTGCAACGTTGCTGAGGGCGGGGCTGTTAGATGGGTTGTACGGCCTGACGACCGTTACCTTGAAGAACGCCGGGCCTCACTGAGCGATCGTAATAGGAGGTCGATGTTTTGACCGAACGAAGCTCTACAGCTCTTTTGGCTTCGAAGTCCATCTACCGCCGTAGGCTGATAAACAGGATTGTGCAGTCTGCCTTTTTGTTCGCGTCGCTGGTCTCCACCGCGGCGCTCGTCGTGATCTTCTTCACACTCACTGCGGAATCGATGTCGTTCTTCACCAACGTCAGCGTCATCGAGTTCCTTACAGGGACTAAGTGGACGGTGCTCTTCGCTGACAAGCACTTCGGGATACTGCCGTTGCTCAACGCGACGCTCATCACCTCAGCAATAGCCGTGGCGTTCGCGACGCCGGTCGGGCTTGCGGCAGCCATCTACATGAGCGAGTACGCCGGGAAGAGGGCGAGGAACCTCATCAAACCCGTCGTCGAGACGCTCTCGGGAATACCGACAGTCGTCTACGGATACTTCGCGCTTTACTTCGTCACGCCCCAAGTTCTGAGGGGGTTGATACCCGACCTGGGAATACACAACGCGCTGGCCGTCGGGCTCATGATAGGCGTCCTGATCCTGCCGATCGTCGCATCTCTCAGCGACGACGCGATGAGGTCGGTGCCGGAGGACCTGAGGCTCGCTGCCTACTCGCTCGGTGCCAGGAAATATCAGGTAGTGTTGAAGGTGATCGTTCCGGCCGCCCTTTCAGGCATCGTGGCCTCCGTGATTCTGGCCTTTGCCAGGGCGATGGGTGAGACGATGATTGCGGCTATAGCAGGTGGCTTCAGGCCCATCCTTTCGTTCGACGTGAGGGAAGCGATGCAGACCATGCCCTCGTATATCGCTCAGGTCGCGACCGGTGATGCGCCGCACGGGACCATCGAATATCAATCCCTCTTTGCTGTAGGACTCTTCCTGCTGCTGATCACGGCCGCCCTGAACTTCATAGGCATCAGGGTGGTGAGGAGATGGGAGATCAGGTACTGAAGGGCGAAGGCGACGTCTCGCTGAAGCGTGCAGCCACCCGGAGGAAGGTCTTGGACGGCCTGGTGCCCGTGATCGCCAGCATAGGCGTCTTCGTCGCAATCGCCTTTCTGGTCTCGCTGCTCCTCTACGTAGTCGTAACTGGTGCAGGCAGGTTGACGCCGACGCTGATCACCGATTATCCTTCGGCTAACCCGAGAGAGGCGGGCATGAGGAGCGCGATATTGGGTTCGGTGTTCACAGTGGGTCTAGCGGGACTGATCTGCATACCGCTCAGCATCGCGACCGCCGTCTACCTCAACGAGTACGCGGGCAACAAGTGGTGGTCGCAGGTCTTGCGCTACAACATCGCGAACCTCGCAGGCGTGCCGTCGATCGTCTTCGGCGTGGTCGGCCTGGGTTTCCTCGTCTACGGCTTAGGCCTCGGGAGATCGATAATTGCAGGCGCGTTCACGCTGGCCATCCTGACGCTACCTTACGTCACGGTAGTCTGCGTAGAGGCGTTGAGGGCCGTCCCCGACGACCAGAGGCTAGGTGCCTACGCGCTCGGGGCCACGACGTTCGAGGTGGTCAGGTACATCGTTCTTCCGAGGGCGATGCCGATGATGCTGACCGGAGGGATACTGGGCATATCGAGGGCTTTGGGGGAAGCTGCGCCGATTCTGGTCATCAGCGGTCTGCTCTTCATCAGGGAGGACCCGACTTCGCTGCTCAGCGAGTTCACGGTCATCCCGCTTCAGCTCTATAGCTGGATCAGCAGACCCCAGGTAGCTTTTCAGCAGCTGGCCGCTGCAGGCATAATCGTTCTGCTGGCGATACTGCTCGCGCTGAACTCGTTGGCCATCTACCTCCGGCAGCGGTTCTACAGGAGGCTCGAGGCGGGATGAACGAGGATACGGCTATGAACACTCTCGAAATGGTAACTTCCGGGAGGGTGGAGGAGGCGGTGGAACACCGGACAGCGTTCGATGACGCCATCATACAGGTCAGGGGCCTCTCGGTCAGGTACAACGCCCGCTACGCCATCAAGGACATCAGCATCGATTTCGGGCGGAACCAAATAACCGCGATCATAGGGCCGTCAGGCTGCGGGAAGTCGACCCTGTTGAGGTCGCTCAACAGGATGAACGACCTGATCCCTGGCGCGGTGGTCGAGGGGAAGGTCCTGTATCGCGGCATCGACGTATACTCCAAGGAGGTGGACCCGGTGGCGCTAAGGTCGAGGATCGGCATGGTCTTCCAGAGGCCGAACCCGTTCCCGATGAGCATCTTCGACAACGTCGCCTTCGGCCTTCGGGTGAACGGGATCAAGCTCTCGAAGGACGAGCTGTACCGAAAAGTGAAGGAGGCGCTGGAGAAGGCGGCGCTCTGGGAGGAAGTCAAGGACAGGCTGGACGCCCACGCCTACTCGCTCTCCGGAGGGCAGCAGCAGAGGCTCTGCATAGCACGGGCCCTTGCGGTAGAGCCGGAGGTGCTGCTCCTGGACGAGCCGACCGTATCGCTCGACCCGATATCGACAGCCAAGATAGAGGAGCTGCTGATCTCCATCAAGAAGGACTACACGATCATCATAGTCACCCACAACATGCTTCAGGCAGCAAGGGTGTCCGACTACACCGCTGTCATGATGCCGGACGAGAACCTGGTCGGCCGGCTGATCGAGTTCGGTCCGACGAAGGAGGTATTTACGAGGCCGCGCGACAGGAGGACGGAGGCCTACATCGCGGGGAGGATCGGTTGAGTTGGTCAGGCTGATCGAGTCCAAGCTGAAGGACATCAGCACGCTGCTGGGAGAGATGGCGGTCTTATCGCAGAAGGCCCTCAGCTTGGCGGTGGAGTCTTTCGTCAACAACAGGCCGCTCGAGCACGAGGCGTTCACGCTGGCCGAGCAGCTCAGGTCGCTTCACGACAAGGTCATGGACCTCACGACCGAGGCGATAGCCAGGTACCAGCCGGTCGCGACGGACCTGAGGTTCATCAGGGCGTGCGGTGAGGTCTCGTACGGGCTGTACAGGACCGGCAGGTACGCGTACGACATCGTGGGCACCGTCACAGTCTTCGGCGATCTGAGGGGCTGCAGCTGGGACGACGTCATCAGGACGAGCGGTGTGGTGAAGGAGATGCTGACGCTTGCGATAGAGGCCTTCAGCAACCTCGATGAGCGGCAGGCGCTGGACGTGATCAGGATGGACGACGTCGTCGACGGCGAGTACCGCCGCTACCTCAGTAGGGTGATCGAGGGCGGTGGTGAGCGGAGGTGCGACATCGCCGGCCTCCTCATCATGCGCTACCTGGAGAGGATGGCCGACCACGCCAACGCGATCGCGGAGGCTGCCCTTTACGTGGTAAGAGGAACCTGACCGAGCGGCTAATCTGTTCGAAATATCCTCAAATTTTTGCCGTAGGTGCGTAGTGACGAATGTCGTCGGCGTTCGAGAGGGCTGTTGACTGGGTCAGACAGCAGGCAGCAGCTGGGAAGCCCCTGCCAGCCATCCAGAAGGAGATGCCGGAGTTCAAGGACGAGCGGTTCACCGTCAACAGGGTGGCCTTGTTGGATCCCGTAACAGTAGGCTACTCGGATCCCAGGGCTGCCGTCAAGATCACCGACGGGCTGGTGAGGGCGGTGTCGAGGGTCGCGAAGATGCACGGTTTCGAGGCGGTCCAGATGAGCAACGGAGTAATTGTGAGGTCGGGGGAGAGGAACGTCGCCTTCGTCACAGAGGAAGGCGTCTTCTCGTCTGACCGGAAACTCTTCGAGGATCTGGTCGACGCGTTGAGGACCCAGCCGGTTGACGCCCCGGTGAAGGACAGCTGGCTCGACTCGGTCACGCAGCTTATCAGCAAATACGGCGTCGACCTGGTCTTCATGGCACTGCTCTTCTTCCTTTTGCCGACGACTCTGGCCGCAATATCGTTGATCACGACCCCCTCCCTGTGGTTCCCGTATCCGCTAAACGTCGCCGTTACGGTCGCCCTGCTTCTCGTATCGGTCTACGTCTTCAGGAAGTACATCGCTGAGAACCGTCCGAAGAGGTGAGCTTTCCGGTTAAGGATCGGATTACCGTTTCCGCATTCCGAACCAATTTCCGACGTAACGCGAACTTTCAAATTATATGATGGTATGGGGTCCGCGACTAAAAGTTTTGCAAATTCGCTCCACACAATAACATTAAATTCCGAAGGTTAGCTACTGGCGGAACAAGGATGGACGGCTGGAAGGAAGAGCGATGGAAAGGGATTGTGAGGGAGTACTCGTACGACGACGTTCTGCGGTTGAGGGGGAGATGGCCGAGCCCGGCGGTTTACTCGAGGCTCCTCTCGGAGAAGTTCTGGAGGATGCTCAAGGGCAAGCCCTACGTCTTCGCGATCGGTGCCCTGACCGGGACGCAGGCAATACAGATGGTTGACGCTGGGTTCGAGGCGATCTACGTCAGCGGTTGGCAGGTGGCGGCGGATGCCAACGACGCCGGGATGATGTACCCGGACCTCGGGCTCTATCCCTCCAGCAGCGGTCCGGCGCTGGTGAGGAGGATCTTGAGGGCTTTGAGGCGGGCCGATCAGATCAGGAGCCTCGAGGGAGGGAAGGGGCCCGATTACTTCGTCCCGCTGATCGCCGACTGCGAGGCGGGTTTCGGGGGGCCGCTTCACGCGTTCGAGCTGGTGAGGGAGATGATAGAGGCAGGTGCGGCGTCGGTGCACCTAGAGGACCAGCACCACAGCGAGAGGAGGTGCGGCCACCTGGGAGGCAAGGTACTCGTTCCGCTCGACGCCTTCAAGAGGACGCTGGTCGCTGCGCGGCTGGCGGCCGACGTGATGGACGTACCTCTTGTGATCATCGCACGGACCGACTCCCTCGACGCCAACTTCGTCACGAGCGACCACGATCCGATCGACAGCCAGTTCATCACGGGAGGGAGGACGCCCGAAGGTTACTACAGGTTCTCCGGAGGGATGGACGCCGCCGTTGCCAGGGCCCTAGCGGTGGCTCCTTATGCCGAGCTGATCTGGTTCGAGACCAAGAGGCCGAGCCTCGAGGAGGCTAAGGAGTTCGCGCAGAAGGTCCTCTCGAGGTATCCGGAGAAGATGCTGGCCTACAACCTCTCGCCCTCCTTCAACTGGAAGAAGCACCTCGACCTAGGGCAGGTCGCGGAGTTCCAGAGGGAGCTGGCAAAGCTCGGTTACAAGTTCCAGTTCATCACGCTCGCAGGTTTCCACGCGCTGAACGCCTCGATGTTCGAGCTGGCGAAGGGGTTGGTCGAGAAGGGGATGCCGGCTTACGTGAGGCTTCAGGAGAAGGAGTTCGAGCTGGAAAAGATGGGTTACAGGGCCGCGAGACACCAGAGCTTCGTCGGCGTCCAGTACTACGACCTCGTCTACGACATCGTGAGCGGCGGCAGGGCGTCCGCGAAGGCCCTCGAGGGTTCCACGGAGAAGGAGCAGTTCGTCCGCTGAAGGGTGGCCCCCACACGATTCGTGCCCGTTCTGCGGGATCGCTCCAAGTTTTTTACGCGGGCTTTACGGTGAATTACGAATGTATTGCGCCTGGCACGCGGGCAGTTCTTGGGGGAGACCTAAGACCGGGCTCTTCAACGTCACCCTCGGCAGCTCGAAGGTCGTCCTGGACTCCATAACCTCTGTGACCGTGCCCAAGGCCGAGGAGAGGGAGGCCATCAGGAGGTTCGGGCTGGGGAAGGCGGTGAAGGTCGAGAGACGCGGCGAGGTGAACTTCGTCGTCCAGTGGATAAGGAACAGGTCCCTGATCAGGTACATCGTGAACTGGGGGAAGCTCTCGTCCATCTTTCCCGTCCACCTCACGACGGCCTGCTGCTCGGTCGAGTACGCTGCCACCGTTGGCTCGAGGTACGATCCTGAGAGGTTCGGGATACTGAACGCCGTGGGGTCCCTCAGGCAGTCGGACCTGCTCCTCGTGGAGGGAACGGTCACAGCAAAGATGGCCCAGCGTGTCAGGGTGATTTACGACCAGATGCCTGACCCGAAGTGGGTGATAGCGATGGGTGCCTGCGCCATATCCGGCGGACTCTACGCCAAGGACTCTTACAACGTGATACAGGGGATCGACGACATAGTGCCTGTGGACGTTTACGTCCCCGGATGCCCTCCGAGGCCTGAGACTTTGATTCACGGCTTCGTTCTGCTGAGGGACAAGATACTGAACGAGAGGCTCTGAGGTGATTTCGTTGTCTAAGGTCCAGTCGATAATAGACGAAATGAGGAAATTGTTCGGTGATAGGGTGAAGAGCGTTATCGTTGACAGGAAGATCCTCAAGGTCGAGGTCGACAGGTCGATCGTCGTCGAGGCAGCGAGGTTCCTCAAGGAGAAAGGGTTCGATCACGTGAAGGGTGTGACCGGAGTCGATCTGATCGCCCTGACGAAGCCCGAGAACGCGATCGAGGTGATCTACCATGCCGGTTCTTACGCAGACGAGGGGCTCAAGGGGACGGTCCTGTCGCTGTCGGTGAAGCTTCCGCGCGATGAGCCGGAGATGCCGTCGCTGACTCAGGTCTGGAGGAGCGCCGAGTACCACGAGCGGGAGACCTTCGAGATGCTCGGCGTCCGGTTCGCAGGTCACCCCGACCTGAGGAGGTTGCTGCTGCCCGAGTGGTACTCCGATATACCTCCCCTCCGGAAGGACTTCAAGCCGGCCGGCCGGGTCTGAGCCGCGTAATTCAGTTTTGCAGGAAGAAACCGCCGCAGACCCACGTAACGTTTATAGAACGACCTTTGCATTAAGGGAAGTTGGAGCCAAGACCCAAGGCGGCGCCGCCCCCGAGGAAGGCGGTGATGCTCGCTGTGACGGGGCGGTCTCCGGTCTTGGCGACAGGATGAGGACCCGAGGTCACGGTTCGGGTCTAATGCGGGCCGGGTCGTGGAGAGACCCCCGCCAACGGGCAGACTCCGGTTGATCCTGCCGGACTCCACTGCTATCGGGGTAAGGCTAAGCCATGCAAGTCGAAGGCCTCCGGCTCCGGGGGCCTGGCGTACGGCTGAGTAACGCGTGGCCAACCTGCCCTGCGGAGGGGGATAACCCCGGGAAACTGGGGATAAACCCCCATAGGTGACCGGGTCTGGAAGGACCGGTCGCCGAAAGTCCCGGTCGGGGATGCTCCGGCCGGGAGCCGCAGGATGGGGCTGCGTCCTATCAGGTAGTTGGTGGGGTAACGGCCCACCAAGCCTGTGACGGGTAGGGGCCCTGAGAGGGGGAGCCCCCAGATGGACTCTGAGACAAGAGTCCAGGCCCTACGGGGCGCAGCAGGCGCGAAAACTCCGCAATGGGCGAAAGCCCGACGGGGTTACCCCGAGTGCCACCCTCGTGGTGGCTTTTGCCCGCTCTAAAAAGGCGGGCGAATAAGGGGAGGGCAAGTCGGGTGTCAGCCGCCGCGGTAATACCCGCTCCCCGAGTGGTGGAGGCTATTACTGGGCCTAAAGCGCCCGTAGCCGGCCCGGTGTGTCCCTCGTTAAATCCACGGGCTTAACCCGTGGGCTGCGGGGGATACTACCGGGCTTGGGGGTGGGAGAGGCGCCCGGTATTCCCGGGGTAGGGGTAAAATCCTCTGATCCCGGGAGGACCATCAGTGGCGAAGGCGGGGCGCCAGAACACGCCCGACGGTGAGGGGCGAAAGCTGGGGGAGCAAACGGGATTAGATACCCCGGTAGTCCCAGCTGTAAACGATGCGGGCTAGCTGTCGGGGCGGCTACGGGCCGCCCCGGTGGCGAAGGGAAGCCATTAAGCCCGCCGCCTGGGGAGTACGGCCGCAAGGCTGAAACTTAAAGGAATTGGCGGGGGAGCACCACAAGGGGTGGACGTTGCGGCTTAATCGGATTCAACGCCGGAAACCTTACCGGGGCTGACGGCAGGATGAAGGTCGGGCTGACGACCCTACCTGACGAGCCGAGAGGAGGTGCATGGCCGTCGCCGGTGCGTGCCGTGAGGTGTCCTGTTAAGTCAGGCAACGGACGAGACCCGCGCCCCCAGTTGCCAGCGGCCGAGAGGCGCCGGGCACTCTGGGGGGACTGCCCCCGAAAGGGGGAGGAAGGAGCGGGCTACGGCAGGTCGGTATGCCCCGAATGCCCCGGGCCGCACGCGACGTTCAATGGCGGGGACAGCGGGATGCGACCCCGAAAGGGGGAGCCAACCCCTAAACCCCGCCTCAGTAGGGATCGAGGGTTGCAACTCGCCCTCGTGAACGCGGAATCCCTAGTAACCGCGCGTTAACACCGCGCGGTGAATACGTCCCCGCTCCTTGCACACACTGCCCATCGCTCCACCCGAGCTGGGTTTGGGTGAGGCCCGCTCAAGTTGGGCGGGTCGAGCCCGAACCCGGTGAGGGGGGAGAAGTTGTAACAAGGTAGCCGCACCGGAAGGTGTGGCTGGATCACCTCCCCAAGCCCGTTGAGGGGTCCCACAATGACCCGGCCCGCAGCCGACCCACATTCAGTTCTGTTGTGATTCGGTCTTTCGAATTCTGGAGAGTTTTGCCGGAATAGAAGATCTAGCTCGATCCCGAGCTCGTCGCAGATGGGACCTGCACGCCGGGCCGTCGAGGAGGAAACGCGCGGGGCGATCGGCTCTGTTGCCTTTCGTGGTCGTCTGATGGGTAAGGGCCCTTCCTGCCGTAGTGAGGGGCTGGGCGGCAGGCGTACTCAGCCTAAAAAAGAATTATATTCTTTCGCGTTTTATTTGCCAGTGTCTATCGACGACTTGGCGCGACGCATCTCGGAGCTGGCTGAGAGGGCGAGGAAGTACGCGGACGTTTTCAGACGGAGCGAGGCCGCCACGAGGGCATCGCTCATCGAGCCCTTCCTGAGGCTCTTGGGTTGGGACACGGAGGACCCTGCCCAGGTCAGGCCCGAGTTCCCCACGCAGAGCGGGAGGCCCGACTACGCCCTCCTCGGAGACGACGGGAGACCTCTGATGTTCGTCGGCGCAAAGCCCTACGGGCGGCAGGAGGACCTCATGCAATACATCATGTACTGCGTCAACGAAGGTGTGGGCTACTTTGTGGCGACCGACGGTGTGCTGTGGGAGGTCTACAACACGCATGTGCCCAGACCCCTCCAGGAGAAGCTGGTGACGCGCTGGGACATCCTCAACGACCCTCCGGTTGAGGTTCTGAGGAAATCCTTCGCGATCGCCAGAGGAGTGAAAGAACGGACCGAGGCGCCGAGACCAGTAACCGTCACGACGCCTGTGGTACCGCGTTCTTCTGCAGGGCTAAGGCTTGACGAGATCAATCCCAAGAAAGTCAGGCCCCCCTTCAGCGTCATCTTTCCTGACGGACAGAGATACGACGTAAAGGCTTGGAGGGGTCTGCTGGTCTCCGTGATTGAGTGGCTGATCAAGACTGGAAGGCTTACTGAGAAGCAGCTCCCCCTCAGAGCGGAGCGCGCAACCAAGCGCTACCTGGTCAACACGAAACCGGTCCATATAACAGGGTCTTCGTTCACGGCGCCCGAGAAGGTCTTAAACGTCTACGTCGAGACACATTTTAGCTCACCTGACATCAAGCGTATGTCGTGCTATGCTTTGAGCGAATGCGGTGTTGATCCGAATCAGGTGTTCGTAGAGGTCAGGACTTAACTCGGTGGCGGAGTTCCTCGAGGTCTTGACCGGCCCGTCTCAGAGCGGAGGGCCGACGGCTCCGCGGACACGGGCCCCTCCAGAGGGCGCAAGCCAGACCGTTTTTCAATCCCTCTCCCTGCCACAGCCGATCGTTTTTGAAGGGCGGCGGAGCGCTGGTGAAGGGGATGTCGAGGGCGGACAGGAAGAAGGACTACTACGAGATACTGGGCGTGCCGAGGAACGCGACGAAGGAGGAGATCAAGAGGGCGTACCGCAGGCTGGCGCTCCAGTGGCATCCTGACAGGAACAAGTCTCCGGAGGCGGAGGAGAGGTTCAAGGAGATCACGGAGGCCTACTCGGTGCTGATCGACGACGAGAAGCGGAGGCTCTACGACCTCTACGGTCACGAGGGCCTCTCCGGACAGTACGCGACGCAGCAGGACTTCCAGAGGGAGGCCTTCAGGTCGAGCTGGAGGGACATCGAGGAGGTCCTGAGGGATCTGGGGTTCGGGTCCTTCGACTCGCTCTTCGAGCGCCTCTTCAGGGACGTCGGTTTCGGGTGGTTCGGTTTCGGCGGCGAGAGGGCACCGGAGCGGGTCTACGAGGTCCGGGTGGGGTTGAGGGACGCCTTCAACGGAGGGAGGGTGAGGCTGAGGGTTCCGGTGGAGGAGGTCTGCAGCAGGTGCAACGGGACCGGTGCGGAACCGGGACACCTGAGGATCTGCAGGGACTGCAACGGCTCAGGTCAGGTCGTATACCGCAGGGTCTCGGTAGGCGTCTTCATGACGACCGTCACCACCTGCAGGTCCTGCATGGGAAGGGGAAAGGTGGTCGAGAGGGCGTGCACCGTCTGCTCGGGAAAGGGAGTCGTCCGGCAGGCGAGGGAGCTCGATGTGAGGATACCGCGGGTCGTCGAGGACGGCCAGCTGGTCGAGGTCAACGACAGGAGCGTCGGCCAACTGAGGCTGCTGCTCCGGATAGACGGCGGCAGGCACTTCCGCAAGGTCGGTCAGGACGTCCACGTCAGGGTCCCGATAACGCCGAGCGAGGCGGTGCTGGGGACGGAGGTGAGGTTCGAGTCCTTCGACGGCCCCGTCACCGTCAGGATACCTCCGGGCACCCGATCGGGGAAGAAGTTCGTGGTCAGGGGAAGGGGTTGGTGGGGAAGGGGAGGAGGAAGGGGGGATCTGGTGGTGAGGGTGACGGTCGTTCCGCCAGGGGACGCGCCGGAGCTGAGGGAGCGTTACGCCGAGATCTTACGCATCGAGTCCTCGATCGGTGACCGGATGAGGGAGGGCATCAGGCCGACGTGATCCGCGCTCAGGCCCTCAACGATACGGCCCTCAGGTAGATGAAGTAGGCGTCGAGCTCGTCGCCCTTCAGGCCCTCCGGAACCCTGAGGTCTTTCATCGGCCCCTCCGGTATAATCGCCAGCCTCGAGTTCGGGAAGGAGGACCTGAGCGCCTCGATGAGCTCGGAGGTCGAGTTGTCGGAGGTCGAGCCTACGTAGAAGACGCTGGGCTCCTCTCCGACCGAGATCGAGACGGAGCGGACGGCCTCGAGAAGCTCGGCGTTTCCGTTGAAGACGCCGGAGCAGAGGAGGACGCCTCCCCTGACGAAGACCGCACCGGACCTGCTGCCGGGATCGATGGCGACCTCGAGCCTTCCAGGCCGCCTCGACGCCACGAGGTAAAGGGCCCTGAGCAGAACCGTCGTCGGGTCGTCGGCCCTCTGCACCGCCACGCCGGTCAGGCCAGGCGGCAGGTCGACGGGGCCCTCGTGGACGACGACCTCGATCCCCAGCGGCAGCTCCTCCGGAGATAGGACCCAGACCGGTTTGAAGCCGTGGGACCTCGCCGCCTCGACTACCCTCCTGGCCAGGACCGGGTCCCTCACCACCACCCCTATCCGCAGGCCCCTTCCGTGGATCCGCAGCAACCGGCAGGAGTGCTCCGGCCCGTCATTTTACCCATTCCGGCAAGGGCACCTCTGAGGTCTCAACTCAGACCAAAATCACGGCGATCTACCGGTCACCCTGGGTCCGGGGATGGCCGCGTGGGAGTTTGTGCTCACGGCGCTTTCGCTGCTGATCGCGCTCGGCTGGGCGGCTGTGCTGGCGGTCTCGAGGCGTAACCTCTCGCTCGTCCCTCCGCTGAGCCGAACCGGAGGGGTCGCCGGAGGCCTGACCGTTTCGATAATCGTCCCCGCGAGGAACGAGGCCGGAGTGCTGCCCGGGACGTTGGACTCGCTCCTCGCGCAGAGGGGTCTGAGGAAGGAGGTGATCCTCGTCGACGATCACTCGAGCGATGGGACGGAGCGCGTCACGTCCCGCTACCTCGGAAGGGGAACGATCTACGTCCTTCCTCCGGAGACGCCGGAGGGGTGGATGGGGAAGTCGTGGGCCTGCCACGTCGGTTACCTCAACTCGAGGGGCGAGTGGCTGGTATTCGTCGACGCCGACTCGCGGATGAAGGACGAGACGCTCCTGAGCGACGCGATCGGCATGGCGGCCGCAAAGGGCCTCGACGCGCTCTCCCTGATCCCGAGGCTCAGCTGCAACGGCATGGCGTCAAGGACGATGCTCCCGACCCTCCTGATGCTGATGTACTTCCTCGCACCGCCCAGCAAATCGAACGACCCCTCCGAGAGGCTCGCCTTCTTCTTCGGGGCCTTCATAGCCGTGAGGCGGAGCGCCTACGAAAAGGTAGGCGGTCACTCGGCGGTCAGGTCGGAGCTCCTCGACGACAAGGCGCTCGGAGAGCTGCTGAAGTCCAGCGGCATGAGGACGGCCCTGGTCGACGCGTCGGACAGGTTCGAGGCCGAGTTCGCCGGAAGCTTCTCGGACTACCTCGGCGGCATGACGAGGCTCTTCACGCAGTACGCCCTCGACGAGGCCAAGAGGAGGGGAAGTCCTGCGAGGCGGCTCTCGAGGTACTTGATAGGGGGGCTGATCTTCTTCGGCAGCCCGCTGGCACTCCCGCTGATCGCCCTCGCTACGGCCCAGCACCCGCTGGTCATCGGTGTGAGCGTCGTGCCGCTGGTGGCATCGCTGACCTCGCAGGCCCTCTACCTCAGGTGGATGGGGGAGCGGGTGAGGTACGCGGCCCTCGCACCTTTGGCGCACCTCGCCATCCTTTTCGCCCTCATCAGGGTCGCAGCGTCATCCCTCACGGGCAGGGTCAGAGTTAGGTGGCACGGCAGGACCTACGTCGCCGACCTGAGAAGCGGAACCCTTAGGCTGGAAGGAGGTCGACGAAGTGGAACCGGCCGTCCCTGACGACGACGTCGCCGGTCCTGAAGCCTACGGTCCTCGAGAAGGCGGGGCCGTCGTAGACGAAGGTGTGGTACTCGCCCCTCTCTCCCGCCGGATCTTTTCCTGCAGCCATCAGCTCCTCGAGCAGCTCGAAGGTGATGGTCCTCCCGAGGAACCTCGAGGGGTCGAGCTTCGTCGCGTCGACCACGCTGATCACGGCCCTGTAACCGAGGCGCAGGAAGTCCTCCACCAGCCCTGCTGGATCCTCGCCCCACAGCGGGAAGAGGAGCTCCACCCCGGTCCCGCGCATCCTCTCCTCCCTGTACCTCCTCACGTCCTCGAGCCAGATGTCTCCGAAGACCACCCCCTCGACGCCGTACCTGTCCCGGAGCTCAGCGAGGGCCTTCCCCATCCTCTCCTCGTAGACCTCGTTGGGCGCGTTCGGAGGTATCCAGACCTCGAAGACCGGAAGGCCGAGGGAAGAGGACTGGGCGTGGAGGAGCTCCCTCCTGAGGCCGTGCATCGTGACCCTTTCGTAGCCCTCCGTCAAAGTCGTGAGGAGGCATACGACCTCTTTTCCGGAGGAGAGGACCCTGAGCAGCGCCATCAGGCTGTCCTTTCCCGTCGACCAGGAGACGGCGACCCTCATCCTCCTTCGCTGCCCGGTGCTTGGGCCTGTGATAAATCAGGTCTTCGCTGTGGGGACGCTTCGGATCCGGAGGAGGGTTCCATCGAAACGCAGGCACCCTGCTGACGACCACCGTTCAGTTGTCCGGAGCACGCGATCGGCTCCGTTCGACACGGCTTAATATCGGATAGGACCTCCGAGGAGTGCAGTAGCATTGAGGACCGGGGTCCTCGCACTGGTGCTGCTCCTTCTGCTCCTCCCTTACCCGGGACTTGGAGGGGCCGATCGCCGGCAGGGGGAGTGGACCGTTGTCAAGGTCCTCTACGCCGAGGGCGAGCAGTTACAGCTCAGCGCGACGTCCAACGAACCGATAGGTATCATAGGGTCGTGGAGGAAGTCGACTCTGACGGTACTCTTAGAACCGCATCCGTCGAACGATTACAACGTCAACGCCCTCGAGGGGATCAGGTGGTGGAAGAGGGCCATACGCGTCTTCACGGCGCTGTACGGACACGAGTACCTCGAGAGGCTCGAAATCGTGACGCTGGTCATGGGCGTCAACGGCACATCGGGCGACATCACGGTCAGGTTCGTCGGCGACCTCGGGGGAAGGATCTGCGGCCTGGCACAGCTGTACCGCTACGGTGACGAGATCACCTCGGCCAGGATCTCGATCTCGCTGCGGTGCGTCGGCTCGGACATGGAGCTGGTCAGAGAGGTTTCGTCCCACGAGTTCGGGCACGCCCTGGGGCTCGACCACACGGAGAACAGCGCGGACCTGATGTACCCGTACGTCGTGAGGGGCGCGAGGCCATCGACGCTGAACGTCTACGCGCTCGCCGTGGCCTACTCGTGGCTACGCGGCAGCACCGGCAGCATACCGCCGTCGGCCGCGCTCCCCCCGTCAATCCCCTACCTGTACCTGCTCGACCTCAACGGCCTCCCGATCAGGATGAAGCTGACCGTTCTCAGGCAGGTGGACGAGGGCCCGCCGGTAACGGTCAGGACAGTTCTCGTCGATGCGGGTTCGGAGGTCGAGCTGGTGGCGGAGGGGCTGATCTACGCGACGGATGCGGAGGGCGTCAGGTTCAGGTTCGACGGCTGGTACGTCTCCGGCAACAGGGTCTCGGACGATGTGAGGCTGGTGCTGAGGCCGAGGGACCACATGACGCTCATCCAGAAGTACGTGACGCAGTTCCGCGTCCAAGTCTTCAGGCCCGTCGACCCGGTCGATGCGTGGTATGACAGGGGGAGCAGGGTCACCGTGGAGCTGAGGGACCTGATAGACCTCGGGAACGCCACGAGGCTCCGGTTCGAGAGGTGGGAGGGTCCGGGGATCGTGAGGGAAGGCAGCGTCGAGATCGAAGTCGTGTCGCCGGTGAGGGCGTGGGCAGTCTACGTCAGACAGTACCTGATCAGGGTCAGGTCGCTCGGCGAGGAGAGGGTCCTCTGGCTCGACGAGGGAAAGGTCCTCGACTACAGGGAGGTAATCCAGGAGACGGTCGTCCCCTTCGGCAACGGCACGCGGCTCGCAGCGAAAGGCTTCAGGACCGGTGGCGGCGCTGCGGGGTCGGTGGAGGTGAGGGGCCCCGGCGAGCTCGAGGTCCTCTGGGTCAGGGAGCACGCGGTGAGGGTCGTGATGGAGCGGCTGGGCCTGGTCAGAGAGCTCTGGGCGGAGGAGGGCAGGGAAGTCGAGCTGATGGCGGAAGAGGTGATCGACCTGGGCAACAGGACGAGGCTCTCCTTCAGGGGCTGGGAGGGAGATCTCTCCTCCGGCTCCGCACACGTGGTGGTGAGGGTCGAGAGGCCCCTCACCGTGTCTGCGAGGTACGCCGTCCAGTACGCGGTGGAGGTGAGGTCGGACTTCCCAGCCCTCGGAGGGGTCCGATGGGCCGATGCTGGGTCAGTTCTGAGGCTCTCGGTGCCGAGCGTCTTCGACCGCGGCGAGGGCACGAGGTTCCTCTTCCTCGGATGGTCGGGTGACGTCAGCTCCGGGAACCCTGAGGTCGAGGTTCTGGTCGATCGGCCCCTGATCGCGGTAGCCAACTGGGTCCGGCAGCACAGGGTCGTCATCGACCTGGGCCCGCTCGGGGTTCGAGAGGACTGGGTGAGGGATGGCACGATTCTGATGCTTCCGAGGGAGCTCCTCGTCGAGTCGGGCGGGAGGGTTGTGCTGTTGGAGCTCGGTGCCGGGGACTTCTCGGTCAAAGTCGATGGGCCCGTCGAGGTGAGGCCCGTCAGGATCGAAGTTCTGGAGAGGGTGAGGTTCCTCGTGGAAGGAGCGGCCGATGCGTCGGTGGTCGTCGAGGCGGGGAGTTCGAGGCTCGAGGTCCCACAGGGGTCGGCCGTCCTCCTCCCGGAGGGTTGGAAGGTCGTGGGCGTGACGTGGAAGGGAGCTCTCCAGACGCAGACGCCTCCTAACGTCGAGCCCTCAGGCGAAGACGCCTACCGCATCTCCTTGGCCAGGAGGACCGTCAGGGTTGAGGTGAGGGACATCTTGGGCCTCCCGGCGCCAGGCGTCCGGGTCAGAATCGTCAACGGAGCAGGAGCCTCCGAGGTCCACTCGACTACCGGGTGGGACGGCGTCGCGGTGCTGAGCGTGATCGGCGAGGTCGATAAGAGGGTGGAGGTGCCCGGCGGATCGGCCCTCCTCGGACCGGAGGAGGAAACGGTGACCGTTCGGACGGCTGACGGCTTCTACTCGCTGGCGGCCCTCTTCCTTGCGGCCTTCGCGGCTCCGTACGCCCTCCTCAGTCCTCGGCGCCCTCCTCCGTTACGCCGTGGGTGACGAACTGGTCCAGCGTGAT
The DNA here is from genome assembly GCA_000494145.1 of Candidatus Calditenuaceae archaeon JGI OTU-1. Taxonomy (GTDB): domain Archaea; phylum Thermoproteota; class Nitrososphaeria_A; order Caldarchaeales; family Calditenuaceae; genus Calditenuis. The sequence continues at coordinate 2,678 of AWOE01000013.1, read as the reverse complement.
CGACGAGAGGAGCTCCGGTGTTGCCTGACCCCTCTCTATCAGGACCCTCCTCGCGAGGTACCAGAAGGCGAAGGGAAGCGAGTGCCTGCCCCTGTTGTTGATCGGGATGACGAGGTCGACGTTGGACGTCGTGTTGTCGGTGCTGCACATCGCTATCACGGGTATCTTGGCTATCCTCGCCTCCTCCACTATCTGCGCGTCGAACCTCGGGTCCGAGACCACCACGATCTCGGGCTCGACGTAGTACTTCAGGACCCTGTTGGTCAGCATGCCCGCTGGGATCTTGCCGGCCACCGCACGGGCGCCGGTGACCTCCGCGAACCTGAGGACGGCCTTGGTTCCGTAGACGTGGGTCGAGACGGCCAGCGTCTTCTCGGGCGGGTAGAGCGCTATCAGGCGGGCCGCGAGGTTGAGCCTCTCGAGGATCTTCCTGACCTCGAAGAGGTGGACCCCGTCGGCCCTCTGCCGGTAGACGAACCTGGCCATGTGGGCGACCTTGATCTTGGCTCCGATGTGGGCGTTGCACCTCACCAGTATCTCGGCGACCTCCATCTCAGGTGTTATCGCGAGGTCCGACATCACACGCTCAACCTCCTCAGCCTGTCGCTTCCAACTTCTTCGCCGATCCGCAGCAACTCGTTGAGCTTCGCCATTCGCTCTCCACCGATCAACCCGCATTTTATTAATCTACACCAGGTCCCGACGGCGAAGTGGGACAGGTAGGCGTCGGTCGTCTCGCCGGACCGGTGCGACGCGACAGGCAGGGCACGGCGGTCGTGGCAGATCCGCGCCGACTCGGCGGCCAAGGAGAGCAGGCCCACCTGGTTGGGCTTGACGATCGCGGCCCTGATGGACCCGGCCTCGATCGCCGAGCGTATCAGATCCGGCCTCGTGACGACGAGGTCGTCGCCGCAGACGAAGGTGTTAGGGACGGAGCGCTGCAGCTCAGCGAACAGCTCGGGCGAGTCCTCGGAGAAGGGGTCCTCGAGGTAGACGATGCCGAACCTGTCGACGAGCTCGCCGAGGAAGGAGACCATCTCCTCGCCGGTCAGGTAGAGGCCGTCGGACCTTAGGGTGTACCTCCCGGACCTCGGGTCGAAGACGTTGCTGCCAGCGACGTCGAGGCCCAGCGCGATCCTGACGCCGGTCTCGTCGGACGCCTCCTCGGCCGCCCTCGCCACGAGCTCCAGCGCCTTCCTGTTCCCTACAGGCGGAGCATATCCTCCCTCGTCGCCCTTCCCCAACGGATACCCCTTGACCTCCTGCGAGAGGAGCCTCCCGAGCTTCCTGTACGCGAGGACGTTCGCCTCGATCGCCTCCATCACGTCTTTCGCTCCCACCGGTATCAGCAGGTACTCCTGGAACTCCGGCGCACCGGAGCCCGCATGGGCACCTCCTCCGAGGACGTTCGAGAGGGGCAGAGGTATCCCGGGATCGGCGCCGAGGTATCTGGAGAGGCTCCTGTAAAGGGGCTCACCTCCGGATCCGGCGTAGGCGATGGCTGCGGCTGCTGAGGTCGCGAGCGCCGCGTTCCCTCCTATCCTCGAGAAGTCCTCGGTTCCGTCGACCTCCCTCAGCAACCGGTCTACGGCCAGCGGGCCGTCCAGGGTCTCCCCGACGATCTTTCCGGAGGCTTCCCTCAGAGCCCTTACCGAGCCCTCCGCACCTCCATCCGCGAACGGCTTGACCTCCCGCTTACCCCTGCTCTTTCCCGACGGCGCGGCGGCCCTCGCGGTGTACCCTTCGACCGTCACCTCGACCTCGACGGTCTTGTCGCCCCTGCTGTCGAAGACGACCCTCGCCCTCAACCCCTCGACCCTCCTGCTTTCCAAACTCTCACCCCTCACCCGCCTTGCGGAGCTGCTGGACGCGCTGCTGGTAGAACTCGAGCAACTCGTCGATGTACTCGACGTGGGTCAGGAACATCCTCCTGCAGCAGTACCTCTTCACGCCGAGCTCGTCGAGGACCTCTCCGGGCTTCCTCCCCGAGTTGACGCCCTCCCTGTACCTGTCCCAGAGGTGGCCGATCGGAGCGCCGCAGCTGAAGCACCTGATGGGGAAGAGCATTCGCCGGGAGAGACCATGCCAATCTTATGAACCGTACGTCGCGAACGGCCGTGTTCGACGCATCGATGCGGATGCGGGTGCCTTCTGACCTCCGCTCTGTTCGGGCCCGGTCCCGTAGAGTCCTTGGAGGCCGATCGATTCAAGCGTTGACGCGTATCGGCCGGAAGCAGGACATGGCCTCCTCCGGACCCTGCTGGTACGGATCCCGGCAAGACGTAGCTGGTGAGTTTTGGATGTTATCGCGATCCTGAATGAAAATTTTGGAAGAAAGTACAAAGAGCACCAGATGACAAAAGTACACCGAGAATTTCTTTTAAATCCTCTATTTGAATCATGATGTTTTGTAGCGGTTATATCTTCAAATAGTGGCCGAAAAAATACAGATGTGCGAAGGGGCGCCGCGGCGGGAAGCCGCGGAGAGCCGGAAAATCCCGGAATAGGGTTCGGTGATCCCGAGAGAGGGAGTTGAAAGTCATTTGATAAGCTGATGCGAAAGTATGCGAAGCGCCTCGGTCTCGTGATCCCGAGAGAGGGAGTTGAAAGTTACTCCGGTCCACGCGTTCACCTTCTCGCTCAGGGCCGAGAGTGATCCCGAGAGAGGGAGTTGAAAG